>CAXBHD010000244.1:0-5021 GCA_963975335.1 uncultured Devosia sp. | reverse complement strand
CGGAGTTGGCAAGGGGGCCGCTCGCGAACTGCGTCGTCAGGGACTCGTTCCTGCTGTTATCTACGGTGACAAGAAGGCTCCTGTTACCGTCTCCCTCGCCTACAAGGATGCCTACAAGTTCATCTATGCCGGCGGCTTCCTGTCGCACGTCATCGAGCTTGATGTGGACGGCACCAAGCACACCGTGATCCCGCGCGATTACCAGCTCGATCCGGTCAAGGACTTCCCGCTGCATGTGGACTTTCTCCGCGTCGGCAAGGGTACCAAGCTGACCGTTCAGGTGCATGTGAACTTCATTAATGAAGAAGCCAGCCCTGGTCTCAAGCGTGGCGGTACACTCAATGTCGTGCGTCACACCGTGGAAGTCTCGGCGCCTGCCGATGCCATTCCTGAAGAGATCACCGTCGACATGACCGGTTTTGACATCGGCGATTCGATCCACATCTCCGCCGTAACCCTGCCAAAGGGCGTGACCCCGACCATCACCGACCGCGATTTCACCATCGCGACCATCGTTGCCCCGTCGGCGCTCAAGTCGGCTGGCGAAGAAGATGCAGAGGCCGATGCTCCTGCTGCCAAGGCCGAGTAATCGACCTGCAGGCATTCTGTCTGTGTTCGAGGCGACCTTCGGGTCGCCTCTTTCGTTTCCGGAGTGAGCAATGAAACTGCTTGTCGGCCTGGGCAATCCAGGCAGCCAGTATCAGGGCAACCGCCACAATATCGGCTTCATGGCAGTTGACGCCATAGCCCGCCAGCACGGCATTACCACGTTCCGCACCAAGCACTCTGGCAGTCTCGCCGAGGGCACGATCGCGGGCGAAAAGGTCATCCTTCTCAAGCCGCAGACCTTCATGAACCGCTCCGGCGACAGCGTGCAGCAGGTCGCCAAGTTCTACAAGATCGAGCCCGCCGACATCATCGTGCTCTATGACGAACTCGACCTGGCGCCCGGCAAGGTACGCGTCAAGATCGGTGGCGGCAATGGCGGCCACAATGGCCTGCGCTCGATCGATCCGCAGATCGGGCTGAACTACAAGCGCGTCCGCCTGGGCATCGGCCATCCCGGCAAGGAAAACGTTACCCACCATGTGCTGGGCGACTTTGCCAAGGCTGATCAGGCCTGGCTCGAGCCCCTGCTCGAGGCGATCGGCCAGCATGTGGGCCTGCTGCTCCAGGACGATGACAGCGGCTTCATGAACAAGCTGGCGCTCGCCCTCAAGCCGGCCGACGAGGCCGACATCAAGCCGGCCAGGCCAGGCGCTACCGCGGCAAAGGCGACGGCCAACGGCCAGAGCCACATTCGCCAGGCCCGCCCGGCCAAGCCACAGGTGGCGACGCCCACCAGCGGACCGATGGCCGACATGCTCAAAAAGCTGTTCAAGGGCGACTGACGGCCTGTTCAGCTTCGGTGAATGCGGCCGTCAGGATGGCGCGCGCCGTCCATTGCACCAGCTCCCGGCTATCTTTGACGCTGAGCCCGCATACATCTCGTGTCACAACGACCGTTTCGATGCCGGTGAGCAGCGACAGCGCATAGACGACCCTGTCGAACATCTTGCCCGGCAGCCTGACCCGCTCCGGCCCCAGCGCCTGCGCCAGCCAGCGGGTGCGGCGGGCGCCACGATCCGGCCGGTCCTCCCCCGCCACCACGCCGCGCAGAAAAATCCGAAACATTGTTTCGTTCTCAAGCACGAAATCGAAAATGCGTTCGACATTGCGTAACACCCGCACCTCGACACTGAGTTTGGCATCGGCCGGCGCGAATAGCTCGAGCTGTTCGATCTGCTGGGCGATGCCGTCCAGCGCAGCTTCCTGCAGCAGCACCGCGACGTCGGAATAGTAGCGATAGGCCGTGGCCCGCGAGATTGTCGCGTGGTCCGCGATTTCCTGCAGCGTGGGCGCAGGCTGGCGCTCCATCAGCTCCCGTGCAGCCTTCAACAAGGCTGCTCGGGTCCTCTGCTTCTGATTGACCCGCTCCGAACTCACTTGACTCGTCAAATCCGCTTCCTTATGAGACAAACATCTCATAACGAGACGTCATTTTCACAAAATACCTTTAGGAGCCCCACAAATGCAAGCCGCCACCCTGCGCAATCAACCCACCAATCGCGTTCACCTGCTTGGCAACATCATCAACTTCCTGGCAACCGGCTCGGAGACCTCGGGCGCCTATTCGCTGGTGGAAATTACCACCGCGCCGGGAGCCGGCACCCCGCCGCACCGTCAAAACGCTGACGAAGAGTTATTTTACGTTCTCGAGGGCTCGTATGAATTTCTCCACCACGACCGGCAGGTGACGGCTGGTCCGGGCGACCATGTGCTGATCCAGCGCGGTCAGGCCCATGCTTTCCGCAATATCGGATCCACCAATGCGCGCATGCTGATCATCAATTCGCCAGGCGGCTTCCACGAGAACTTCTTCATCGAGGCTGGCGACGCCATCGATGCAGCATTCACGACCCCCGTCGACGGACAGCCCAATCTGCCGGTATTGATGGCTGCAGCACAACGCTACGGCATCGAATTCCTGCCCCCGGCATGAGGTCTCGGCACGTCGAGCAAGGCCTTTCCACTACTGACAGAAACGGCGCGCCAACCGGAAGTTGACGCGCCGTGCTTTTCGCTCTGCAGCCGGTTCTAGGCCGCGGTGACGCGCCAAACCGCGTCGCCGACATCGTCCACCGCCAGTAATGCGCCATCCTTGGCCACGGCCACGCCAACGGGACGCCCGTGCGAGACTTTTTCATCATCGGCCAGGAAGCCGGTGAGGATATCGATGGGCTGGCCGCTTGGCTTGCCATTGGCGAAGGGTACCAGGATGACCTTGTAGCCGCTGAGCTTGGAGCGGTTCCACGACCCATGCTGGCCGATCACCATGCCGGCGGGCAGGCCCGGCAGCGTGTTCTCGGGCAGCCAGCACAGACCAAGCGAGGCCGTATGGCCGCCCAGCGCATAATCAGGTGCCGACGCCTTGGCCACCAGCGCAGCGTTCTGCGGCACCCGGTCGTCCACCGTCTGGCCCCAATAGCTGAACGGCCAGCCGTAAAAGCCGCCATCCTTGACCGAGGTCAGATAGTCCGGCGGGGTTTCATCACCCAGCCCGTCGCGCTCATTGACGACCGTCCACAGCATGCCATTGACCGGCTCCCAGGCCATGCCGACCGGGTTGCGCAACCCGCCGGCGAATTCCCGATGCTTTTCGGTCACCAGGTCAAGCTCATAGATACAGGCGCGACCAACCTCTTCCTCGAGGCCATTCTCGGCAATATTGCTCTTGGAACCGACGGCCACATAAAGCTTGCTGCCATCGGCGCTGGCGATGAGATTGCGCGTCCAGTGGCCGCCCGGCTTCATCGTCATCAGCGTGCGGCCCGGCGCGGTAATCTTGGTCTGGCCGGTTTCATAGGGGAAGGCCACCACACTGTCGGTATTGCCGATATAGAGCTGGTCACCCACCAGCGCCATCCCGAAGGGTTGGTTGAGCCCGCTCATGAACACTTCGCGCAGTTCCGGCACGCCATCGCCATCGGCATCGCGCAGCAGGGTAATCTGGTTGGCGCTCGGACGTGTCGCGCCGGCCCGGGCCATGACCCGGTTCATCGCATAGTCGCGCACATTTTTGGGCGTGCCGGGAATGCCAGCCGATTCGGCGATCAGCACATCGCCATTGGGCAGCACATAGGCCCAGCGCGGATGCTTGAGATTGAGCGCAAAGGGCGTGACCTTGAGGCTGCCGGCCACATCGGGCTTTTCACCGGGCTCCCAGCCCTTGGCCGTCGGCATCTTGAGCATGGGAATGGCGCCCTGCGGCTTGGCCTCGGGAATGGCGGGCGCCATGCCGATCGCCTGCGCAAATGAGCCCATGTGACGACCGCGATAATACCACCATGCGGCGGCGGCGATCAGGACGGCCAGAATGACCAGGGTGAAGAAAAGGGTCATGCGACGCCTCCGGCGATGGGGTGAGAAACTGGAATGGTAGCGGTAATAGGCTGCAATGGGCCCCGCGACAAGCGGGCTTTGCCCCGCAACGCATTGACTTCTGTTCCTATCCGAACCAAGTGAAGGCTAACAAATTCCGGAGCATTCCCCATGGGATTCAAGATGGGCATCGTCGGCCTGCCCAATGTTGGCAAGTCGACTCTTTTCAACGCGCTGACCCGCACGGCTGCCGCCCAGGCCGCCAATTTCCCATTTTGCACGATTGAACCCAATGTCGGTGAAGTGTCCGTGCCAGATGCCCGGCTGGACCGGCTGGCCGAGATCGGCAAGTCGATCAATGTCCAGCCCGCCCGCATGAGCTTTGTCGACATTGCCGGCCTGGTCAAGGGCGCGAGCCAGGGCGAGGGCCTGGGTAACCAGTTCCTCGCCAATATCCGCGAATGCGACGCCATCGCCTATGTGCTGCGCTGCTTTGAGGACGGCAATGTGATCCACGTCGCCAACAAGGTCGATCCGCTGGCCGACGCTGAGGTAGTCGAGACCGAGCTGATGCTGGCCGATCTGGAAAGCCTCGAAAAGCGCCGCAATGGCGTCGAGAAGAAAGCCAAGCAGGGCGACAAGGATGCCAAGCTGACGCTCGAGCTGATCGATCGCGCGCTGGTCCTGCTCCGCGAGGGCAAGTCCGCCCGTTTCGTCAAGCGCGACGCCGAGGAAGAAAAGGCCTTCCAGGAATTGCAGCTGCTGACCTCCAAGCCGGCGCTCTATGTCTGCAATGTCGATGAGGGCTCGGCCGCCACCGGCAATGCCATGAGCAAGCTGGTGGAAGACTATGCCAAGGCACACGATGCCGGCGTGGTGGTGATCTCGGCTGAGATCGAGTCCCAGCTCGCCCAGTTGCCCGATGCCGAAGGCAATGAATATCTCGAATCACTGGGCCTGCACGAGGCCGGCCTCAACCGGCTGATCCGCGAAGCCTATGCCTTGCTCGGCCTGCAGACCTATTTCACCGTCGGTCCCAAGGAAAGCCGCGCCTGGACCATCCACAAGGGTGACAAGGCCCCAGCGGCCGCTGGCGTCAT
>CAXBHD010000243.1:0-5027 GCA_963975335.1 uncultured Devosia sp. | reverse complement strand
GCCAACCGCTCCTGGCTGACCGGCGATGACCTGACCCTGGCCGATTTTGCGCTGGCGGCGCATTTGTCCACCCTGGACTATCTGGGCGATATCGACTGGGGCAAGGCCGGGGAAACCCGTGACTGGTATTCGCGCATCAAGTCGCGCCCCGCCTTCCGCACCCTGCTCAATGACCGGGTGCTCGCCATGCCGCCGCACCGGGGCTATGCCGACCTCGATTTTTGATCTTTTGGCACTTTGGCCGATAATGCAGTAGACCTCATCCTGAGCACGTCCAAGGACGAGGTCGTGGCGAGATCGGCCTGCCCGACCTCGTGGATCGACAGGCTCGCCATGAGGTCCCATTGGTTGCCATAGCCACATTGCCGCAAGACAGGCTCGTTGCCGAACTGCGCGCCCGCGCCGCGGCGCTCGGCTTTGAGAGCTTTGGCATCACCGCTGCCGATGCGCGGCCCGACCTGCCCGAAAAGCTGCGCACGGCCCTGGCAGCCGGCTGGCATGGCGACATGGACTGGATGGCCGACACCGCCTCCCGGCGCGGCAGTCCCACCATGCTCTGGCCCGAGGCCAAATCGGTTATCCTGCTCGGCATCAATTACGGCCCGCAATCGGACCCGCTGGCGCTGCTGGACGAGCCCAGCCTGGGCGCCATTTCCGTCTATGCCCGCAATCGCGACTATCACGAGATCATCAAGGGCAAGCTCAAGGAACTGGCGGGCCTATTGGCGCGGCGCTCCGGCGCGGCGGTCAAGGTCTTCGTCGATACCGCCCCGCTCATGGAAAAGCCGCTGGCCGAGGCGGCGGGCTTGGGCTGGCAGGGCAAGCATACCGTTTTGGTCAGCCGCGATTTCGGCTCCTGGCTGTTCCTGGGCGCCATTGTAACCGCGGCCGACCTGCCCGGGGATAAACCCCATCCCGAAAGCTGCGGCTCCTGCACCAGATGCCTCGATATCTGCCCGACCAAGGCCTTTCCCGCGCCCTTCCAGCTCGATGCGCGGCGGTGCCTGGCCTATCTCTCGGTCGAGCACAAGGCCCAGATTCCGCTCGAATTCCGCGTGCCCATGGGCAATCGCATCTATGGCTGCGACGATTGCCTGGCCGTCTGTCCCTGGAACAAGTTTGCCTCCGAGAGCCGCGAGGCCAGGCTGCAGGCCCGCGCCGATCTCGAACGGCCGGCTCTGGCCGATCTGGTCCAGCTCGACGATGCCGGCTTTCGCAGCCTGTTTGCCGGCTCGCCGGTCAAGCGCATCGGGCTCAGCCGATTTCTGCGCAATGTCTTGATCGGCATCGGCAATTCGGGCGATGCTGGCCTTGTGCCGCTGGTCGAGGCGCGGCTTAGCGATGACAATGCCCTGGTGCGCGGCGCCGCCATCTGGGCATTGCGGCGGCTCGATCCGGTGCGGGCCGCCCATCTCAGCTTGACCTGCCTGCCCGGCGAAACCGACCCCGACGTGGCGCGCGAATGGACCGTGGATATCGCATGAACGCTTTCTTTTTCGGCCTCGGCTTTTCGGCCACAGCAGCCTCGATCTCGTACAACCTTTCAGGCCAATATGATCACATCGGGGGCACCGTTCGCAGCGCAGAAAAGGCCGAGCGGCTAAAGGCCCTTGGCCTGCGCACCCATCTCTTCGATGGCACCGCGTCCGGCCCCACGCTGGGCCCGGACCTGCGCGCGGCAAGCCATGTGGTGTTTTCCATTGCCCCCGGCGCCGATGGCGATCCGGCCCTTGTCCATCACCGCGCCGATCTCGATGCGGCCCAAGGGCTGCAATGGCTGTGCTATTATTCCACCGTCGGGGTCTATGGGGATTTCGGCGGCGCCTGGATCGATGAAACCGCGCCGCTGGTGCCGCGCAATGAGCGCAGCGATCGCCGGGTCGCCGCCGAAGAGGCCTGGCGCGATTATGCCGCCCAGCGGGGCGTGCCGTTGACCATATTGCGGCTGGCCGGCATCTATGGCCCCGGCCGCTCGACCTTTGACAAGCTCGAGGACGGCTCCTCGCGCCGCATCGTCAAGCACGGCCAGGTCTTCAACCGCATCCATGTCGATGACATTGCCCGCATCACCCAATTGGCGGCTGCCGCCCGGCTCGACGGCACGTTCAATCTCAGCGATGACGAACCCGCCCCGCCCCAGGACGTCATTGTCCATGCCGCCGCGCTGCTGGGCATGGCGCCGCCGCCCGAGCAGGATTTTGCCACCGCGCCCATGACGCCGATGCAGGCCAGCTTTTATGCCGACAACAAGCGCTGTTCCAATGCCGCCATCAAGCAGGCGCTGGGCATCGAGCTGCTCTACCCGACCTATCGCGAGGGCCTGGCCCAGGTCCTGGAGACCCGCTCATGACGGCACCGCTGCCCGCCAGGTCCGCCCCGCCCGACAGGGTTCTCAACGGTCGCTATGTGCGGCTCGAACCGCTCGCGCCGCACCATGCCGAGGGGCTGTTTGCGGTCTCGACCCTGCCCGGCGGGCCCGAGCGCTATCGCTGGCTGTTCAGCCATGCACCGCACAGCGTGAGCGAGCTGGAGGCGCGTATCCAGGCCCTGAGCACCGGTCCCGACCGCTATGTGGCGATCATCGACCAGCGCAATGACGCCGTTGTCGGGCAGCAGGCCTGGATGCGCATCTTTCCCGAACATGCCTCGATCGAGATCGGCGGCGTCTATTGGGGCCTGCCCATGGCGCGCACGCCGCTGGCCACCGAAGCGCTGTTCCTGTTCGCCCGCCACGCCTTTGACGATCTGGGCTATCGGCGCTTCGAGTGGAAATGCAATGACCGCAACGAGCCGTCCAAGGCCGCGGCGCGCCGTTTCGGCTTCCAGTATGAAGGCCTCTTCCGTCAGGACCGCATCGTCAAGGGCGAGAGCCGCGACACCGCCTGGTTCTCCATCATTGATGGCGAATGGCCGGCTTTGCGCGCCGAATATGAACGCTGGCTGGCGCCCGACAATTTCGATGCCCAGGGCCTGCAGAAAAGCAAGCTCACGACGCGGTGAGGCCTAGCCTGCCGTGCCGGTGGCCTTGAGCGCCTGTGGCTCCGCATAAAACAGCGCGCTGACCGACTCCCCGCTATTGATGCGCCGGATGGCCTCGGCAAAGGCCGGCGCCACCGACAGCACGGTCAGCTTGGGCACATGCTTGCTGGCCGCGATCGGCACGGTGCTGGTGCAGACGATTTCGGCAATATCGGCCTCGCCTGCCAGCCGCTCCACGCTGGCGCCGGCAAAGATGCCATGCGTGGTGGCGACCCGCACCGAGCGCGCCCCATGCGCGCGCAAATGCGCGAGAAGTTCGAGAATCGAACCGCCACTGGCAATTTCATCGTCGAGCACGATGACGTCGCGGTGGCGCACCTCCCCGATCAGCGTGGTGATCTTGACCGTGGTATCGTCCAGCCGTTCCTTGGCGGCCGCGGCGACGGGCAGGCCGAGCCGCTTGGCAAAGGCGGCCGCATTCTTGGCATTGCCCAGATCGGGCGACACCACCACGGCATTGCTGAGGTCATAGCGCCCGAAATGCCGGGCCAGCTCATCGAGGGCATGCAGCTGATCGACCGGCACGCTGAAAAAGCCATGTACCTGCGGCGAATGCAGCGCCATGGTCAGGACGCGATTGGCGCCCGCCGTGGCCAGCAGATCGGCAACCAGCCGGCCGCCCAGCGAAATGCGCGGCGCGTCCTTCTTGTCCGAGCGGGCATAGGAAAAATAGGGGATGACGGCGGTGATGCGCGCGGCCGAAGCGCCGCGGGCGGCGTCCAGCATCAGCAGCAATTCCATCAGATTGTCCTGCACCGGCGCGCTGAGCGGCTGGATGATGAAGACATCCTGTTCGCGGCAATTGGCCTGCAGCTGCACTTCGAGGCAGTCATTGGAAAAGCGCTTGAGCCGCGTCGGCCGCAGCGGCACGCCGAGCTGGTCACATATGTCCTGGGCCAGGTCGGGATGGGCGCTGCCACTGAAAATTGCCAGTTCGCTCATCTCACGACCCCCGCTGCCCGATACCGTGGCGATATTGCATCTGGCCTTCACAATCAACCATGCCGCCGAGGCCGGGCGCCCCGCTGACGCTGCGCGCTATGGCGCCTCGACCAGCCGTAATACGGCGTCCCTGAGGCGCGCCAGGTCCTCGTCCCGGCTGAGGCGGTGATCGCCATCGGGAATCAGCGTCAGCGTCACCGGATCGTGCAGGATATGGGTGACCAGCTTGATGGCATGAGCCGGCGGCACGTCCGGGTCCTGCCCGCCCTGCAGGATGGTGACCGGGCAGCCCGTCTCGATGACGCTGCCGAACAGCAGGTGCTGCTCGCCATCATCGAGCAGCGCCTTGGTGATGCGATAGGGCTGGTCCGAATATTGGCTGGGCTGCTCGACATAGCCCTGGGCCTGCAGCTGCTGGTGTTCTTGCAACGTAAAATTGGGCGACATCAGCTCATGCGTCATGTCGGGGGCCGGGGCGACCAGCACGAGGCCCCTGGCCGGCGTGCCGGCGGCCAGCAGGGCCCGCGCCAGCAGCAGGGCGATCCAGCCGCCCATGGATGAGCCGACAATGATCTGCGGACCGGCCGTCGTCGCATAGACCGCCGCGGCCTCTTCCAGCCAGCGGCTGATCGTGCCCGCGTTGAAATCGCCGCCCGATATCCCGTGCCCGGAATAATCAAAGCGCGTGACGGCCAGCCCGCGTTCGGCCCCCAGGCCATCAAGCGCCATGGCCTTGGACCCCGCCATGTCCGAACGGAAGCCGCCCAGCCAGAACAGGCCCGGCGCGGCGCCGCTGCGCCGGGCAATGGCGATGTCGCGGGCGGCCGGGCCGGTGCCGACGGCAAGTATGGAGCTGTTTACACTGGTCATGCGATGCGCTTTCTCGGGGAACCAAAAAGGTGTATGCTGGGTTCAGACGGGCAAGCCCGGACCGACGTTTCAATGCGGCAAGGGGCCTCAAATTCAGCCCTATTGCCAGTTGACTTATGGTTCCGGTAACACGATTTTATGCCCGAATTCACCGCTTGGCTTAATAACACAAGGAT
>CAXBHD010000242.1:0-5031 GCA_963975335.1 uncultured Devosia sp. | reverse complement strand
CGAAACAGCTCGCGGCTGCCGGTATGGGCAGTGCCATGCAGCGCCCAGGGAATGACCCGCCGGCCCACCACCAGCATGAAGCCGACAAAGGCCGCCACCTTGAGCACGGTCAGCCCCAATATGCCCCAGACGCCGATATCGACGCCGGCCAGGCGCGTGACGAAGGACACGAAGGGATCATGCACGCCCGTATCGCCATTGAGGCTGGCAATGGCCGGCACCATGACCAGCGCCAGCACCATGGCCAGATCTTCCACGATCAGCCAGCCCACCGCAATGCGGCCACGTTCGGTCTCGATCAGGCGCCGCTCCTGCAGGGCCTTGAGCAGCACCACGGTGGACGCCACCGACAAGGCCAGGCCGAACAGCAGGCCGGCACCCAGGCTCCAGCCCATCAGGCTCGCCAGGCCCAGGCCCAGCAATGTGGCAAAACCGATCTGCACCAGGGCGCCCGGAATGGCCAGCGCCCGCACGCTCATCAGGTCCTTGAGCGAAAAATGCAGCCCCACCCCGAACATCAAAAGGATCACGCCCAGCTCGGCCAGCTCGGCTCCCAGCGCCTGGTCGGCGACAAAGCCGGGCGTATAGGGCCCCGCCAGAATGCCGGCAAACAGATACCCCACCAGCGGCGGCATTTTGAGCCGATGCGCGATCATCCCGAAAATATAGGCTAGCACCAGACCCGCAACGATCGTCGTGATCAGGGGGATTTCGTGGTGCATAATGCCTCCGGGGCTGGCTGTGGACCTGGCGGGAAATTAATCTCTATCGCCAAGATGGAGTATGCGCCCGCGTTCGGCAAGCGCTTGCCCGCCCACTCTGGCGCGGCAAGACGGCGAATTTGGGCCCGATTCCGACGCGCAGCGCGGCGGCCATGCAATCAGTACACAACCCGGTCCGACCAGGCCATGAAACCTTTGCGTCGGCATGGTATTGTAGCCATGACAGTGCCTGCCAACCCGCCAAGAGGCGCGACGCACCGCATTGCGACAATCAAAGACGAGAAGGATGCGCCGTGCGTTTATCCCTGGGGTGCGAGATCAGCTACGACGTCTTTGACACGACGACCTTGATTTTCAATATCGAGGCCATGCGCGGCGGCCGCCAGCGCGTGGTCAGCGAGCGGCTGACCATTACGCCCGACCTGCCCGCCGACGAAAAGACCGCCGAGGAAAGCGGCAACCGCTATCTGCGGCTGACCGTGCCGCAGGGCCAGGTGACGCTGCGCTATGAGGCCCAGATCGAGCTTGATGCGCTCCATCGCGCCCCCGCCGTGATCCATGAAGTGCCGATCGCCAAGCTGCCGCTCGATACCCTGCCCTTTCTCAATCCCTCGCGCTACTGCCCCAGTGACCAGCTGGCCCGCTTTGCCAATCGTCAATTCGGCAATATCGAGCCCGGCTTCGGGCGCGTCGTGGAAATCTGCAACTGGATCAATGGCGAAGTCGATTACCTCTTCGGCACCAGCGACACCACCACCACCGCCGCCAATACCTTTGCCCTGCGGGCCGGCGTCTGCCGCGACTTTGCCCATCTGGGCATTACCTTTTGCCGCGCGCTCGGCATCCCGGCCCGCTTTGTCTCCTGCTATGCCTGGCAGCTCGAGCCGCAGGATTTCCATGCGGTCTTTGAAGCCTATCTCGGCGACCGCTGGTATCTGTTCGACGCCACCCGCATGGCCGCCCTCGATGGCATGGTGCGCATCGGGGTCGGCCGCGACGCCGCCGATACCGCCTTTGCCACCATCTATGGCCAGGTCAACACGCTGCCCATCCGGGTCTGGACCGAGGCCATCAATGCCGACCGGGCGCAGGAATGGACGACAGATGCGGTGAGCGTGACGCGGGATTAGCCCATGCTGTCCTGCGGGCTGGTGACGCGTTCGACGATGACCTCGACATCCATGCCCAGATAATCGTCCTTCTTGCCCACAAAGGTGCCCGAAATGGGAATGGCCTGACGCGGCTCGCGCGCCACCCCGACCCGGATCAGGTCGCGCGTGCCGATAATGCCATTGGTGGGGTCGAACTCGACCCAGCCGGCGCCCGGCAGATAGACCTGGCACCAGGCATGGGTGGCGCCGCCGCCGCGGTGATTGCCGTCGCGCGCCGGCGAATAGAGATAGCCGGTGACAAAGCGGGCGGCCAGGCCCAGCGAACGCACCGCCTCAATCATCAGCAGCGCAAAATCGCGGCAGGTGCCGGCCCGCGTGCTCAGCGTCATCGACGGGCGCTGCGTGCCCGGATCGGGACGGCGCAGATAGGTAAAGCTCTCCTTGATGCCCATGGTCATGGTGGCCAGCAGATGCCCCGTGCCGGTAACACCGCGCGGATCAAGAAAGCGTTTGGCCCACGCATCCACCTCGGTTTCCGCCGGAAACTGCCGCCGCAGATGGGGCGCCAGGTCAATGGCGTCGACATCGCCATAATCGAAGGGGAAATTCTTGGCCCGCGCCTCCATCTCGAAGGCCGGCGTCAGTTCGGGCATATGGTTGAGCACCATATTGGCGACGATGCGCAATTCCTCGGCCGCCTCGCCAAAACTGGCAATGGCAATGCCATTGCTGAACACGTCATGGATCCAGCGCAGGCCCTCCGGCTTGGGCTCAATGGCGAGACCAAAGCTTTCCAGCACCTGCTCGGAACTGTCGCGCGGCCGCACCAGCATGCGATGGTCGCCGAACTTGACCGGCCGCGCGTAGCGATAGACCGTTTCATGCCGCACCGAGAGCAGGGTCACGAGACCACCGTGATCTTTTCGGCGGCGCGGGTAATGCCGGTATAGAGCCAGCGCGCCCGCTCCTCGCGAAACACGAAGCTCTCGTCGAACAGATAGACATTGTCCCACTGACTGCCCTGCGCCTTGTGCACGGTCAGGCAATAGCCAAAGGTGAATTCGTCGAACTGGCGCCGCTCGGGCCAGCTCATCGCATCTTCCTCGCCGGCAAAGAAGGCCTTGTGGGTGAGCACCTTGGCCTCACCCTTGCCCTCGTCGGCGCCCAGCAGCAGCGAATATTTGCCGTTTGAGCGCCGCGTCACCTCGGTGACGATCCAGATCTGCCCGTTGAGCAGTTTCTTGCGCGGATTGTTCCTGAGGCAGACCATGCGGTCGCCCTCGACCGGTTCATGGAAGGGCAGGCCCTTGAGCTCGCGCAGCCGGTCATTATACTGCAGCCGCGTCTTGTTGCGGCCCACCAGCACCTGATCGGCCAGCATGACCGCATTGCGGTCGACATTGTCGCGCCCCACCACCACCGATTCGCCATAGCTGCCGCGCTCGAGAAAGCCGCCCTCGCGCACCTGCATGGAAAGGTGGATGATCGGGTTATCCGCCGCCTGGCGGTGGATTTCGGTCAGCATGATGTCAGGTTCCTCGGCGGTGAAGAAGCCCGCCCCCTGCACCGGCGGCAGCTGGAAGGGATCGCCCAGCACCAGCACCTTGACCCCAAAGCTCAAGAGGTCGCGCCCCAGCTGCTCGTCCACCATCGACACCTCGTCGATGACGATGAGATCGGCATCGGCGGCCGGGCTTTCATCATCGAGCACGAAGCGCGGCTCGCCATCCTTTTCGCTGACCAAAGTATAGATCAGGCTGTGAATGGTCTGTGCGCCCTTGCAGCCGCGCTTGCGCATGACCAGGGCCGCCTTGCCGGTAAAGGCGGCATATTTGACCGATCGCACATCCTGTGCCAGATGCACGGCCAGCGTCGACTTGCCCGTGCCGGCCCAGCCGAACAGGCGGAAGACCTGCGGCCCGTCCCGGTCCTTGAGCCAGGCCGAAACGGCCAGCAGCGCCGCATCCTGCTGGGGCGACCAGACGGTCATGGGCTGATGGTCGTGCGCACGCTGCCGACCCCGGCAATGGCGCCCTCGAGCACATCGCCGCGCGCCACCGCGCCCACCCCGGCCGGCGTGCCGGTCATGATGAGATCGCCCGCCCGCAGCGTCACGAGGCCGCTGAGATAGGAAATGGTCTCGGCCACGCTCCAGATCTGGTCGCTGAGATCGCCGCGCTGCCGCTCCACGCCATTGACGCGCAGCGTGATGGCGCCGCGATCGGGATGGCCGATGGCACTGGCCGGCTCGATCGTGCCGACCGGCGCGGAAAAATCAAAACCCTTGGCCATGTCCCAGGGGCGCCCCTGCTTCTTGGCCAGCGCCTGCAGATCGCGCCGCGTCATGTCCAGACCCACCGCATAGCCATAGACATGGTTGAGCGCGGCGGCGGCGGCGATGTCGGCGCCTTCCTGGCCGATGGCCACGACCAGCTCGATTTCGTGGTGCAAGTCGGCCGTCCGGGGCGGATAGGGGATGGGCGCGCCGCCCACCACCACCGCATCGGTCGGCTTGGTGAAAAAGAAGGGCGGATCGCGCGTGTCATTGCCCATTTCCACCACATGCTCGGCATAGTTGCGGCCCACGCAATAGACGCGGCGCACGGCAAACAGCCCGCCCCGCGCGATCGGCACGGTCACCGGATTATAGGGCGCATAGAGAAAATCAGCCACGCTTGAACTCTTCCACATAGGGGGCAAGGAGATCGGCATCCACCGGGCCCAGCCGGTCATTGGCGGTAAAGGTCTGGTGCCAATAGGGATAGAGCAGCGGCGGCTGGCTGACCGCATCGAGCCGGGCGCGCTCCTGTGGGCTCAGGCTGAGATCGGCCGCGGCGAGGTTATCGGCAAACTGCGCTTCGCTGCGCCCGCCAATGATCACCGAGGTCACCCCCGGCCGGCCCAGCGTCCAGGCCAAGGCGACCTGCGCCCCCGACACGCCGCGTTCATCGGCAATGGCCACCAGCACGTCGACAATGTCATAGAGCCGGTTCCAGTCGGGCACCGGCGGCTCGCGGAAGCCCCCGACATGGCGACCCGCTTCCGGCCCGCCATCGCGGCGATATTTGCCCGAGAGCAGCCCGCCGGCCAAAGGCGACCAGACCAGGATGCCCAGGCCCTGATCCCCGCTGATTGGCACCAGCTCATATTCGGCTTCGCGCGAATGCAGCGTATAGTGGATCTGCTGGCTGACGAAG
>CAXBHD010000241.1:0-5076 GCA_963975335.1 uncultured Devosia sp. | reverse complement strand
GCGACAACCCGTGAACGGGCCCGGCTTGGCTTGTGCAGCTTCTTGCGCGGCAGCGGATAATCGGGGCTCCGGTAGAGCCAGATCATCTGGTCGTTGCTGTGGCGCCTGCCGTCCAGTTCGAGGCTTGCGCCTTTGAGACTGACCGGGGCCGCCTCTTCTATGGCGAAGCGGAGGGCCTGGGCTGCGGTACGAAATCTGCGGGACCCTTGAGCCTCCGCCACGTGCCAGTCGCTGCCAAGGTAAAGCGCGGCAGGCGCCTGGAAATCAAACTGTATCATTATCTCTCATTCGGTCCGGCTTTTGCCGTGACCCGTCTTATTTGTTGGGCCGCCCATCAGGCTGGCCATGCTCGAAGAACGCGATGCAGGCGCAGGTCATGCAGCCAATGCGTCGCGACCGCCCGGCACCATGCCGATCGGTACAACACGCTCGCAAAAATCAGGAAAGCCGATAGTCGGCAGCTTTGATGCGCAAAAACGTATGCCGCATATATAAGCGAGAATGTGCAAATATGCAAGATGAGCCCCGCCGGGGCGTTAACGGGCCGTGCTCGGGCCAGCCAGAATGACCGTCACGGTCAACGATACCCCGCCGCCTGCAGGTCGAACAGCTCGGCATAATGGCCGCCCAGCGCCACCAGTTCGGCATGGGTGCCCGCCTCGAGGATCGCCCCATTCTCGAGCACCAGAATGCGGTCGGCCATGCGCACGGTCGAAAACCGGTGCGAGATGATCACGGCGGTCTTTCCGGCGGCCAGGCTCTTGAAGCGGGAAAATACCTCGGCTTCCGCCTTGGCGTCGAGCGCCGCGGTGGGTTCATCGAGGATGATCAGCCCGGCATCGCGCATATAGGCCCGGGCAATGGCCACTTTCTGCCATTCCCCGCCGCTGAGGTCGCGCCCCTTCTTGAACAGCCGCCCCAATTGCTGGTCATAGCCGAGCGGCAGCTTGGTGATTACCGCATCGGCAAGGCTCCGCTCGGCGGCATCCTCGATGCGGGCCATGTCCTGCTGCGCCTCGATACGGCCCACGCCGATATTGTCGCGTGCGGAAAAACTGTAGCGGATGAAATCCTGGAAGATTACCCCGATATGGGCATGGATATCGCCCACGGCAAAATCCTTGAGATCGATGCCGTCCACCGTGATGCGGCCCTCGTCGGGGTCATAGAGCCGGGTCAGCAGCTTGACGATGGTGGTCTTGCCCGCGCCATTCTCGCCCACCAGAGCCAGCGTCTCGCCGGTCTTGAGGGCAAAGTTCAGATGGCGCAGCGCCCAGGTGTCGGTATCGGGATAGCGGAAGCCAACATTCTCAAACACCACGCCGGCCTGGATCGGCTCGGGAAACGGCTTGGGCTGGGCCGCCGAAACGATGGATGGCTCGATCTCGAAGAAGGAGAACAGGTCATCAAGATACATCGACTGGCCGGCAATCTGGGTAAAGCCCAGCAGCAGCTTCTGGAACAGGCCATTGAGCCGCAGAAACGAGCCCGACAGGAAGGCAAGGTCGCCGATCGAGAAATCGCCGATGATGGTCCGCCAGACGATAAAGCCATAGGCACCATAATAGGTCAGCGTCGAGATCGCCGCGAACAGCGCGCCCCAGAAGGCGCGCTGGGTGGCAATGCGGCGATTGTCGAGAAAGATGCCCTGGGCCAGCGTCCTGAACCGCTCGATCAGGAACCCGCCCAGGCCGAACAGCTTGATCTCCTTGGCCGTCTCGGCGCTGGCCCCGACATGGCGGATATATTCGAGCTCGCGCCGCTCCGGCGTGCGCCAGCGGCTGAGCATATAGGCCAGCGTGTTGAACCTTGCCTCGCCCCATACGGCCGGCACAAAGCTCACCGGCAGCAGCAGGATCAGCCAGGGCGCATAGACGAACAGCCCCGCCGCCAGCGTTGCCACGGTGATGATGTCCTGCGCCTGGCCGAACATCTGGCTGAGCAGGGCATTGCGCCCCGCCGCCTGGCGCCGGGCGCGCTCCAGCTTGTCCTGATATTCGGCCGATTCGAAATGCACGAGATCGAGCCGCGCGGCATGGGCCATCAGCTCGACGCTGACCGTATTGGAATGCAGTTCCGAGAGCACCGCATCGACCAGCCCGGTAATCCGGTTCAGCAGGTCGGACACCAGCACCAGGCCCAGTTCCACCGCCAGCAGCACGGCGACGGGTGTCAGCAAGCCGCTGGCCCACCAGTCGGCAAAGCCCGGCCCCGGCGCCGGCACCGTGGTCAGTGCCACCACGGCGTCGATCAGCAGCTTGCCGACATAGAGCATGGCGATGGGCTGCAGCGCCGCTACGAGCCGCAGGCCGATGCTGGCCGCGGTCAGCGCCTTGCTGGTGCGCCAGATCTGCGCCAGCAGGCGCCCGAGATGGCGCAGATTGCCGATGCGCTCACGGAAGCTGGGCGTGGTGTCGGGAAGGGGCGGCGGACGGCGCCCGGGAAGGTCAGTCAT
The DNA here is from genome assembly GCA_963975335.1 of uncultured Devosia sp. Lineage (GTDB taxonomy): Bacteria > Pseudomonadota > Alphaproteobacteria > Rhizobiales > Devosiaceae > Devosia. The sequence continues at coordinate 2,621 of CAXBHD010000241.1, read as the reverse complement.
GGCGTAATGATAGCCCTGCGCGGGGAGGCGGGGAATAGATATGCGACCGAACGTGCCGTCGTCTCCCTCCCCATGGGGAGGAAGTCGACCGCGAGCGTGGAGCCTAGTAGGTCTCGAAGGGCTTGGGCTTGTTGCCCATAATGGCTTCGATCTTGTCGATCACGTCCGGCGTCAGCTTGTCCTTTGACTTGAGCGAAGCCAGATTGTCTGCCAGCTGGCTCGTCTTGGACGCGCCCAGGATCACCGTTGAGACGCGCGGATTGTGCAGGCACCACAACAGCGCCAGATGGTGGATCGGCAGGCCGATATCCTTGGCCAGGCCGGCCAGCTGCTTGACCTTTTCCAGCTTGGCCTGGCCTTCGGGGCTGGTCCAGGCCTTTTTCAGCCATTCATAGCCGGGCAGGTTGAAGCGGCTGTCCTCGGGGATGCCGTCATTATACTTGCCGGTCAGCGCGCCCGAGGCCAGCGGCGACCAGATCGTCGTGCCCAGGCCCATCAGGTCATAGAGCGGCAGATAATCGTGCTCGACCTTTTCGCGGGTGAACAGGTTATATTGCGGCTGCTCCATCACTGGTGCGGTGATCTTGAGATCGCGCGCCACGGCCCAGGCCTCGGTCAGCTGCTGGGCATTCCACTCCGACGTGCCCCAGTACAAGATCTTGCCCTGGGTGACGAGGTTATGCATGGCCCAGACGGTTTCCTCGATCGGCGTCTCGATATCGGGGCGGTGGCAGAAATAGAGGTCGAGATAATCCACCTGCAGGCGCTTGAGCGCGGCGTGGCACGCCTCGGTGACATGCTTGCGGCTGAGGCCCTTTTGCGTCGGCTTGCTGCCGCCCCAGAACACCTTGGACGAGACGGCAAAGCTGTCCCGGCTCCAGCCGAGGTCCTTGAGCGCCGCACCCATCAGGGTTTCCGACTCGCCGGCCTCATAGCCTTCGGCATTGTCGAAGAAATTGACGCCTTCATCATAGGCCAGGCTCATCAGCGCCATGGCTTCGCTATGGTCGACCTGTTTGGAAAAGGTGACCCAACTCCCCAGGGACACTTCACTGACCTTGAGGCCCGATTTGCCGAGACGACGATATTCCATGAAAATGTCCTGCTGTTGCGCGGCGCCGGGCCGCCCTCCCTCCATCGGTAACCGCCGATGAATGTTCCGGTCTTACGCCGGGGCCGCCAGCCTGTAAAGCCGCGGCTGGACGGTCTGGTTCCACGGGACTAGGCTGATCTCTCATCGCCCAACGCCGGCGCGCCACCATGCTCAAGGATATCGATTCCGCTGCCATTCTCGCCGTCACCACGCTTGATCGGGCCCGCCATTTCTATGGCCACATTCTGGGGCTCGACCTGCGCTCGGACGATGGCAATGTGCTCGTTTACCGTACCGGGACGACAAGGCTGGTGCTCTACGTCTCCGAATATGCCGGCACCAACCAGGCCAATGCCGTGGTCTGGGGCGTGGGCAACCAATTCGACCCCATCATCGCCGGCCTGCAGGAAAAGGGTGTGCGGTTCGAGCATTACGACATGATGGAGCGGGACGGGGATATCCATGTCGCCGGCGCCTTCAAGGCTGCCTGGTTCAAAGACCCCGACGGCAACCTGCTGCATCTGAACAATATGTAGTCAGGGTCGCTCGCGCAGGAATTTCGCCAGGTCGTCGGTGACATGATGCACATGCGGGCCGACGGCGCGGCCGAGCTCCCAGGCTTCCACCTGCTCGTGGACGAAGTCGGGTCCTGCCACGACCTGCACCGTGGCCATGCCGACATCATGGGGCACCATCAGGTTCTTTTCCAGGTCGTCAAACATCACGGCCCGGGTCGGATCGATGCCATGCCGGGCGAAAAAGCCATCATAGGCCTGCTTGAGCGGCTTGGGCTGATAGTCCATGGCGCGGATATCATGCACATGCTCGAACAGGTGCGCCGCGCCCAGCTTGGCCAGCACGGCCCGGGCATGGCCGGTATCGCCATTGGTGAGGATGAACTTGCGGCCGGGCAGGGCCTCGATCGCCGTCACCAGGTCGGGATGGGCATCCACCGGCGTATAGTCGATGGCATGCACCGTATCGAGAAAATGATCGGGATCGACCTTGTGCTGGTGCATCAGCCCGTTCAGCGTCGTGCCGAAATCGCGATAATAACCCTTCTGCAGCTGGCGCGCGGCGTCGAATTCGAGCTGCGTCAGCCCCATCACATATTCGGTGATCTTGATGTCGATCTGCGCGAACAGGTTGCAGCTGCGCGGATAGAGCGTGTTATCGAGATCAAACACCCAGTCGGTGACGTGATCGAGGCTGCGAAGGGTCGGGGTGTGTGCGGTCATGCGCCGACTATGCCTGAATTTGCCAAAACATCCATCAACAGTTGCGGGAGCGGCGCGAGCCGCTCCCGTCTGGCTGATTATTCAGCGGGCATATTGGCTTCAACCACGAGGCCCAGCGCGGTGATCAGCCCGGCCGGATTGGCGGCTGCAGCCATCAGTACCAGCGCCGAGGTCGGCGAGGGGGGCGCGATGGCCACTTCGAGGCTTTCCGGATTGTCGAGGAAGTCGCTGACCGGCGGCACGACGATGTCGGTCAGGGCAGGAATGCCCGACTGGGCAACCATGACCGG
>CAXBHD010000240.1:0-5082 GCA_963975335.1 uncultured Devosia sp. | reverse complement strand
GGGGCACCGTTGCCTTCGCGTCGTCGCTGGACCAGGCCGGGCCGATCGCCCGCACGGTGGAGGACGCGGCGCTGCTGATGACCTCCATGTCGGGCTATGACGTCAAGGATTCCACCAGCGTCGACATGGCGGTGCCCGATTTTGCCGCTGCCGTTGAGCGCGGGGTCAAGGGCCTCACCATCGGGGTGCCGCGCGAATATCGCCAGGACGGCATGCCGGCCGAGATCGAAAAGCTCTGGGCCCAGGGGCTGGACTGGCTCAAGGAAGAGGGCGCGACCGTCCGCGATATCAGCCTGCCACATACCAAATATGCCCTGCCGGCCTATTATATCGTGGCGCCGGCCGAGGCTTCGTCCAACCTGGCGCGCTATGACGGGGTTAAATACGGGCTGCGTGTATCCGGCAAGGATATTACCGACATGTATGAGCTGACGCGGGCCGCCGGCTTCGGCCGCGAGGTCAAGCGCCGCATCATGATCGGCACATACGTGCTGTCTGCAGGTTACTTCGACGCCTATTATGTCAAGGCGCAGAAGGTGCGCACGCTGATCAAGAAGGATTTCGAGGATGCCTTCCATGCCGGCATCGACGCCATCCTGACCCCGGCCACGCCCTCGGCCGCCTTCGGCATTGGCGACGAGGCTTTGGCCGCCGATCCGGTGGCCATGTATCTGCAGGACGTCTTTACCGTGACGGTCAATATGGCGGGCCTGCCGGGCATTGCCGTGCCGGCCGGCAAGGATGGGCAGAATCTGCCGCTGGGGCTGCAGCTGATCGGCAAGCCGTTCGACGAGGAGACGCTGTTCGCTGCCGCCCGCGTCATCGAGCGCAGCGCCGATATGGACTTTTCGCCCAAGACCTGGTGGTAGCCAGAACGGCAACGGCGCCATCGGCGCTGCCGGACTTATCCTGCCTGCTTGACCGCGATCAAAGTGCGGTTTGCCGCCATGCCCTATCCTGCTGAGGTCTACTCAGAGGAGAATGGGATGACCGATTTCAAGCTCGTCCAGGTACCGCAGACGACCTATATTTACATTACCCGAACCTGTTCGATGGATCCGCAGGATATTTCGCGCAGCATGGGGGCCGCCTATGAGCAGGTCTGGGCCTTCATGGAGTCCAAGGCGATCGAGCCGGCCGGCGGGGCGGTGGCGGTCTATCACGACTACAATCCTGACACGATGACCTACCGGGCCGGCTGCATCATTGCGCCGCAGGACGCCGCCAAGGCCGAGGGCGAGGTCAAGGTCGACACATTGCCGGCGCAGGAGGTGCTCTACTTCCAGCACAAGGGCTCCTATGCCAGCCTGCGCGACGATTACGGGCTGATGATGCAGCATATTGCCACGCTGGGCCGGCAGATCGGGTCGCCGACCTGGGAAGTCTATCTCAATGACCCCAAGCTGGTGGCCGAGGCAGAATTGCTGACAGATGTCTATGCGGTGCTGAAGTAACCATAGCCGTCATTCCGGGCAAATCGGCAGTGTGCATGGGCCTCGCCACTTGATCGCGGCGGCGATCCGCCTTATTTGGCGGGCATGCACAAGTTTAAACTGGTTGTGACGCCGCCGCGGGCGGCGTCCGGGCCGACTAGAGTATCTTCCATGGCCACTGACATTTTCACCACCCAGGACTGGTCCGAGCCGCCCAAGGATATGAGCATGCCGCTGCAGGCGCTGTGGTGGCTCAAAAAGGGCGAAATGCGCGTGGGCCCCGAATGGGAACAGGCGCATCATATCGTGCAGGCCATGGAAGGCGTACAGGCCTTTGACTGGGTGCATGCGCTGATGCACTGGATCGAAGCCGATATGGGCAATGCCGACTACTGGTATCGCCGCGCCGGCAAGAAGCGCGCCACGGCCAGCGTGACCAGCGAATGGGAACATATCGCGGCAGCGCTGAGCGGCATTACCAAGCACTAGACGCACCAGACTTCAGCGGCGGGCCCGCGCATCGCCGGCGGCCCGCACGATCGGGGCGACGGCCAGCAGGATCATGCCCACCATGCCGCCAAGGGCCAGCAGCCCGGCCGGCGTGATATGGGCATCGGCCTCCAGGCTGGTCTTGCCCCAGACGAGGCGGATGCGGGCCCGGGCGGGCTGCTGCCGTTCCGGTCCGTGCCGGGGCACAGGGGCGGGCAGGGTATCGTCGCTGTCGTGGTCTGCCATGTCGATCTCTCCATCTGCCAGGGCAACGCTACCGAGAGGCGGGTGTTGCCTTTGTCGGCAGTATTTTCGCGCCCGCAGTGAAATGGCCGCGCAGGATCAGGGCACCGGTCACCATATACCACAGGGTCTGCGGCCAGGCCGCGAGGCGTTCCACCGTGCCGCGGCCACCCAGATAGATTTCCCCGGCATAGAGCAGGAAGCCCGTCAGCGCCAGGAGGCCGGTGGCAAGGCTATAAAGGGCAAAGGCCCGGTGGCTGTGCCAGACGACGCGGGCCAGGGCGATGAAGCCGAAGCAGGACAGGCCCAGGGCCAACACGGCGCCGACCAGATGCAGCACCGGCATGGTATCGAGCGGAAAGAGGCCGGCCAGCATGGTGCCGTCGCCGCCCAAGGCCAGCAGCCAGAGCGCGACGAGCTTGAGGCGGGTCTGCGGCCAGAGATCGCGGGTGAACCAGACGCCGAGCACGACCAGCACGCCATTGAGCGTCATGCCGATATTGAAGAGCAGGCTGAGCGGCGAGCAGACCGGCATGATGCCGCCGGGCGCCGGATTGAGATAGGCGCCGCAGCTGGTGACGCCGAGCAGGCTGATGTCTTCGATCGCCATGGAATAGCCCGGCCAGGCTGCCTGGGCGAGAAACTGGGCGATGAAGAATTCGGCGGTCAGCAGCCAGAAGATGGCGCCCAGGCGAATCTGCTTGGTCATTGGATGGTCCCCCCTTGCAGGACTGGGCGGGGCGGGGCTGCGTTTGTCAAATCACGAGGCGCGGTGCGGGGCCGCTGGCCCCGCCCGTATTCGAGCCATTCGAGCGGCGCTCTCTGGCCTGCCCACCCAAATCACGCCACCGGCGCGATTTGACCCTGCGGGCCGTTTTCACGCCCGACAAGGGGGAGGGGCGACTGCGGGCGCAGCAAGCCGTGACCGATGGGTTACCGGTTATCGACCTGGCTGCGCACCAGTTCGAGACCCCGCCGGGTGATGCGATAGGGCTGGCCATTGGTGGATTTGATGGCTTTTTTGGCCTTGAGCTTGCGGAAAAGCGGCAGGCTGCAGCCCGATATCAGCCAGCCATCGCGGTTGAAGAATTCAAGGCCTGTAGCCTTGCCCTGCGGGTTACGGATAAGCGCGATGCGGCCACCCTGGGCGAGGGCATGCAGCACACGCTGTTCGTCGCGTGAAATATCCATGGAAATGTCGAAAGCCTGAGCGGCGGGGAAGACCCCGCGAACAAACAGAACCGGCGGCCCGCAGACGCAGGGCGGCCGGTGGTTCATTCATGCCTCGTCGCCAATGGACGAGGCGTCAGGCGGTTTCCGACTGGCTCAACATGACCACAGGATAGACGCGGGCGCGGCACCAGACAAGCCGGGCGGTTGAAATCGGGCGCTGGCCGGTGCAAACCTGCACCATACCCATCTGACTGGAAAGCGCCGTGACCGCCATCAAGACCCCCGCCGACTGCCAGACCAAGGACGATGTCCGCGCCGAGATCGACCGGATCGACAGCGAATTGCTGGCTTTGTTTGCCCAGCGGCACCGCTATGTGACGCGGATGGCCGAGATCAAGACCGATCCGCATGAGGCACGTGATCCAGCGCGGATCGAGGCCGTGATCAACAAGATTCGCGACCGCAGTTTGGCTCTTGATCTTGACGAGGATCAGGCCGAACTTGTGTGGCGGACCCTGATCGACTGGAACATCAATTACGAGAAGGGCATCATTGCGGCGCGACGCCGCCAATAGCGGAGGTCAATATGCCCGGCATTACCATTCGCAAGGCGGAAAGTGCCGATGCGCGGCGCCTGGCCGAGATTGCCTATAGTGCCTGGCTGCAGGGGATCTATCCGCTGCTGACACCGCGACCCGGACTGCGCGAGGCCGAGCGCTACCGGCTGACCCAAGTGGTGGCCGAGACGCTCAACCGCATCATCGTGGCCGAGGTCGACGGCATCGTGGTGGGCTGGTGCTCGCGGGCGGCGCGGCGGGCCTATATTCCCTATCTCTTCGTAATGCCCGAACTGCAGCGCAACGGGCTGGGCTCGATGCTGCTGCGGCGCATGGAATCCATGCTTGAGCTGGCCGGCGCCGAGCGGGTCTATCTGGAAACCCCGGCCGATAATGTGCCGGCGGTGCGGTTCTACGAGAAGCAGGGCTATCGCATCCTGGCGCTGCGCCCGGATGGGCGCGACGCGGCGCAACCCTTCATGAGCGTGCATCTGGAAAAGCGGCTGATGCCGTTTGCCGGCGATGTGGGGCACGAGGACTGAGGGCTCCCCGGCCGTTGGACGCCCCCACCTGACCTCCCCTGAAGGGGGAAGGGCCGGTCCGGATCTTGCCGTAACATCAAGCAAAGCAATTGCATCGGCTGGCCCCAGGCTCTATGCGTTTGCCAGTGTTTCGCCTTGCCTTTCAGGATGCTCCAGTGACCCTTATCGATACGCGCACGCCCAATCCGAAGAGCTTCATCGCCGGTTCGACCGGTGACTGGGAAGTGGTCATTGGCATGGAAGTGCATGCGCAGGTGACATCGGAGAGCAAGCTATTCTCGGGCGCCTCGACGGCCTTCGGCAATCCAGCCAATGCCAATGTGTCCTTTGTCGATGCGGGCATGCCCGGCATGCTGCCCACGATCAATGTGGAATGCGTGCGCCAGGCCGTGCGGACCGGCCTGGGCCTCAAGGCCAAGATCAACAAGCGCAGCGTGTTCGACCGCAAGAACTACTTTTATCCCGACCAGCCGCCGGGCTACCAGATCAGCCAGTACAAGGACCCGATCGTGGGGGAGGGCGTGGTGGCGCTCGACGTCAATGGCGACCATGTCGAGATCGGCATTGAGCGGCTGCATCTGGAAACCGATGCCGGCAAGCTGCTGCATGACCAGCACCCCAATATGAGCTTTGTCGATCTCAATC
>CAXBHD010000239.1:0-5091 GCA_963975335.1 uncultured Devosia sp. | reverse complement strand
CGACGACGCAGGCGGTGTCGTCGTCGATGGCGGCGATCACGTCCTCGGTGCCCATCGGATCGGCGTCGAGGCAGACGAGCTTGTCGTCGGCCATGTCGACGACGGTGCGCACCACGTCGCGATAGTGCGGATGCAGGCCGCCGGCGAGCACCGCCTTGCGCCGCTTTGTCACCCGGTTCGCCATCAGGACGGCTTCGGCGGTGGCGGTCGAGCCGTCGTACATGGAAGCGTTCGCCACCTCCATGCCGGTGAGCTCCGCCACCTGGGTCTGGAACTCGAACAGCATCTGCAGCGTGCCCTGCGAGATTTCCGGCTGGTAGGGCGTATAGGCGGTGAGGAATTCCGAGCGCTGGATCAGGTGGTCGACCGTGGCCGGCACATGGTGCCGATAGGCGCCGGCGCCGACAAAGAACGGACCATCGGCCCCGGCATGGTTCTGGCCGGCCAGCGCCTTCATATGCGCCTCGACCAGGAATTCCGGACTATGGGCGGGCAGGCCCAGATCGAAGCTGTTGAGTGCACTGGCCGGCACGGCGCTGAACAGCTCGTCAATATGGGTCGCGCCGATGACGCCGAGCATCTCGGCGCGCTCGGCAGGCGAATGGGGGAGATAGCGCATGGGATACTCTTAAAGGGTCAATTCGGCATAGGCGTCGGAATCGAGCAGGGTCTCGAGCTCGCCGGCATCGGCAATGGCGATCTTGTAGATCCAGCCCTTGGCTTCGGGATCGGCATTGATCAGGCCAGGCTCGCCGCTGAGGGTCTCGTTGACCTCGGTCACGGTGCCCGATACCGGCGCATAGATTTCCGAGGCGGCTTTCACGGACTCGACGACCGCGGCCTCGTCGCCCTTCTTGAGCACCTTGCCCACGGCAGGCAGCTCGACAAAGACGATGTCGCCCAGGGCTTCCTGGGCATAGGGGGTGATGCCGACAATGCCGGTCGAACCCTCGACGCGGATATATTCATGGTCAGGGGTGAACTTGGTGGTCATGGCTGATCTCTCAACTGGCTTTGGGCTGACGGAAATAATTGTGGGGCACGAAGGGCGTCTCGACCACTTCGGCGGCCTGGGCGCGGCCACGCACGCTGACCTGCAGCATGCTGCCGGCAGCGGCGTGAGCGGGGGGCACAAAGCCCAGGGCGATGGCCTTGCCCAGCGATGGGGCAAATCCGCCGCTGGTGACGATGCCAATGGCGCTGCCGGCGGAATCGAGAATCTCGGCGCCCTCGCGGGCCGGGGCCCCCTGGACCACCAGCCCGACGCGCACGCGGCTGGGCGCGCCTTCGCGTTCGGCCAGGATCCGGGCGGCGCCGGGGAAATCGGCGGCCTCGCGGCGGCGTTTGGAGAGGGCAAAGCCCAGATCGGCCTCGATGGGCGAGATGGTTTCATTGAGGTCATGGCCATAAAGCGGCAAGCCGGCCTCGAGCCGCAGGCTGTCGCGGGCGCCCAGGCCAATCGGCTTCACCCGGTCGTCGGCGACCAGGGCATCCCATACCGCTTCGGCCCTGTCAGCGTCGCAGAGGATTTCAAAGCCGTCCTCGCCGGTATAGCCACAGCGGCCGATGACCAGCGTGGTACCCTGCCACGCGAAGGCGCCGTAATTCATGAAGCCGAGTTCGGCGGCGCCCGGCGCCAGCGTCGTGATGACCGAAACCGCCTCGGGCCCCTGCAGGGCCAGCAGGGCGCCAGTGTCCGCCCGGGTCAGCGTGGCCCTGTCGCCGGCCGCGGCGGCGATCAGCGCAAAGTCATTGTCCTTGGTGCCGGCATTGACCACCACATAGAGCGTGCCAGGCCGGTCGGGCGCGCGGGCGACCATCAGGTCGTCGATGACACCGCCCTGCTCATTGAGCAGCATGGTGTAGCGGATCTGGCCGGGCTTGAGGCCCGCAATATCGCCGCAGATCAGCGGCTCGATCAGCGCCGCGACGGCAGCATGGTCCGCCTGGGCGTCGCCGCTGGGATTGTTGAGGCTGAGAAAGCTCGGGCCCATATGGCTGACATCGAAGAGCCCGGCATGCTCGCGGGTCCATTTATGCTCGGCCATGATGCCGCTCGGATATTGCACCGGCAGGTTATAGCCGCCAAACGGCACCATGCGGCCTTCGGCGGCCAGGTGGCGGTTGATCAGCGGCGTTGTCTTGAGAGTTTCGGCTGGGCTCTGGGCCATCAACACTTCCCGGAAATGAACACGGTGACACGACTATACTCGCCCTGCGGCGAAATCCGTGCCCCCTCTGTCCTGATCACCTGAGAGATTTCCCGGCTGAGCGCCGGTTGCTCCTTCGGTGGGACCCGGCCCATCGGGCGGTCCGCTTTCCAGAGTTGTAGTGCGCTGCGGTCCTTTGGCCTGAGAGTTTCCGGGGCGGTTGCTCCTTCGGCGCTGGAAAGAACCAGTCTCTCCCGCAGTGGCCGCACCATGCTGGAGATTCCCCGGGCCGTCAATTGCGCCGGTCGCATGGTCCCCGCGATTTGTGCCGCTCGGGTCGGCAACAAAAAAGGCGGGCATCGCTGCCCGCCTTGAATTCGCTATGCTCGGCAGTGCCTAGTTCAGGCGCTTGCCGACATCGGCAATGGCCTTGTCGACGATCTTGCCGCCATTGCGGTTCATTTCGTCGGTCAGCACCAGCCGGGCGGCCTCGATGGCAACATCAGCCGAGCGGGCGCGCACTTCGGCCACGGCCTGCGCTTCGGCCTGGGCGATCTTGTCTTCCACCGACTTGGTGCGACGGGCGACCAGTTCGCTCAGCGATGCCTGGGCGGCGGCGGTGAGGCGATTGGCCTCTTCCTGGGCGGCGGCAATGATGCCGGCCGCTTCGCTTTCGGCGGCAACGCGCTTCTGCTCATATTCGACCAGCAGGGCCGCGGCCTCTTCGCGCAGCGTCTTGGCCTGGGCCAGTTCGTCGGCAATCTTCTGGATCTGGCCGTCCAGCATCTTGGTGATGATGCGCGGAATGCCGAAATAGATCATCAGGCCGACGAAGATGACCAGGGCGACGAGGGCGTAGAAGCTGTTATCCATCCATTCCATGTCGCTTACTCCTTGCTTGCCTTGGCGACGGCAGCGCGCACGCTGTCGGTCGGAATGTCGCCAATCAGCTGCGTCACCACCGTCTGGGCGGTTTCGGCAGCGATCTCGTCGACATGGGTCAGCGCCTCGGTCTTGGTCGCGGCAATGCGGACCTCGGCCTGGGCGACCTTGTCGCTGAGATCGGCCTCGACGGCAGCGCGCTTGGCAGCCAGGTCGGCCTGGATGGCCTCGCGGCTTTCATTGGCAATGCCCTGGGCCTTGGCCTTGGCGGCAGCAAGAGCGGCTTCATAGGCGGCAATCGCCGCGTCGGTCTGCTGGCGCGACACCTCGGCAGCAGCCAGATCGGCATCGATCGTGGCCTTGCGGGTATCGAGAACATTGCCGATGCGCGGCAAAGCCAGCCGGCTCATCAGCAGGTAGAGGGCGCCAAAGCTGATGGCGAGCCACAAGAGCTGCGATGGGAATGTCGCTGGATCAAAGGGGGGGAACACGTCCGAACCATGCTCGCCGCCATGGGCTTGGGTCGTGGCATGGGTATCAGCGGTGGGATCGCCAAGCGACTCGCCATGGGTGGCGTCGATCGCCGCGTCGGCGTTGTCCTCGGTCGGCGTTTCCGCTTCTTGGGCGAAAGCTTGCGTTACCATCAGGTGAGGTCCCGTTAAATCCGGTCAGCCGGCATGGTGCCGGAAAGAACCCGCAGCCGGAGCAAGCCCGGCTGCGGAATGCGTGGTCGCCGCGTCGGTCTTAGACGACGAACAGCAGGATCAGGGCAACCAGGAACGAGAAGATGCCCAGGGCTTCGGTCACGGCGAAGCCGAAAATCAGGTTGCCGACCTGGCTTGGTGCGGCAGACGGATTGCGCAGGGCGCCCGTCAGAAAGTTCGAGAAGATGCTCGACACGCCCAGAGCGGCACCAGCCATGCCCAGGGTTGCAATACCAGCACCGATATACTTCGCGGCTTCGGCTTCCATTTCAGTTGTCCTTTCAATGACAAGATCGTTTCGGCGTCTACGCCGGGGTTGGGCTCAACAATCAGTGCGAGGGGTGAACCGCATCGTTGAGATACATCGACGTCAACACGGCAAACACATAGGCCTGCACGGCTGAGACGAGGACTTCGAGCGCCGTGATGGCCACGGCCATGATCATCGGCAGCAGGGCGCCAAGCCAGCCCAGCGCACCCAGGGCGCCAAGCGACACGACAAACCCGGTAAACACCTTGAGCGTGATATGGCCGGCCAGCACGTTGCCGAACAGTCGGACCGAGAGGCTGATGGGTCGCGACAGGAAGGACACGATCTCGATCGGGATCACGATGGGCAGCACATAGGCTGGCACGCCGGAGGGGGCGAACAGCTTGAAGAATTTGAGGCCATGCTTGGCAAAGCCATAGATGGTCACCACCAGGATCACCGTCATGGCCAGGCCGAAGGTGACGATGATGTGGCTGGTATAGGTAAAGAAGTAGGGGAACATGCCCAGCATATTGCCCACCAGCACGAAGGCGAACATCGAGAACACGAAGGGGAAGAACTTCATTCCCTCGGTGCCCGCCGAACTGCGCAACATATTGGCAATGAAGGAATAGGAGAGCTCGCCTGCCAGCTGCAGCCGATCGGGCACAAGCTTCTGGTTGCGTCCGGCCAGCAGCAGGAAGGCCGTGGTCACCACCACCGACACGACCATGAACAGGGCCGAATTGGTGAAGGCGAAGGTCATTCCGCTGCCTTCGGTGCCATCGCCGCCAATCGTGAACAGCTTGGCGATGTCATAGATGACGAATTGGTGGATCGGATCAGTACCGGCCAAGATAGAGCCCTCTAAGCGTCTGGTCCCATATCGGACCCAGGCGGGGGAGGCGATGCGGCATTCATTTGCGCCACCACGCGGGTGACATTGAGTATTCCAGCAGCAAAGCCCACCAAAAACATGATGAGCATTCCCCAGGGGCTGGTGCCCAGGCCAAGGTCGATGAGGTAACCGATACCGGTCCCCACCAGGATTGCGGCGATGAACTCGGTACCGATGCGCAAGCCGCGCGCCATTCCGCTCATCCCC
>CAXBHD010000238.1:0-5130 GCA_963975335.1 uncultured Devosia sp. | reverse complement strand
CAGGCAGCGCCTGTTACTTGTATTCACTCGTCGCCGAGACGATCTTGTCGGGATTGGCGACGGCGCCATTTTGTTCCTTGGGGCCCTTTTCGAGGGCATCGACCAGTTCCATGCCGCTGGCGACCTTGCCGAACACGGTATACTGGCCATCAAGGAAGCTGGCATCGGCCGTCACGATGAAGAACTGCGAGTTGAACGAATTGGGATCCTGCGAGCGGGCCGCGCCAACGGCGCCACGCTGGAAGCTTTCCGCATTGAACTCGGCCTCGACATCGGGCTGGTCCGAACCGCCCATGCCGGCGCGCGACAGGTCGAATTCGGGCCCGCCGGTCTTGCCATAGGCCACGTCGCCGGTCTGGGCCATGAAGCCGTCGATGACGCGGTGGAAGACCACGCCGTCATAGGCACCCGCTTCGGTCAGCGCGACCACGCGCTCGACATGCTTGGGCGCCAAAGCGGGCAGCAATTCGATGTCGACGGCACCGTCTTCCAGCGTCAGGATCAGATGCGGCGTGCCCGACTGGGCGGAGGCGGGAGCGGCGGCGAGGGCGGCAGCGCCGATGATGAGCGCGCCAAACAGGCGACGGGTGATTGCGGTCATGAGGATTTCAGGGCCTTGAGAACGATTTGCGGGACGAAGGCGGAGATGTCGCCGCCCATTTCAGCGATCTGGCGCACCAATGTGGCCGAGATATGCCGAACGGGCGGGCTGGAGGGCAGGAAAACGGTCTGCAGGTCCGGCGCCATTTGCGCGTTCATGCCCACCATCTGCATTTCATAGTTGTAATCAGTGGTATCGCGCAGGCCGCGAATGATCAGCTTGGCGCCATGCTCGCGCGCCGCATTGACCATCAGGCCGGAGAAATCGACAATGCGGAACTCGGTATCGGTGCGCTTGCCGACCGGGGCCAGGGCCTGTTCGAGAATCAGCAGGCGATCGGCATGGGCAAAGAGCGGCGTCTTCTTGCCCGAATTGATGCCAACGGCCACGACCAGCGTATCGACCAGCTTGCAGGCGCGCTCGATGACGTCGAGATGTCCATTGGTCAGCGGATCGAACGACCCCGGATAGAACCCCACCAGTTTGCTCACACCACGCTCCCCATTGTTGTTCCTAGGGTTTTGTCATGGGCGCAGAGTCATGGCAAGGCGGGGCGGTTGGCAGGTTAGCAGCGTCATGGCCCGCTGTCGGCTACCCCTCCTCTTCTTCCCCTTCTGGATGATCATGCCAACTGCAACTACCGCAAGTGTGGAAGTAGGCACCATGTTCACCGATCTCCCGATCGAAATGGGTCCTGATGTTTCTTGACGAGCAAACAGGACATTTTTCCACCATTGCACCTGCATTTCTCTCCGTGAGATGAAAGAAGTGGCCGACCAGTACATCGGCGGCGTGCACCGTGACAGTTGCGGCACGAGCATCAGCGTTACGCGCGTGGGTCAACCAATTCACATATCCCCAAAGAGAGTCGGCAGACGTCCGGATAAACTTTCGAAGCTCTTCGTTAGAACCGCCGCTACACAACTTGCTAATCAGCAACTCGCTCCAAGCCTTAAAGTTGGATGACTGTGGGCTTTCGGCATCTATTGGCAAAGCCACCTGCCGCCGCATGGCCGTAACCAAGGCGATAAGCATTTCACGCAGCTGCATGCCTATTGCCTGAAATGCCTCCGCCTCGATGGCTCGTTCCAGCCCAGTGTGAATTTGTTCCTGCCGACGGAGCACGTCGTCAAATGGCCCCGGTTCCTCCGCGTCCGGACCAGAATTTCGGCTCCGGAGTCTCATCATCAGACCGACGTGAAACGACAGAGTGTAGTCTAAGCTGGGAAAGTGCTTCTGCGAGTACAGGTTGGTCATATTCGTTATGACCCACCATCTGTTCTTGTCGGTATTTACATCCCAAATCTCATAGGGATCACTAATAATATATTCCGTTTTTATGCGTTCTACATGTGATACTTTCTCGTCGCGGGCTTCAATTTCAACATATCTAGCAATGTCCTCCTCCGATGCTGCATCACGCACCGGGCTGTACCGCCAAAGCTCCTCTGGCGGTACAGGATGATCATGAATAACGTGGGCATCGTCGGTCTCAGTAGGTTCCGAAACCGAAGCCTGCTTCGAGGAAGTGTCGTCTATCGCCATCAAGTAACCTTCACGATGAACTACCGTCATGCGCGCTTGAGCAGCGCCAGCCAGGCGCCCCCGGCCATCAGGATGAGCCCGGACAGGCGCGAGACGAAACGCACGCGTGCAGCGCTCAGCAGGCCGCGTGTGCGCCCGGCGATAATGGCATAGAGGGCATCGGTCGAGCCGGCCACCAGCATGAAGAACAGGCCCAGTATCATGACCTGCGGAAAGGTCGGCCGGGTGACGTCGACAAATTGCGGCAGGAAGGCGCCCAGAAAGATCAGCGCCTTGGGATTGGAGAGGATCACCAGGAACCCCTCCAGCGCCATGGCAGCGCGGGACTTGCTGCGTTCGGCCTGTGCAGCGGCCAGTTCGCCATTGGAGCGCCACATCTTGTAGCCCAGCCAGACCAGATAGGCTGCGCCAATGAGCTTGATCGCGTCAAAGGCCCAGCCCATGAAGGCAACCAGGGCCTGCATGCCCAGCGCCACCACCAGCGTCATCACCAGAAAGCCGGCCTGGGTGCCGGCCACAATGGCGAGCCCTGCCCCGGTGCCGCGCGCCAGGGCATTGGCCACGATCACCGTGACGGTGGGGCCCGGCACGATGGCCAGAAGGAAACAGGCGCCCAGATAGGGAATAAGGCTGGTCAGGCTGATCATGCGGCGGACTCCTTGCATGCCGATCAAGCCATTGGCCGGGGGCAAAGGCAAGAGCCTGGGCATGGCCGCGGCGCCTTGGCTAAAATGCCATGCATTCGGCAGCACAATTGCTCACCGCCGCGCGCTAGAATTCACGCGGGGACGCTGGGCGGGAAAGCTGGATGAGCGCGTATTTTGACGGCATGCTGCGATATTTCGAGTTCTGGGGGCGCAGCACCCGCATGCAATACTGGATGTTCTTCTTGTTCCAGTTGCTGCTGATCGGCGCCGGCATGGCGGCGGACTACGCCATTAATGGCCAGATGGGCGCGCATTGGCGGGAAATGCCGGTGACCCTGTTCATGGTCATTATCCACACTGTCCCCGGCTTCACCGTACAGCTGCGCCGCCTGCACGATATCGGCAGGTCCGGCGCCTGGTATCTGCTGACCTTCGTGCCCCTGGGTGGCCTCATGCTGCTCTACTGGGCCTGCCGCCCCTCCGATGCCGGGCGCAACGCCTATGGCGACCTTGAGGAGAGCAGCCCTGCCCTGCAGGCCTCCAGCATGCCGGTCAGCGTCAGGCTGGGCACCGGCCGCCGCGCCAGCGCGGACGGCGCCGGCCAGGTCGAGGGCCGCTTCATCTGACGTGACAAGGGGCGCCGCAGCGCCCCTCTCTTGGCCATGATGGTCGGTCGCTCACTCCTCGGAAGGGGTGTCCGGCGCTTCCGGGCCATCGGGCGCGCTGCCGTCCTGGGCCTCGGGGCCCTCGGGCGCGACGACGGCGTTCGAGTCTTCCTCGACGGCTTCGGGCTCGCGGATATGCTCGACCGACATGACCTTCTCGTCGGCGGCAGTATCAAAGACAATGACGCCCTGGCTGCCGCGGCTGACGATGCGGATCGGCTTGTCGCCGCCCACCGGCAGGCGGATGGTCTGGCCGCCATCGGAAATCAGCATGATCTGGTCGCTGTCTTCCACCGGGAAGCTCGAGACCAGATTGCCATTGCGCTTGTTGACGGCCATGGCGACGATGCCTTTGCCGCCGCGGCCGGTAATGCGGTATTCGTGGCTCGAGGTGCGCTTGCCATAGCCGTTTTCCGAAATGGTCAGGATGAACTGTTCGGTAGCGCTCATCTGCGCATAGCGCTCCTGATCGAGGGCGCCGGCGATGACCTCGCCCTCATCGGATGCGCCCTCGTCTGCCGTCTCCTCTTCGCCCCGCACGGCGCGGCTCATCTTGAGATAGGCAGCCCGCTCTTCGGCGGTGGCATCGGAGTGGTTGATGATGGCCATCGAAATGACGACGTCGTCCTTGGCCAGGTTGATGCCGCGCACGCCCATGGAGTCGCGGCCCTTGAACAGGCGCACATCGTCGGTGCGGAAGCGGATGGCCTGGCCCTGTGCCGTGGTGAGCAGCACGTCGTCATTGACGGTCGCCGTCTCGACGCCGACGATCTGGTCGCCCTCGTCGAGCTTCATGGCGATCTTGCCGTTCTGGCGGACCTCGATGAAATCGGCCAGCGAGTTGCGGCGCACCGTGCCGCGCGTCGTGGCGAACATGATGTCGAGATTGGCCCAGCTCGCCTCGTCCTCGGGCAGCGGCATGATCGTGGTCAGCCGCTCGCCCTGCTCGAGGGGCAGGATATTGATCAGCGCCTTGCCCCGCGCATTGGCCTGGGCCAGCGGCAGGCGCCAGACCTTGAGCTTGTAGGCAATGCCGCGGCTGGTGAAGAACAGGACCGGGGTATGGGTATTGGCGACGAATAGCCGGGCAACGAAATCCTCGTCGCGCGTGGCCATGCCCGAGCGCCCCTTGCCGCCGCGCGCCTGGGCGCGATAGGTCGAGAGCGGCACGCGCTTGATATAGCCTTCGTGGCTGACCGTCACGACCATGTCTTCGCGGGCGATCAGGTCCTCGTCGTCGAAATCGCCGAGCGATTCGGAAATCTCGGTGCGGCGCGGCGTGGCGAACTGCTCCTTGATCTCGGTCAGTTCCTGGCGAATGATCTCTACCACCCGCTCGCGGCTGCGCAGAATGGCCAGATAGTCCTCGATCTGGGCGCCTAGGCCATTGAGTTCCTCGCCGATTTCATCGCGACCCAAAGCCGTCAAACGGGCCAGGCGCAGCTCGAGAATGGCACGGGCCTGCTCTTCGGACAGGTTGAACGTGCCGTCCTCGTTGATGCGGTGGCGCGGATCGTCGATCAGGGCGATGAGCGGCGCCACGTCCTGGGCCGGCCAGCGGCGGGTCATCAGCTGCTCGCGCGCCGTGGCCGGATCGGGCGCGGTGCGGATCAGGGCGATGACCTCGTCGATATTGGCCACGGCCACGGCCAGGCCGACCAGGATATGGGCG
>CAXBHD010000237.1:0-5169 GCA_963975335.1 uncultured Devosia sp. | reverse complement strand
CAGGATCGGCCCGAGCCAGCGCTCGACCTCTTCCACGCTCATCCCCTTGCGCCCCGCATAATCGAGCACCTGGTCGCGCTCCACCTTGGCCACGCCAAAGTAATAGGCATCCGGATGGGCATAGTAGAAGCCCGAAACCGATGAGCCCGGCCACATGGCATAGCTTTCGGTCAGCGTCACGCCGGCATTCTTTTCCGCATCGAGCAGGCGGAAAAGGGTGGTCTTTTCGGTATGGTCGGGCTGGGCGGGATAGCCCGGCGCCGGGCGGATGCCGCGATAGGTTTCCAGCGACAGCTCGGCCGGCGTCTGCGTCTCGTCAGGAGCATAGGCCCAGAATTCGCGGCGCACCCGCGCATGCATCATTTCGGCCAGGGCCTCGGCAAAGCGGTCGGCCAGCGCCTTGACCAGGATGGACGAGTAATCGTCATTCTGCTTTTCGAAGCGCTCGGCAATCGCCACCTCTTCGAGCCCGGCCGTGACCACGAAGGCGCCGAGATAATCGGCTTTGCCGCTGTCGAGTGGGGCGACGAAATCGCTCAGCGCCATATTGGGCTTGCCGTCGCGCTTGCTCAGCTGCTGGCGCAGGGTGAAGAGCGTTGCCAGTTCCTCGGCGCGGCCCTCGTCACTATAGAGCTTGATGTCGTCGCCACTGGCATTGGCCGGCCAGAAGCCCACCACGGCACGCGGCTTGAACCAGGTCTCGTCGATGATCTGCTTGAGCATGGTCTGGGCATCGGCCCAGAGCTGCCGCGCCGCCTCACCCTGCCGCTCATCCTCGAGAATGGCCGGATAGCGCCCCTTGAGCTCCCAGGTGTGGAAGAACGGCGTCCAGTCGATATACGCGGCCAGTTCGGTCAGGTCGAAATCGTCGAACACCCTTGTGCCGGTAAAGCTCGGCTGGGGTGGCACATAGGCGCTCCAGTCCGGCTTGAACGCATTGGCCCGCGCCGCGGTCAGCGGCAGGCGCTTCTTGTCCTCCTCGGCCCGCAGATGCGCATTGGCCGCCTTGGCATATTCCGCCTTGATATCGGCGATGAAGCTGACCTTGGTATCGGCCGACAGCAGATTGCCCACCACGCCCACGGCGCGGCTGGCATCGTTGACATAGACCGTCTGGCCGCGTTCGTAACGCGGATGGATCTTGACCGCGGTATGCACGCGGCTGGTCGTCGCCCCGCCGATCAGCAGGGGAATGTCGAAGCCCTCACGCTCCATTTCGGCGGCCACATGCACCATTTCGTCCAGCGACGGGGTGATCAGGCCGGAAAGCCCGATAATATCGACCTTCTCGTCGCGCGCCGTCTGCAGGATCTTGGCCGTCGGCACCATGACGCCGAGGTCGATGATCTCGTAATTATTGCAGCTCAGCACCACGCCCACGATATTCTTGCCGATATCATGCACGTCGCCCTTGACCGTCGCCATCAGCACCTTGCCGGCGCTCTTGCGCCCGGTGGCATTGCCGTCTGCATTCTTCTCGGCTTCCATATAGGGCAGCAGCAGTGCCACGGCCTGCTTCATCACCCGGGCAGATTTCACCACCTGGGGCAGGAACATCTTGCCCGAGCCGAACAGGTCGCCGACAATGCTCATGCCGGCCATCAGCGGGCCCTCAATCACATGCAGCGGCCGCGCCGCCTTGAGCCGCGCCTCGTCGGTATCGGCGTCGATATATTCGGTAATGCCATTGACCAGGGCATGGGCAATGCGGTCCTCGACCGACTTCTCGCGCCAGCTCAGATCCTTGGCTGCAGCCTCCTTGCCGCCCTTGCCGCGATAGCGCTCGGCCAGCTCGAGCAGGCGATCGGTGGCGTCGTCGCGCCGGTTGAGGATCACATCCTCGCAGGCGTCGCGCAATTCGGGATCGATGCTCTCATAGACCGCCAGCTGGCCGGCATTGACGATGCCCATGTCCATGCCGTTCTGGATGGCATAGTACAAAAACACCGCATGCATGGCCTCGCGCACCGGCTCATTGCCACGGAACGAGAAGCTGAGATTGGAGATGCCGCCCGAAATATGCACATGGGGCAGGGTATCGGTGATGATCTTGGTCGCCTCGATAAAGGCTACCCCGTAACCATTATGTTCCTCGATGCCGGTGGCCACGGCGAACACATTGGGATCGAAAACAATGTCGTCGGGCGGAAAGCCGACATCCTCGGTGAGCAGCTTATAGGCGCGGCTGCAGATTTCCACCTTGCGCTCGAGCGTATCGGCCTGGCCCTGCTCGTCAAACGCCATGACCACGACGGCGGCGCCATAGGCACGCACCAGGCGGGCATATTTGAGGAAGGATTCCTCGCCCTCCTTCATCGAAATGGAATTGACCAGCGCCTTGCCCTGCACGCATTTGAGCCCGGCCTCGATCACCTCCCATTTGGAGCTGTCGATCATCAACGGCACCTTGGCGATATCGGGCTCGGCGGCGAGCAGGTTGAGATAGTCGATCATCACCTGCTGGCTGTCGATCAGGCCCTCATCCATGTTGATGTCGATGATCTGGGCGCCATTGGCCACCTGGTCGCGCGCCACATCCAGCGCAGCGTGATAGTCGCCGGCAGTGATCAGCTTGCGGAAGCGGGCCGAGCCGGTGACATTGGTGCGCTCGCCGATATTGACGAAGGGGATTTCCGGCGTCAGCGTAAAGGCCTCGAGCCCGGCCAGGCGCAGCTTGCGCTCGATCTCGGGCACCACGCGGGGCGCATATTTGCTCACCGTCTCGGCGATGGCGCGGATATGGTCCGGCGTCGAGCCGCAGCAGCCGCCCACGATATTGAGCAGGCCTTCGCTGGCAAACTGTTCCAGCTGGCTGGCCATCAGTTCGGGCGTCTCGTCATAGCCGCCGAACTCATTGGGCAGGCCGGCATTGGGATAGGCGCAGATCAGCGTGTCGGCCACCGCCGAGAGCTCGGCAATATGCTCGCGCATCAGGTCGGCGCCGAGGGCGCAGTTGAGCCCGATGGTGAAGGGCTTGCCATGGCGCAGCGAATACCAGAAGGCCGTCGGCGTCTGGCCCGACAGGGTGCGGCCGCTCAGATCGGTAATGGTGCCCGAAATCATGATCGGCACATCGATCCCACGCTCCTCAAACAGCCGCTGGGCGGCAAAGATGCCGGCCTTGGTGTTGAGCGTATCGGTAATGGTCTCGAACAGCAGCAGGTCGGCACCGGCATCGACCAGGCCGCGAATGGCCTCGCCATAGGCGATGACCAGCTCGTCAAAGGTAATGGCGCGGTGACCGGGGCTGTTCACGTCCGTCGACATGGACGAGGTCTTGTTGGTCGGCCCCAGCGCCCCGGCGACAAAGCGGCGGCGGCCATCCTCGGCCTCGGCCCGCAGCGCCGCCCGGCGCGCCACCACAACGCCCTGGAAGTTGATGTCATAGACCGCGTCCTCGCAGGCATAGTCGGCCTGCGCCACCGAGGTCGCCGAAAAGGTATTGGTCTCGACGATATCGGCGCCGGCCATGTAATATTCGTAGTGGATATCCTCGACGGCCTTGGGCTCGGTCAGCACCAGCAGGTCATTGTTGCCCTGCAGCGGCAGCGTCCAGTCCTTGAAGCGCTCGCCGCGGAAGTTCTCCTCGGTGAATTTCCGCCGCTGCAGCATGGTCCCCATGGCGCCGTCCAGAATGAGGATTCGCTCCTTGGCGGCCTGCGCCAGGGCGCTCCGCACTTCGGTCCAGTCGGGGATAGCGGGCAGCTGCTCGGAATGGCTCATTGCCGTTCACCTCGGTTCGTCGGTCTTCACTAGTGACATAAAGATATCTTTATATCCGCGCCGGCGCAAGTCGCGGCGGGTCACACCCGTTTCGCCGCAAACTGTCGCACATTCGATCCAAATGCCATGTCGGCCGCTAACAATGTGTTGTCCTTAACCTCCCCTAAACCAGAAATCTGTTCTGAGCGGGCGTCTGTCTGCCAATGGGTTACAATCGGCAGCCGAAGTTAGGTTAGCGTATGAGTATGAGTATCGTGACGACACCCTGGCGCCGTGCCCTCAATTTCGTCGCCCTGGCGACGCTGATCGCCCCCATGATCGCCGCCTGTGGTGGCGGTGGCCTCGGCGCGACAGTCAAGCGTTCGGCCTTCAGCACCAAGGAATATGGCGTCACCTCCTCGCCCCGCGTCACCTCCAATCCCAATCCGCCCAAGGGCGGGGGACGTTATCAGGTCGGCAAGCCCTATACTGTCCGCGGCAAGGTCTATGTGCCCCAGGAAGATCCCGACTATGCCGCCAGCGGCGATGCCTCCTGGTATGGCGCCGATTTCCACGGCCGCCGCACCGCCAATGGCGAAATCTTCTCGGCCAATGCCATTACCGGCGCCCATCCCACCCTGCCGCTGCCCAGCTATGTCCGGGTGACCAATCAGGCCAATGGCCGCTCGGTCGTGGTCCGCGTCAATGACCGCGGCCCCTATATGCCCGGCCGCATCATGGATCTGTCGCATCGCGCCGCCGAAATGCTCGGCTATGTCAATAACGGCCATACGCAGATCTCAGCCGAATATGTCGGCCCGGCGCCGCTCGAGGGTGACGACACCCGCATGCTGCTGGCCAGCTATTCCGGCCCGGCCGATTTCGGCGGCACCGGCAATAGCAATACCCGCTACGCCTCCAATGACAGCACCAATAGCCTGGCGGACATGGCCGGCAATTTCTTCGGTGGCCTGTTTGCCTATGCCGATACCACGCCGGAAGAGCAGGATCTGGCCATCGGCAGCGCCCATGCCGCCGTCACCGCCATGGCCACCCGCTCGACCGCCCTCGAGAGCTGGGTCCAGTCGGTGGATGCCGATGCCCGCTCTATCAAGCTGGGCCTGGGCGTCTTTTCCGACCAGAACAACGCCATTGCCCTGTCCGAGCAGTTCGCCCTGCTGGGCGCCGTCGATGAGGAACCGGTCACCGTCAATGGCAAGGCGGCCACCCGCCTGACCCTGACGCATCTCAAACCTGGCGTGTCGCGCGTCGACGCGCTCGACCTTGCCCGCCAACTTGGCCTGAACGACATAATTCTCTATTAGTTTGGTTTGTCGACACTGGCGTCGGCAAACAGGAGAAGCGGCGCGTGAAACGGCTCGGCACTATTCTGGCACTCCTGATGGCGCTGGCGCACCCCGCCTGGGCGCAGGCCGACTTCGACAGCCAGGCCAAATTCGCCATTCT
>CAXBHD010000236.1:0-5184 GCA_963975335.1 uncultured Devosia sp. | reverse complement strand
GCCCCCATGCCCTCGAGCGCCCCCGGCGCCAGTCCCAGCCAGATCTGGCCATAGGGCATGTCGACGACAAGGCTCACCGCCAGCGCCATGAGGCTGACAATCCCCACCGTCATCACCGTCGCCACGATCCCGCCCTTGGCGGCCGTCACCAGCTCGCCCCGAGTAATACCGGCAAAGCGCGAGCCGATCAGCGCCCCGGTCAGGATGAAGGTCAGCGTTACCAGCGGGCCGGGCAGGGCCGCGGTATAGAGCCCGCCCAGCTTGGCCGCCGTCGCTGCCGCCATGGCGCCCAGCACGAAGCCGGCCGGCACTTTGAGCCGCACGAAACCCAGCCCCACCGCCACGCACAGCATGGCCAGCGCCAGCAATTGCCCGATATCGAGATAGTCCACCGGCACGGCCGGCGCGAAATGCTCGATCGGCAGGAACACAGCCCCGATCGGCACGCAGATGGTCAGCATCATGATGCGGATCACCTGGATGATGACGATCTGGCGCGCATCGCCCACCCCCGATGAGGCAATGCCCAGCACGAAGGATAGGTGTCCGGGAAACGAGCTGAGATAGGCCGTGCCCGCCTCGAGCTTGAACACCTTGGCCAGCATCCAGCCGGTGGCGGCCACGATGATCACCAGTTCCAGCGCCAGCGCGGCTATGGTCAGCGGCCAGCTCGCGATCAGGCTGAGGCTGTCGGGCGCCACGCTGGCGCCCATCGATAGCCCCACCAGCAGGAAGGCCAGGTCGCGCAGCCGGTCCGGCATCACCATGGGCAGCCCGCTGATTGACGCCACGGCCACTGCCAGCGCCCCGCCCATCAGCCATCCCGCCGGCAGCCCCAGCAGGCTCGCCACCCCGCCCCCCATGGCCGAAACCAGCAGGGTCAGCAGCACGGGCAGGACAGTTTGCCGCAATGCTGGCAGTGTATGTGCTGGGATAAGGGGCACGTCAGGGTAAGCCGGGAATGCAGGCCACCATGGCGCAACTATCGCCCGGCAAAGGGCAGCGCCCGTTCCGCCAGCCGCACCCAGTAACTGGTCCCCGCCGGAATGATCGCATCGTTGAAGTCATAGCTGTCGGTATGCAATTCGCTGCTGTCGCCATTGCCCACAAAGATATAGGCCCCCGGCCGTCGCTCCAGCATGAAGGAAAAGTCCTCGCCCCCCATCGAGGGCGGCGCATCCATATCCACCCGCTCAGGCCCGGCGATTTCGCGCGCCACCTCGCCCGCAAAGGCCGTCTGCTCGGGCGCATTGACCGTCACGGGATAGCCGCGCGCATAGCGCACGCTGGCGGTGGCGCCAAAGCTCTTGGCAAATTGCGGCACGAACTCGGCCAGCCGCTGCTCGATCTGGTCCTGCACGGCAAGGTCCAGCGTGCGCACCGTGCCGGTAATCTTGGCCGTGCGCGAAATCACATTGTCGGCCTCGCCGGCCTCGAGCATCGTCACCGACAGCACGGCGCTCGACAGCGGATCGACATTGCGCGACACGATGGCCTGCATGCCCACGATCATATTGGCCGCCACGATGATCGGGTCGATCGTCGTCTGTGGCCGCGCCGCATGGCCGCCCTGGCCCTCGATGTCGATATAGAAGCGATCCGTCGCCGCCATGATGCCGCCGGCGCGAATGCCGAAATGCCCCTCGGGCATGCCCGGCCAGTTATGCATGCCGTAAAATTCGTCAATGTTGAAATTTTCCACCAGCCGGTCGTCCAGCATGGCCTTGGCGCCGGCGCCGCCCTCTTCGGCCGGCTGGAAGATGACGGCGATCCGCCCGTCGAAATTGCGCGTTTCCGCCAGATATTTTGCCGCGCCCAGCAGCATGGCGGTATGCCCGTCATGGCCGCAGGCATGCATCTTGCCGTCCACCGTCGAGGCATAGTCCTTGCCGGTCTTTTCGCTCATCGGCAGCGCGTCCATATCGGCCCGCAGCCCGATCGTCCGCCCGCTCTCATTGCTGCGGCCATGGATGATCCCCACCACGCCGGTGCGGCCAATGCCGGTCACGATCTCGTCGCAGCCGAATGCCGTGAGCTTGTCGGCCACGATTCCCGCCGTCCGCTCCACGGCATAGAGCACTTCGGGATGCGCATGAAAATCCTGCCGCCAGGCGGCAATCTCGTCGGCAAATTCGGCAATGCGGTTGAGCACGGGCATAGACAAGTCCAATAGGTCGGTTCTGGGTCAGTCTCGCTGTCCCAATCCACGCGGTCAAGACTAGCACGCTTTATCCCGGCTGGCGCCATGCGGCCAAAGGCTGCGTGTGCAGGAGGGGAGGAGGGGCCGTCACGCGCCCCTCCCCAGGTCTTGTCTGGGGCAGCCGGTCAGGCCCTGACGGGGCCCGACTTCAGCCGGCCTGCGGCCAGTTTGCCCAATTGCCACAGGTTGAGCGCCATGAAGGCGCAGTTCCAGGCCACCACATTGAGCATCGGGACCGGCTGGTTGAGGAAGTAGATGACCAGGCACGCCGAAGCGGCCAGGGTCAGCAGGCGTAGCCGCAGCATGTCGGTGGTGAAATAGGCCACCACGTAGAGCACATTGGCCAGGTTGATGAATGGATCCATCATGCCTCCTGACCGGGTTGCCGGCGTCGCCGTGCCAGGAGCGACAGGCTGGCTCTGCTGCGGTGGTCATCCAGCGCGTTGCGCAGATCGAGCGGGTCCAGTCCCAGGTCATAGAGCAGCCTGTCGTCGAGACGGGATAGCTCGATATGGGTCCGCACGAAGCGGCGGCGGCGTCGCACCATGATGCGGGCCATGCGCAGATAGCGGCGCAGCCGGGTCCACACCGATGTGCCGATGGAATGGTGGACGCTATATTCCGTGACAGTCATGGTTGATCTCCATAGGGGGATGCCGCGGCGCCCGCGCGAACGGGCGCCCGCGGGCTTATTCGCCGCCGAACTCGGCCTTGAACGTGTCGAAGTCGATCTGCATGCCGTTGATCACCGTGCTCCAGTGCCGCACATAGGCCGCCTGGGCGACGGCCTCGGAGATTTCGGCATCGGTGGCGCCCTGCTGCTTGGCGAACTTGGTCTCTAGCCAGATGCAGTATTGGCAGGGGATCTGCGCGGCGACCGCCAGGTTGATCAGCGATTTGACCTTGGGCTCGAGGCTGTTGCTGGGTTCCAGCAGCAGCCCCTTGGTCATGGCCCAGGCGCCGGCTACGGCACTTTCGGGATAGGCCTTGAAGTGGGAGGGCACCACGCCGAGCGTGGCCTCGATATCCCCATAGGCCGTGCTGGCCGAGCTGGCTTCCTGCGCCTGTGCCAGGGCGCCCAGGCTCATAAAGGCCATGCCGGCAAGGGCGATAAGGGTCGTTGTCTTTTTCATCTCTTCATTCCTTTGGAGGGTGCTGCCGATGCGGCAACGCTTGCTGGCGCCGGGCGCCCGCATCTGCGCGAGCCCCTTTCGCCAATGCGCCTCCTCTAGGCGGCGCCATGATCTGCTGGTAGGTTCGCTTCGGGCAGGAACGGTTCGAAACGGACATCCAGATGGGCCTCGACAGCGGCAAGACCCTGGTGACAGCGGTGGTCGTGACCCCTGAAACGGGCACGGCCGGCACCTTCATCATCATGGATCTGCTGTCCGCCGTCGGCTCGCTCTGGGAGACTCTGCATGGCGACGCCCCGCGGCCGCCGCGCTTCCTGCCGCGCCTGGTCTCGATCGACGGCCAGCCCTATGCCGACCTGCATGGCGTCACCATTCACCCGCACGGCTCGTTCGAGGATTTCCCCAATCCCGACATCGTCATGATCCCGGAACTGACGATTGATCCCTGGAAGCCGCTGCCGAACTCCTTCGCCGCCGTGGCCGACTGGATCCGTGCCGCCCATGATCAGGGCGCCCTGGTCGCCTCGCTCTGCTCGGGTTCCATGCTGCTCAGCGAGACCGGCCTGCTCGAGGGCGAGGATGCCACCTCCCATTGGGGCTATTGCGATGCCATTGCCCAGCGGCATCCCGGCATTCGCCTGCGCAAGGAACGCGTGCTGGTGCCGGCCGGGGAGGGGCACCGCCTCATCACCACCGGCGGCTTTGCCTCCTGGCATGATCTCCTGCTTTATCTGGTGGGCCGCCTGGCCGGGCCGGAAGAGGCGCGCCGCCTGGCCAAGCTCTTCCTGCTCGATTGGCATGCCGATGGCCAGCTGCCCTATGCCGCGCTGACCGTCAGCCTGCGCCACAATGACAGCCTGGTCACCGCCGCCCAGCTTTGGGTGGCCGACAACTATGCCCTTCCCAATCCGGTCGCCGACATGGCCGCCCAGTCGGGCCTGACCGAGCGCAGCTTCCTGCGCCGTTTCAAGAAGGCGACGGGGCAGTCGCCCATGCAATATGTGCAGACCCTGCGCATCGAGGAGGCCAAGCAGCTCATCGAGACCACCGATACAGCCCTCGACGATATCGCCGCCGAAGTCGGCTATACCGAAGCCTCCGCCTTCCGGCGTCTCTTCATGCGTCTGGTGGGAGTCTCACCCGCCGCCTATCGCCGCCGCTTCGCCAGCGCGCCGACAACGTAAAGCGACGACTTTGTCCCGTGGGAGCGCGGCCGCCCGGTACTTGTAGCGCCACCGCTTCCCGTCGCCTTGTCCGACACCCAGGCACCCTTTTCCAACATTCATCCCATCCTTGGCCCAAATTTCCCCCATCGCGCCTTGTCCCACCGCCAGCGATTTGTCATGACACCGGCCAACAGCCCGGAGTCCGCTATGAAAATCCTGGTCGCCATCAAGCGCGTCGTCGATCACAATGTCCGCATCCGCGTCCGCCCCGATGGCACCGGCGTCGAAACCACGGGCGTGCGCATGTCGATGAACCCCTTCTGCAAGCATGCGGTGGAGGCGGCCGTGCAGCTGGCCGAGGCCGGGCAGGGTTCTGACGCTACCGAAGTGGTTGTCGTCTCCATCGGCCCCAAAGCCGCCACCGATGTCATCCTCACCGCTCTGGCCATGGGCGCCCATCGCGGCATCCTGGTCGAAACCGATGCCGAGCTCGAAACCCTCACCATTGCCAAGCTGCTGGCCAAGGTCGTGGCCGAAGAGCAGCCCGATCTGGTCCTGCTCGGCAAGCAGGCCGTCGATGATGACAGCAATCATGTCGGCCAGATGCTCGCCGCCCTTACCGATCGCCCCCAGGCCACCTTTGCCTCCGAGATCAAGGTGGTCGGGCAGGGGCTCGAGGTCACCC
>CAXBHD010000235.1:0-5189 GCA_963975335.1 uncultured Devosia sp. | reverse complement strand
CTGGCCCAGTGGGCGGCGCAATGACCCGCATGCTGGTGACCCGGCCCGAGCCCGATGCGCAATCGAGCCTGGCGCGGTTGCAGGCGCTGGGCATTGACGGCATGGTCGCGCCGCTGATGGAGCGGGTCGGCATTGCGGTCAGCCTGCCGCCCGCCGATGGCTTTGCCGCCATGGTGCTGACCAGCGCCAATGCCGTGCGCACGCTGGTGGAGCGCGGCGTGGTGGGTGACTATGCCCATCTGCCGGTGCTGGCTGTGGGTGATCGGACCGCGCGGGATGCGCAGGCGGCCGGCTTCGAGCGGGTCAGCAGCGCGGCGGGGGCCTTCGCCGATCTGGTCAATGCCATCGGCCTGTCCGGGCTCAAGGGGCCGCTGCTTTATCCCACCGGCAAGCACCAGAGTGCCGATCTGGCCAAGGCGCTGGCGCCGCAGGGCGTGATGGTGGTGACGGCGCGGATCTATGACATGGTGGCGGTCGATGCCCTGGCGCCAGCCGTCCTGGCCGGGCTGGGGGAGGGCGACATCCATGCCGTCCTGGTCTATTCGCGCCGCACTGCCGAAATCTTTGCGCAATTGACCCACAGTCTGGAACGTCGGCAGCGCCAGCGGCTTGGCATGCTGTGCCTGAGTGAAGCGGTGGCCGAGCCGCTGCTCGAAGCCCATTTCAACCGCATCAGCCTGGCTGATCGGCCCGACGAAGAAGCGATGATGGTCTTGGCCCTGGGTTTTGCCCGGGCGCAAACTGGGCCATAGTCGATCATGAACACAAGGAAACCCGGATATGGCGGATAGCAAGGGCACCGATCCCAAGCCCAATGCGGCCAAGGCAGGCGAGGCTAGAGCCGGCGACGTCAAGTCCGGGCCGGTCAAGTCGCCCGTGCTGGATCTGACCGCGCGCCCGGTCGGCCCCGAAGCGGGCAAGCCAGAGCCGGGCAAGCCCGCCGCCGCGGCGACTGCTGCCACCAGCGCCGGCAAGCCGGCAGACACAGCCATGCCGGGTGCAGCCGGACCCGCCTCTGCTGACAAGCCCAAGCCTGGCGACAAGGCCAAGCCTGGCGACAAGGCCGGTGACATGCCGGCCGACAAGCCGGCAGCCCCGTCCCGGCCGTCGGCTCCACCCGTCGCGTCGAGCCAGGGCTTCGGCTTTGGCGCCGCCATTGTCGGGGGCCTGCTCGGTCTGGGCGCGGCCTATGGCCTGGCCTATGCCGGGCTCTGGCCAGCGGCGCCGGTCGCGACGGCTGCGGCCGATCCGCGGCTGGCCGGCTTCGAGCGGGCCATTCCCGAACTCGAGACGGTGACCCAGACCACCCAGGCCGAGCTGGCCACGCTCAACCGGCGGGTGGCGAGCCTTGAACAGGCGCCTGCATCCGACGCGGCGGCAGCGCCGGCGCCGGGCGGCGAGCTTGCCGACGATCTGGCGGCGCTGAGCGCGCGGGTCGAGGCCTTGGCGCAGGCCGATTCTGCGTCGGCTGATACCAGTGCCCTTGATGCGCTGCGCAGCGACTTTGCCGCTTTGGGCGGCCGCATTGACGAGCTGGGCGCTCGCCTGGGCACTGCCGAGTCCAGCCTGCGCAGCCTGGATACCAGCGTCAGCCAAACCAGCGCCGCCCTGGCGGCGCAGCCCAGCGATATCGGCGCGGTGCTGCAATTGCCGCTGATCCTGTCTGGCTTTGAAACCGCCTTTGCCACCGGCCGCCCCTATGAAACCGAACTGGCGGCGCTGCGTGCGGCAATGCCCGAGGCGGCAATCCCCACCGTGATTGCCAATCAGGCCAGCCAGGGTCTCGTCCGGCCCGAAATCATCGCCCAGCGCTTCGATGCCGTGCTGCCGGCCATTCTGGCGGGTCGCCCGGCCGATCCCAATGCCCCCTGGCAGGCCGGCGCGCTGGACTGGTTTGCCGGCGCCATTGCCCTGCGCCCGACCGGGGAAATGGCTGGCGATACGCCCGAGGCCATTGCCTCGCGGCTGATCGGCGCGGTGGAGCGCCGCGAATTTGCCAGCGCGCTGACCCTGCTTGAAAGCCTGCCGGCGCCGATGCAGACGGCGGCCGGTGACGTGCCGGCCCTGTTGGCCGAACAGGCGACGGCCGAGCGCTTCCTGCAGAGCCTGCGCGACGCGGCGCTCAATGGCGAGGTCGCCCGATGATCCGGCTCGCCTCGTGGATTGTCGGCAGCCTGGTCATTGCCGCGCTCGCCGCCTGGATGATTTCGCTGCCGGGCACGCTGACGCTGGAAGTGGCGGGCTATCGCATGCAGCCGCGGCTGGGCGCGGCGGTTTTCATGTTCATCGTCCTGGCCATTGTGGTGATCTTTGTCTGGGCGATCATCCGGCGGATCATTTCCGCGCCCAGGGCCATGGCGCGGCGCAGAAGCGAGCGGCGGCGCGAGCAGGGTGTCGAAGCGCTGGGCGATGCGATGATTGCGCTACAGGCGGGCGATCCGGCCCGGGCCCGCGCCTTGGCGCGCGATGCCCAGGCGCGGCTGCCGGCCAATGCGGCGGCCAAGCTGCTCGAGGCCCGGGCCGATCTGGCTTTGGGCGATATGGCCGCGGCGCGCGAGCACTACCGGGCCTTGATTGCCGATGACAAGACGGCGCTGGCGGCGCTGACCGGGCTTTATGATCAGGCCCGTGCGCAGCAGCGGCCCCAGGCGGCGCTGACCTTTGCGCGCAAGGCGCTGGTGCTGGCCCCCGGCAGCGGCTGGGCGGCCGAGGCGGTGTTTGACGATCTGGCGCGGCGCGGGCAATGGGCCGAGGCCGTGGCCATGGTCAATGCCGAACAGGCCAGCAGCCGCGAGGAGCGGGCGCGCAAGCGCCGCCGCCAGGCGGTGATCGAAACGGCGCGGGCTCGCGCTGCCGAAACCAGCCAGCCGCTGGCCGGGCTCGAACATGCCCTGACCGCGCTCAAGCTTTTGCCCGATTTCGTGCCGGCGGCGCTGATCGCTGCGCGCATCCACATCAATCGCGGCGAAACCCGCAAGGCGATGAGCCTGTTGCGGCGCATCTGGCGCGCCACCGGGCATCCCGACATCGCCGCGCTCTATGCCCATGCCCAGCCGGGCGCCTCGGCGGTCGAGCGCCTCAAGCGGATGGGCGAGATCATAGCGGTACCGCCACCGCATCGGGCCGCCGGCATGGCCCTGGCCCGGGCGGCCATCGATGCCTATGACTGGTCGCTGGCGCGCAATGCGCTGGCCCCCTTCGAGGGGCCCGATGCCAGCCAGGGGGTCGCCAGCCTCATGGCCGAGATCGAGGAGGGCCAGAATGGCGACCAGGGCAAGGCGCGCGAATGGCTGGCCCGTGCCGTCAGGGCGCCGCGCGACCCGGCCTGGACCGCCGATGGCATGGTCAGCGACGAGTGGGAACCGGTCTCGCCGGTGACCGGGCGACTCGATGCCTTTGAGTGGAAAGTGCCCATGGTCACGCAGGCGGCGGCCCGTTCGGCCGAGCCCTTGCCGCCGCAATCGCCTGCGCAAATCGCCTTGCCTCTTGCACCGGCCCCAAACCCGACGTAAAAGGCCAGCCGTTGCCGCATTAGCTCAGTTGGTAGAGCACATCATTCGTAATGATGGGGTCAGGTGTTCGAGTCACCTATGCGGCACCAGTCTTCCTGCTCAAATTGTGCTGTTTGACGGCTCGGCCTCAGCCGAGCATGGGCGCCTGTTCATGGGCTGCCCTGGCCGCGTCCAGCGCCTGGCGCGCCGAGGCTGGCACCCGCTGATTGCCGCTTTCTGTCACCACCTGGCTGAACAGGCGCTGGCGCTCGGCAGCGGTGGACAGGAAAAAGGGAAAGCGCTCGGCGACGCGGGAGCGAATGGTGTCCACGCTGGCCGCAAACAGGGCCACCGGAAAGTGCAGGCCGGGATAGCTGCGTTCGTCTGCCAGACGTTCGGAGCCAAAGACCCGCTTGTAAAACGGGCCGTGCTCGGGCCGCACCAGGGCCAGGCACTGGTCGGCCTCGAAATGCACCGATGCCATTGCTGCCATGCGCAGGGTCAAAAAGGGCAGGGCCGGATAAGCCAGCGACGCGTCGTGATCGGCGGTAAAGCGGCTGGGGTCGATAAAGGTCAGTCCCCGCTCCAGCAGGGGAGCCAGCACATCGGGAAAGACCTTCATGCTGGGCGCAAAAGGATGCGCCGCCGTCAGATGGTGCAGCCGGATCGAGCTGACCAGTTGGCCATCGATATAGATGCCGAAACTGGTGCCATTGGGGGTCTGGTCGAGGTCATCGATGCAGATTTCCTCGGGATTGTGGTCCATGAAGCCTTCGCGGGTATAGGCGCGATAGCGCAGCCGGTAGATGGGATCATCAATCACCGCGGGGTCGACGCGGGCATAGCTGACCCGGTCGAGAATATCGAGCAGGGCGCCGGAAAAACGCGATGGCTGCCCGGCCCGGGCTGCAGCGGCACTGTCTGAGTCAACAAGCATGGTCGCCCGCCATTTTGGTTTGCTGGGCGCACTTTACCCTTTATTAACCCTGATTGCAGGCAGGACATGGTGTCGTGGTTAATTGTGCCTGGTGGGCAGGCTAATCCGCCCTAGCGCGAGGGTGGCAGATCGTGCTCGGCGCTGAGCAGGCGGGTGATGGCCTCGAGCGACAGGGGCGGGCCATAGACAAAGCCCTGGATCTGGTCGATCCGGGTCGTGTCGAGCAAGAGGTCGACCTGGCCCTGGGTTTCCACGCCTTCAACGATGATGGTCAGGTCGATATCCTTGCCCAGCTGGGCCACATTGGCCAGCAGGCGCAGGGCCTGCGGGTTGCTTTCGATATCCACCACGAAGCTGCGGTCGATCTTGAGCTTGGTCAGGGGCAGGGCGCGCAGGTAGCTGAGCGAGGAATAGCCGGTGCCGAAATCATCGAGCGCCACGCCAACCCCGCGCGCCTTGATGGCTGACAGGGCGGCGATGGCGACGTCGCGCTCCTCGATCACCGTGGTTTCGGTGACCTCGATTTCCAAGCGCTGCGGCGGCAGTCCTGCCGCCTGGAGGGCATTGCTCACCATGGCTTCGACATCGCCGCTGCGGAAATCGCGGGCCGACAGGTTGACCGCCACCGATGTGGCGCCCGGCCAGGTGCTGCAGTCTCTGGTGGCGATGGACAGCACCAGACGGGTCAGATCGGTGATGGCGCCGGATTCCTCGGCTATGGGGATGAAGGTGGCGGGCGAAATGGCGCCGTGCACCGGGTG
>CAXBHD010000234.1:0-5225 GCA_963975335.1 uncultured Devosia sp. | reverse complement strand
TGCAGCTTTTCTTCCAGCGTCATGGTGGCGCCGGGCGATTGCTCGCCGTCGCGCAGGGTCGTGTCGAAAATGAAGACGCGGTCTTTATTGGTGTCGATGGCGGTCGTCATGCGGTCATTCCTATCAGGCGGCCCAGAGCAAAGCTCTCAGAGGCCGGACATGTGCTGTGCGGCGTGTGGCGTAATCCCCTGACGACCCGCTCGATTATCCGAGCTGCCGGTGATCAGGGGCTGATAAGAAGAAGGAGCAGGGCAGCGAGCGGCAGCAGCAAGCTGGCAGCGATCATCAGGCGGGCCCGCTGGGCGTCGCGCTGGCTGATGGCAATGGCTTGGGCGCGGGAGCGCGGCATGGAGCAGTTCCTGATGTGGACCTGAGAATGCGCGAAAGCGAGCGTCCATGCAAGCCCAACCGCGCGCTAAAGGTGACTTTTTGCTGAACGGGTCACGCCCCCAGATCGAGCTCGCCCTCGCCCACCACGACCGCATGGCCGCCAATGCCGCCATGGGTCAGCTGCCCGCCATCCTTGCGGAACTGCACCAGGATCCGGCAGGGCCGGCCCATTTCGTGCCCCTGGCGCAGCGTCAGTTCGGTCTGGCCGCTGGCCGGGGCATGCTCAGCCAGCAGGCCGATCAGCGCGGCGGCGGCCGACCCGGTGCCCGGATCCTCGCCCAGGCCCATGCCAAACATGCGGGCGGCCAGGTCGACACCCCGTTCCTCGGGCGTCTGGGTAAAGATATAGGCCGAGTGGTGATCGTGGCTGAACGTGTCGTGCCAGGCCGCCATATTGACGGCGACGCGCTTGAGAACGCTGGCATCGCGCACCGGCACCAGATGGAAGGTGACCCCGGCGCTGAACACTGCCGGCTGATAGTCGCCGCAGCCGATATCGGCTTCATCCAGGCCCAGCGCCTGCGCCAGCGCCGCCGTGTCGGGGAGCGGCGCCACCCGCACCGGCAGGCGCGGCAGGGTGAAGCGGGCCTCGCCGGAGCGATGGTCCAACTTTTCGAACAGCGCGGTGACCAGACCGATCCGCTCTTCCATCCGCACTGCCGTGACCTTCTTGGTCAGGCCCAGCACCACCGCCGCGCCGATAGTGGGGTGGCCGGCAAAGGGCAGCTCCTCATGCGGGGTGAAAATGCGGATGCTGGCCGTATTGCGCTCGCCCTGCGGCCGCTGCAGGAACACCGTCTCGCTGAGATTGAATTCGCGCGCAATGGCCTGCATTTCC
Organism: uncultured Devosia sp.; assembly: GCA_963975335.1. GTDB lineage: Bacteria > Pseudomonadota > Alphaproteobacteria > Rhizobiales > Devosiaceae > Devosia. The sequence continues at coordinate 3,997 of CAXBHD010000234.1, read as the reverse complement.
CCGTCGAGCAGCCCATCGGCCTTGCTGACCACGGCCAGCGGATTGCCGCGCAGCGGCGTGCGGGTAAAGACATCAAGCAGCTGATAATGCAGTTTCACGGCGCCCCCTAAGGCTTGGGCAGTGCATAGTCCGATCGAGCAAGCCCCAGGTGATCGCACAGGGCGTCCACCGCCACGCCATGGTCGTCCCGCCCTGGCAGGCCCGATATGGTCAGGCAGCCGATAATCCCGGCATTGGCCACACGCAGCGGAAAGCCGCCGCCGGCAATCACATAATCGACCGGATCGGCGCCCGATTGCGGGCTGAACGGCGCCTCGCCGCGCTCGAGCACCAGGCGGTAGCTGGCCCGCGCGAAGCGGCGCACGCTATTGATCTTGCGGCGCACCCATTCGGCATTGTCGGCACTGGTATTGGCCGTGGCGGCAAAGAACAGCTGCCGATCCCAGCTGCTGATATCGACCACCAGCGACAGGCCCTCGGCCAGAGCCCGCGCGCGGATGGCGCTGCCCAGCGCAAAGGCGACCGCCTCGTCGAACTGGGGCAGAACCAGGTCGAGTTCCTGGCGCTTGACGAGGGCGATGTCTTCGGCGGCGGCCATGCTAAACTTCCTCTTGCTGCGATCGGGTCCAGGCATCGAATAGCGGCGTGCGGTCGGTGGCACCCTTGGCGAAATTGAGCAGTGCCGGATCGACCTTGACCCAGGCGGGCGCGCTGTCGGTCCAGATATTGCCCACCGGGGCGGCCCAGTCCATATCGTCCAGCGTGCCGGCGCGCGCCACCTTGATGCCGGGCGATGGCGGATCGTTCCACAGCCAGCCATGGCAGTTGGCGCAGAAATTCATGACGATCGCATTGCCGCTATCGGCCACGCGCCGATATTGCGCGATCGCCCCGCTCAGCAGTTCGAAATCGGCGTCCCGCACGATCATCGACATGGACCAGGCTGCGCCGGAAAAGCGCTGGCAATCCTTGCAATGGCAATTATAGACCGATAGCGGGCTGGCCAGCAGGCGATAGCGCACCGCGCCACACTGGCAACCACCTTCGACGGGGAATTCCGGCAGACTCACTTTGCCCTCACGACTCTTCTGAACGTCGATGGGCAAGTTCTAGACCAAGATCGGCCTGGCCAGAAGGGTCGTGATGCAATCAGGCCGGCGGCGCCGGCACCGCTGCGCTTTCGCCATGTCGCGCCCGCTCCAGCCGCTTTTCTTGCGTGAGCCAGGCCTGGGCGTCGCTGGACTGGAACATTTCGAGCGCCTCTTCCTGTTCACTGACCGGCGTCAGCGCCACATCGGTATAGCTGGCCTTGGCCGGATCCTTGTCGACGCGGCGCAGCAGCATGCCGAATTTGAGATAGAGCGCCGCCCAGGCCACCAGCTTACCCGCCGTCTCACCCCAATAGCGCGGATAGAATACCAGCGGGCTCTCCAGCCCCAGTTCGGGCCGGCGCGCATGGCGATATTTGCGCCGCACCCCGCCACCCTCGAGCGGATGCACGCCCTCTATGGTCACCGAGCCGACAAACCAGGTGACCAGCAGCAGGATATTGGCCGTGGAAATGCCGGTAACGGCGGCCCGCCGCATGATCGTCTCGACATGGGCGGGGGTGTAATAGGCCAGCCAGGCATCGGCATAGACCTTTTCCCATTGCTGCCGACTCATCAGCGGATGGGCGGTGGTGACGTGGTTGAGGTCGTAGCGGTTGAGGTCGGCATCCATGGCCACGCCCGAGCGGTGCAACCTCTGGTGATCCTCCGAGCCCGGCAGCGGGGTGAGGAAGAAGAATTCCAGCAGGTCCACCGGCAGTTCGCGCTGGATCACCGCGATATCATGGGCAATGCGCTCGGGCGTATCGCCGGGAAAGCCCAGAATATAGCCGGCATAGGTGATGACATGCTGGGCCTTCCAGGCCAGCAGCATGGTGCGATATTCGGTGATCTTGTTCTGCCGCTTCTTGGCGCCCATCAGATTGGCCGGATTGACATTTTCCAGCCCGATAAACACGCGCTTGACCCCGGCGCGGGCGCATTTCTCGACGAAATTCTCAATTTTGTGGCAGAGCGTATCGACCTGGATGATGAAGTTGAAATCGAGCTTCTCGCCCTCACGCATCGCGATGAGCCGGTCGAGGATGGGCTCCCAATCCTTGTTGCGGGCAAAATTGTCGTCGGTGATGAAGAAGCGGTGCACGCCCTGGGCCAGATTGTCCCGCACGATCTTTTCGACATCATCGGGCGAGCGGCGGCGCGACTTGCGCCCCTGCACATTGATGATGGTGCAGAAGCTGCACTGATAGGGGCAGCCGCGCCCGGCATCGAAACTGGTGAGGTTATAGGCCGTCTTGCCGACGTGATTGGCCGGCAGGAACGGCACCGGCGTGTCTTCGATGCCCGGCAGATCGTTCATGAAATTGTAAAGCGGCTGCAGCCGGCCCGCATAGGCATCCCCGAGCACGGCCTCCAACCGCCCCTCGGCCTCGCCGGCAAACAGGGAAATGCCCAGCGCCTGGGCCTCCTTGAAGCGCTCGTCCTCGCCATTGAGCATGGAGATCACGCCCGAGACGTGGAATCCGCCAATGCCCACCTGAAGGCCGCGCGCCCGCAAGGGCCGGGCAATGTCCAGCGCGCGCGGAAACTGGTTGGACTGTACGCCCACCAGCATGACCATGCCGACATCGGCCGCCTCGAGCTGCGCGGCAATGCGGCCCACATGCACTTCGGTATTGGTCTCGTCGATCACCTGCACATCAAATTGCACATCCGGGCCAAGCACTTGCCGCGCCATGCAGTCGCGCACCAGTCCATAGACCGCCGCCAGTGAATTGGACGGAATGGGTGACCGCCACCATTGAATGACGTAACCGTCATCATCGTAATGCGAGGGCTTGATCAAATACAGGCGGAATGTTCGCTTGGTCATCGTCTTTGGTCACCCACGAATGGAAGAAGCCAGGACTTGGTTCGGCCAGCCAAGTCTAGTCGTGACCGCGGATGAAGGAAAGCGCCAAGCCAGTCTCGCTGCGCAGGTGTGATCGCGGCAAGGTCAGCGGGCAGCAGGAGCAGATCGGGCGGGGCGGCCGGGCTGGGCGGCAGCGGCCGCGCAGCGGGGCAATATCGACGCAGGACAGGGCGGCTGTCTGCGTGGGAAAATGAGAACGGCCGGGGTCTCCCCCGGCCGTCCTGCCTATCAGGCTTAGTTCTTGGCCTTGTCGACCAGCGCGCCGGCCTTGATCCAGGGCATCATGTCGCGCAGCTTGGCGCCGACTTCCTCGATCTGGTGCTCGTCGGCCAGGCGACGGGTCGCCTTGAAGCGGGCGCCGCCCGACTTGATTTCCTGCATCCACTCGCTGGTGAACTTGCCGGTCTGGATATCGGTCAGCACGCGCTTCATCTCGGCCTTGGTTTCCGAGGTGATGATGCGCGGACCCGAGACATATTCGCCCCATTCGGCCGTGTTGGAGATCGAGTAGTTCATATTGGCAATGCCGCCCTGATAGATCAGGTCGACGATCAGCTTGACCTCGTGCAGGCACTCGAAATAGGCCATTTCAGGCGCATAGCCGGCTTCCACCAGCGTTTCGAAGCCGGCGCGGATCAGTTCCACCACGCCGCCGCACAGCACGGCCTGCTCGCCGAACAGGTCGGTCTCGCATTCTTCGCGAAAATTGGTCTCGATAATGCCCGAGCGGCCGCCGCCGACGCCCGAGGCATAGGCCAGGGCAATGTCATGGGCATTGCCCGAGGCATCCTGATGCACGGCGATGAGGCAGGGCACGCCGCCGCCCTTCTGATATTCGCCACGCACGGTATGGCCCGGGCCCTTGGGCGCGATCATGATGACGTCGACGCTGGCCTTGGGCTCGATCAGGTTGAAATGGACATTGAGACCATGCGCGAAGGCCAGGGCGGCGCCGTCGCGGATATTGGGCTCGATATGTTCCTTGTAGATGTCGGCCTGCAGCTCGTCGGGCACCAGCATCATGATGACGTCGGCC
>CAXBHD010000233.1:0-5236 GCA_963975335.1 uncultured Devosia sp. | reverse complement strand
GTGGAAGCTGCCGGTCGTGTTCATCATCGAAAACAACAAATATGCCATGGGCACCTCGACCGAGCGTTCATCGGCGACGACCGATTTCTCGATGCGCGGCGCCTCGTTCGACATTCCCGGCGAGCAGGTCGATGGCATGGATGTGCGCATGGTGCACGACGCCGCCCAGCGCGCCATCGAGCATGCGCGTTCGGGGCAGGGCCCCTATATCCTTGAAATGCTGACCTATCGGTACCGTGGTCACTCCATGTCCGACCCGGCCAAGTATCGCAGCAAGGATGAAGTGACCAAGTATCGCCAGGAACGCGACCCGATCGAACAGGTCAAGGCGCGCCTGCTGGAATCGGGGGCGCAGACCGAGGAGCAGCTCAAGGCCATCGAGGCCGAGATCCGTGCCATCGTCACCGAAGCGGCCGATTTTGCCACCAATGCGCCCGAGCCCGATCCCGCCGAGCTGTGGACTGACATCACCATCAGCGCCTGAAAGGCTCACCGATGAGCATGCTGCTTGGGGTCATTGCTGGTTTCGCCGTGCTGTCGCTGATCGTGGCGATCCTCGAGGCGCGGCGGATGATCCGGCTGGCGCCGGCGCAGGCGGGGCTGGGTGCCTTCATGGTGCTGGGCTGGTGGAAGTTCGGCCAGCTCGAAGCCAAGGCCGGTCCGGCCGCGGCAGTGCCGTTTGGCGTCTACAAGCGGGCGGCCATCGCCTTTCTGGTGTTCATCGTGCTGGGCGTGATGCTCAGCGGCTGGGTGGTGAACCAGCGTCCCGAGCCGGTGGGGACGGCGACCTCCGGCCTGATCAACGATCCGCGGGTCATTCCCGCCGAAACTGCCTTTAATACTGACCTTCGCCGTGTGGCTGTGCCCGGCGCCCCTCTTGTGGAGAGCTGATATGCCTCAAATCCTGATGCCCGCCCTGTCGCCGACGATGGAAGAGGGAAAACTTTCCAAGTGGCTGGTCAAGGTCGGTGACACGGTCAAGTCCGGCGACGTGCTGGCCGAGATCGAGACCGACAAGGCGACCATGGAAGTCGAGTCGGTGGACGAGGGCGTGGTTTCCGAACTGCTGGTCGCCGAGGGTACCGAGGGGGTGAAGGTCAATACGCCGATCGCCCTGGTGCTGGGTGAGGGAGAGAGCGTGGGCGAGGCGGTCCCCAAGGCGGCCGAGCAGGCCAGCAGCGCGGCGCCGGCGGCAGAAGCGGCCTCGAGCGCGGCGCCGACCGTGCCGGCAGAGGCCAAGGCGCCGGCGGCCGAGGCGCCCAAATTCATGGCGCAGAATGATCCCGACCTGCCCGAGGGCGTCGAGATGGTGGAAATGACCGTGCGGCAGGCGCTGAACGAGGCCATGGCCGAGGAGCTGCGCCGCGACAAGGACGTCTTCGTGATGGGCGAGGAAGTGGCCGAATATCAGGGCGCCTACAAGATCACGCAGAATCTGCTGCAGGAATTCGGCCCCGAGCGCATTATCGATACGCCGATCACCGAGCATGGCTTTGCCGGCCTGGCGGTTGGGGCGGCCTTTGCCGGCCTCAAGCCGATCGTCGAGTTCATGACCTGGAACTTTGCCATGCAGGCGATCGACCAGATCATCAATTCGGCGGCCAAGCAGCTCTATATGTCGGGCGGCCAGGTGACCGCGCCCATGGTGTTCCGCGGCCCCAATGGCGTGGCCTCGCGCGTCGGCGCCCAGCACAGCCAGGACTATTCGGCCTGGTACAGCCATGTGCCCGGCCTCACCGTGATCGCGCCCTATAGCGCGGCCGATGCCAAGGGCCTGCTCAAGGCGGCCATCCGCTCGCCCAATCCCGTGGTCTTCCTCGAAAACGAAATCCTCTACGGCTCGACCGGCCTCGTGCCCAAGATGGACGACTTCGTGCTGCCCATCGGCAAGGCGCGGATTGCCCGCAAGGGCGCCGACGTGACCATCGTCTCGTTCTCGATGGGCATGCGCTATGCGACGCAGGCCACCGAGGCGCTGGTGGCTGCCGGCGTCGATGTCGAACTGATCGACCTGCGCACATTGCGGCCACTCGACAGCGATACGGTGGTCGAATCGGTCAAGAAGACCGGCCGCCTTGTTACCGTCGAAGAGGGCTGGCCGCAGGGTGGCATCGGCGCCGAGCTGTCGGCCCGCGTCATGGAACAGGCCTTCGACTATCTCGATGCGCCGGTGATGCGCGTGACCGGCAAGGACGTGCCCATGCCCTATGCGGCAAATCTCGAAAAGCTGGCTTTGCCGCATGTCGATGACGTCATCGCCGCGGTCAATGCCGTGACCTATCGCTCGTAAGGAGAACCGGGATGCCAATCGATATCACCATGCCGGCGCTCTCTCCGACGATGGAAGAGGGCAAGCTTGCCAAGTGGCACGTCAAGGAGGGCGACAGTGTCTCCTCCGGTGACGTGATCGCCGAGATCGAAACCGACAAGGCCACGATGGAAGTCGAGGCGGTCGATGAGGGCAAGATCGGCAAGATCGTGGTGCCCGAAGGCACCGAGAATGTGAAGGTCAATGCCGTGATCGCGGTGCTGCTGCAGGAGGGCGAAAGCGCCGGCGACATGGGCGCGCCCAAGGCGGCCCCTGCGGCTGAGGCGCCCAAGGCCGAGGCGCCCAAGGCGGCAGAGCCGGCCAAGGCGGACGCCGGCGTGGTCAAGGAAGCCAATGCGGCAACGCAGACGGCACCGACGGCCAAGGCTGATCCGGCACCGGCCAAACCGGCTGCAGCGCCGGCGCCCAAGAGCGACGGCGGCAAGGTGTTTGCCTCGCCGCTCGCCCGGCGCCTGGCCAAGGAGGCGGGCATCGAGGTTGCGGCCATTTCCGGCTCCGGCCCCAAGGGCCGCGTCGTCAAATCCGACGTCGAAGCCGCCAAGTCCGGCAAGACCCCGCTCAAGGCTGCCGCTTCGGCTGCAGGTGCTCCGGCATCGGTTGGCGCTGCCGCGACCGGCATGACCAAGGCGCAGGTGCTGGCGCTTTATGAAGAGGGTACCTACGAGCTGGTGCCGAACGATGGCATGCGCAAGGTGGTGGCGGCGCGCCTCACCGAATCCAAGCAGACCGTGCCGCATTTCTATCTCAACCTGGATTGCCGCATCGATGCGCTGATGGCGGCGCGCGAGCAGATCAATGCATCGGCGCCCAAGGGCAAGGACGGCAAGCCGGCCTATAAGCTTTCGGTCAATGACTTCGTGATGAAGGCCTGGGCCGTGGCTTTGCAGCGCGTGCCGCTGGCCAATGCCACCTGGGCGGGCGACAGCATCTTGTATCACAAGCGCAGCGACGTGGCGGTTGCCGTGGCGGTGCCGGGTGGCCTGTTCACCCCGGTGGTCAAGAGCTGCGACACACTCACCCTGCGCGAGATTTCCGAGACGGTGAAGGACCTGGCGACGCGCGCCAAGTCCAAGAAGCTGGCGCCGCATGAATATCAGGGCGGCGCTTCCTCGGTGTCCAATCTGGGCATGTTCGGCATTACCAGCTTCTCGGCGGTGATCAACCCGCCGCATGGCACGATCCTGGCCGTCGGCGTGGGTGAAGAGCGCGTCTATCCCGACAAGGGCGAGATCAAGATCGGCCAGTTCATGACGGTGACGCTGAGCTGCGATCACCGCGCCGTGGACGGGGCGCTGGGCGCTGAAGTGCTGGGCGTGTTCAAGGGGCTGATCGAAAACCCTGTCATGATGCTGGCCTGAAAGGCGGCGCGCCATGAAAACCATTCTCGCCTATGGCGATAGCCTGACTTATGGCGCCAATCCGGAGACGGGTGGGCCGCGTCATGCCTATGCGGACCGCTGGCCCAGCGTGCTGGAGCGGTCGCTGGAGGGCAAGGCCCGGGTGATCGCCGAAGGGCTGGGCGGGCGGACGACGGTATTCGATGAATTTTCGAGTGTCGCCGACCGCAATGGCGCGCGCGTGCTGCCGACGCTGCTCGACAGCCACAAGCCGATCGACCTGGTGGTCATCATGCTGGGCACCAATGACCTCAAGATCTATATCAATGGCACGGCCTTTGGTGCGGCCATGGGCGTCAAGCGGCTGGTGCAGCTGGTGCGGCTGCATCCCTATGACGCCGGACAGCAGGTGCCGCAGGTGCTGATCGTGGCGCCGCCGCTGACGGTGGCAACCAAGCATGCGGACCTCCATCCCATGTTTGCGCCGCGCGCCGATGAGGCCAGGCTCTTCGACCACTATTACAGTCGCGTCGCCGCCGAACTGGGCGCCGGCTATTTCAATGCTGCCTCTGTTGCCGTCGCCGATTCCCGCGACGGCGTGCATCTCGACCCGACCAATACGCGCGCCATCGGCGACGGCCTGGCGCCCCTCGTCAAATCCATGCTGGGCCTTTGACCCACGCGTCCAACTCTTCTCGCGACCATTCTGGAGGCCCAAATGGCTGACCAATACGACCTTCTCGTCATCGGCGCCGGTCCCGGCGGCTATGTTGCCGCCATAAGGGGCGCGCAGCTGGGCATGAAGGTGGGCATTATCGAGCGCGAGCACATGGCCGGCATCTGCTCGAACTGGGGCTGCATCCCGACCAAGGCGCTGCTGCGCTCGGCGGAAGTCTATGGCCATATGAGCCATGCCAAGGACTATGGCCTGACGGCGGAAAAGTTCGGCTTCGACATTGACGGCGTCGTCAAGCGCAGCCGCGCCATTGCGGCGCAGATGAACAATGGCGTGCAGTTCCTGATGAAGAAGAACAAGATCGACATCATCTGGGGCGAGGCCGTCATCACCAAGCCGGGTGAAGTCAGCGTGGCGCCGACCAAGAAGGCCATCGTGCAGCCGCAGGGGCCAGTGCCCAAGAATGCGCTGGGCGAGGGCACCTACAAGGCCAAGAACATCATCATCGCCACCGGGGCGCGGCCGCGCGTGCTGCCCGGCATCGAGCCGGATGGCGACAAGATCTGGACCTATTTCGAGGCGATGAAGCCGGCCGAAATGCCCAAATCGCTGGTGGTGATGGGCTCGGGCGCCATCGGCGTCGAGTTCGCCTCCTTCTACCGCTCCATGGGCGCCGAGGTGACAATCATCGAGCTGCTGCCGCAGATCATGCCGGTGGAAGATGCCGAGATTTCGGGCCTGGCGCGCAAGCGGCTGGAAAAGCGCGGCATCAAGATCATGACCGAGGCCAAGGTCGAGAAGGTCGACAAGACCGCGGCGGGCGTCGTGGCCCATGTCGTGCTCAAGGATGGCAGCAAGCAGCAGGTCAGCGGCGACAAGCTGATCTCGGCCATT
>CAXBHD010000232.1:0-5297 GCA_963975335.1 uncultured Devosia sp. | reverse complement strand
CACGGCGATGAGAAAGCCCAGCACGGTCGTATAGAGCGTCTGCAGCGAATTCTTCCAGATCGGCGACCAATATTGCACGATCGCCTCGGCGATCCGGCTGGGCGCTGGCAGCACGGCCTGGGAAATCCCCATCGAACGGACGGCAATCTCCCATACGAGGAACAGGGCAATGGTATAGAGCCAGGGCGCCAGCAGCAGCCAGTTGATGGCAAAATTCTTCGGCGGGGGCAGCACGGAATCGGCGACGACACTTTCCACACTCGTCATGCTGCCACCCTCGCATTGGCAATCTCGCCATGCAGCGCCTGCACCATCTCGTTGAAGGCGCTGTCATACATGAGGTCGAGCTGGCGCGGCCGGGCAAATGGCACCACATGCTCGGCCACCACCCGGCCGGGTCGGGCACTCATCACCATGACCTTGTCGGCCAGAAACACCGACTCGCGCAGATCATGCGTCACCAGCACGATGGTCACATCCTGTGCCGCATGCAGGTCACGGATAACGCACCACAGCTCCTCGCGGGTAAAGGCATCGAGCGCCCCGAAGGGCTCGTCCAGCATCAGCAGTTCGGGCTCGTGGATCAGCGCCCGGCACAGATTGGCGCGCTGCTGCATGCCACCCGACAATTGCCAGGGAAACTTGTCGCCGAACCCCTTGAGCCCGACCGTTTCGAGCAGGCGCTCGGCCTTGGCGACATATTCGGCCTTGTTGGCCCGCAGCCTGTGGCGGTGCTTCTCGACGATCTCGAGCGGCAGCAGGATATTGTCCAGCGTCGTCCGCCAGGGCAGCATGGTCGGGTTCTGGAAGGCCATGCCGACAATCGACACCGGCTTGGTGACCTGGCTGCCGGCCACGATGACCGTCCCCTGCTGGGGAATATGCAGCCCGGTTACCAGCTTCATCAGCGTGGATTTACCGCAACCGGACGGCCCCACCACCGCGACGAAGTCGCCCCGCTCGATCCGCATATTGAGCCCGCTGACGGCCAGTGTGCCGCCCGGAGCGCCATAGCGCATATCCACATTATCGATACTGACGAGAGCCATCCTGCCTCCAGCTGCATGGGTGGCCCGGGCGACGCCGCCCGGACCGGCTTCTTGCTGATTATGGCAGCATGCGTTCGGAGGCCGGCGGCAGATACTGCGCGTCGAACACTTCCGCAGCGGCAACCGCACCCGTCAGCCCCATGGAAACCTTGAGCGTGTCGATCGACGCGGCGAGCCGATCCATGTCGACATCGCCGAAGCCGTTCTCGATCACATAGGGCGTCTTGATATTCATGGCATTGGCCATGCCCAGACGTTCCAGCTCGATCTCGCTATTGAGCGTTTCATTGCGCGCCAGCACCGCCTCCACGCCGGCAGCCGGATCGGCGACCGCGTCGGAAAAGCCCTTGATCAGGGCGCGGAGGAAACCCTTGACCGCCTCTGGATTTTCCTCGGCAAAGGCCTCGTTGACCAGCACGGCATTGCCATAGAGGTTCAGCCCGTTATCGGCGAACAGGATGGTGGCAATGTCCTCGTCCGGCACGCCATTGGCCTTGAGGTTGAGGATGACCGAGAATGCGAAACCGAACACGCCATCGACATCCCCCGATGCCAGCATCGGCTCACGCACCGGAAAGCCGATCGATTCCAGCGTAATCCCTGACGTGTCGATTCCGGCGGCCTCGACAAAGGCTGGCCACTGCGCAAAGGCGCCATCCGGTGGCGGCGCGCCGAGCGTCTTGCCCTCGAGAGATTTGGGATCTTCGGTGACGCCGAGCGACTTGCGGCCGACCACGGCAAAGACCGGCTTTTCATAGACCATCATGACGGCCTTGACCGGCTGGCTGGGATCCTCGTCGAGAAACTTGATCACCGAATTGATGTCGCCAAAGCCCATTTGATAGGCACCTGTCGCGACGCGCGGAATAGCTTCGACCGAGCCATTGCCGCTGTCGATGGTGACATCGAGCCCCTCTTCCTTGAAATATCCCTTGTCCAGCGCCAGCAGAAAACCGGCGGCCGGCCCCTCATATTTCCAGTCCAGCGTGAACTTGATTGCAGTTTGCGCCATGGCAGGCAGGGTGGACAGCCCGGCCAGGGCAACAAGGAAGGAAGTGGCGATAAGCCTGTGCATGCGCATTTTGGACGTCCCCAGCGTGAATGTGCCGCAAGACAAGCCTACCCATGGCCGGCACGCAACAAAATTCGCCTACAAATAGGACAATTTTACAAAATGCATAAAATAGCGCCACAGCGCTCAAGAATTAGTCTCGCAGCGGCACAATAGCCGGAAAACAGAAAGGGCGCGAAGCCGAAGCCTCGCGCCCAACCGGGGACGCCCCAAAGGAGCGTCAGCCTTTGCAGCGCCCACCGACCGGATGGCTTCATTGTCGGAAGCCAAAACCGTCTCCCGGGCCGTGTTGGCCTCAGGGGTTGCTCGAACAACGGGTGTTGCCGGCAAGGGTTCCAGCGCTGAGAATCTGTGATCGAGGGGCGCGATCGGCTCAGGACCGGCCGCGGCGGCTAGAGCTCAAACAGCGCCTGCAAGGCCTGGATCGCCTTGATCGCGGCAGAAGCGCGGTTCTCGACTCCCAGCTTGGTATAGACCTGCTCGAGATGCTTGTTCACCGTCCGGGGACTGAGCCCCAGTATCTCGCCGATATCGCGGTTTGACTTGCCGCGGGCAATCCAGAGCAGCACGTCGCTTTCCCGCAGGGTCAGGCCAAAGTGCTGCCGCAGCACCTCTTCCTGCCCCTCTGCCTGGGCCCGTGCCAGCCGGAACAGATATTCGTCGCCCCCCACCACGCCCAGAAACGCATATTGCAGCTCCGGCGCACCGGCGAGCCGCAGCTCGAAGCCGCTGCCCGGCGCCAGATCGCCGCCGCGTTGCGCGCGCCAGGCCAGGAACCGCTCGGCCATGTCGCCCGCCCCCTGCACATCCACGCCGGACTGCTCGAGCAGCCGCGTGCTCTGCGGCGTTGACCAGAGTACCGAGCCATTGCTGCCGAAGGCCACCAGGTGACGCCCGGCGGCATCAAGTGCAATGCGCGCGCTCTGCGCCCGCCTTGCATTGGCCAGATGCACCCGGATCCGCGCCCGGAGTTCGTCAACATTGATCGGCTTGGACAGATAATCGACGCCGCCGCTTTCCAGCGCATGCACGATATGCTCGGTTTCGGTCAGGCCCGTCATGAAGATGACCGGCACATGGGTCAGCGTCGCCATGGCCTTGAGCCGCCGACAGGTTTCGAACCCGTCAAGACCGGGCATGACCGCGTCCATCAGCACGATGTCCGGCGCCACCCGCAGGGCAATGCCCAATGCTGCCTCGCCACTGCGCGCCACCAGGACGGTCACCCCCGCCTGCTCCAGCGCCGCGGTCAGAAACCCCAGGGATTCCGGGGAATCATCCACCAGCAGCACAATGTCCTGGTCCTTCTCAATCCGGCTCATGGCTCACCCGTTCGATGAGTTCGGCATAGCCGTCAAAGTCGAATGCCGCCACATGCTGGCGCAGCGCATCCACCAGCGGCCGGTTGGCCGCCACGCCGGCCAGCTCCACCAGCTTGGCCTCGATGCCGCGCACATGCCCGATCTGTCCCAGGCTCACCAGCTCGCGCAAATGCTCGCCTCCGGGTGAACGAAGCTTGGCCGGCTGCTTGCCCGCGGCGGGCGTGACATAGTCCCATTCCAGCTTCAGCTGGGTGGCCAGCTTGTCCAGCAATTGGTTGAGGTCAAACGGCTTTGCCAGCGTATCGGCATGCCCGGTATCGGTATTGGTCGGCGCGGCACCATCGCCGATATTGGCCGACAGCATGACGATGGGCGCGGTGACGCCGCGCTCCCGCAACGCCTCCAGCAAGGTCCAGCCGCTCATGCCGGGCATGCGGATATCCAGAAAATACAGATCGGGCTGCTCCCTATCCAAGGCCTGCAGACAGGCTTGCCCATCCGCCACGGAAAACACGGCAAAGCCAAGCGGCGCCAGCATTTCGCGCATCAGATCGCGATGATCCTCATTGTCGTCCACCACCATGATCGTACGAGCGGGCCCCTTATAGCCGACCACGCGACGGATGTCGGCGCTGATCGCCTGTGTCCGCTCCACCTTGCTCAGCATCAGCCGTGCCTGGAACCGCGTCCCCACCCCCAGCGTACTGGTCAGGGTGATCTCGCCGCCCAGCGTTTCGGTCAGCAGCTTGGTAATGGTCAGCCCCAGGCCCAGCCCCGGCACGAAGCGGTTGCGTTCCGCCTCGCCGCGCACGAAGGGCTCGAACACATGCTCGATATCCGCCGGACCAATGCCGCTGCCGCTGTCCTCGACGATGAAATTGGCGACCTGATTGCGATATTCCACCGCAAAGCGGACATGGCCGGCGCTGGTGAACTTGATGGCATTCGAGAGCAGGTTGACCAGGATCTGGCGCAGCCGCTTTTCATCCGTGCGCACGAAAAGCGGCAATCCGGGCGCCCGGCTATGCCGGAATTCAAGGCCCTTGGCCTGTGCCTGCAGACGAAACATGTCCACGATCTGGTCGAGAAAATCCTGGATATTGATCTCGTTGGCATAAACCTGCAGCCGCCCCGCCTCGATCTTGGAAATGTCGAGCAGCCCGTCGATGAGCCCTGACAGGTGCTCGGCACTGCGTCGGATGATCTGCACCGAGCCACGCCGGTTCTCCGGCAGACCGGCATCGCGCTCGAGCACTTGCGCATAGCCCATCACCGCATTGAGCGGCGTGCGCAGCTCATGGCTCAGCCCCACCACATAGCGGCTCTTGGCCTGGTTGGCGGCTTCGGCCTTTTCCTTGGCCCGCTGCAGCGCCGCATCGGTGCGCGAATGCGCATCGATTTCCTTGAGCAGCAGCGTGTTCTGCCGCGAGCTCTCCTCCTCGGCCACCAGCCGGCTGTCATGCGCCAGCACCAGGAACCAGGTGATGATCCCGGCCGTGACCGCAAACACGAAGAACACGACCGCCAGCGTACCGCCCACGACCTCGGCCGTATGCGGCGCCGATCCGGCCGCGAAATAGTAGATGAGCCACAGCGCCGCTCCCAGCAGGGTCACCGCGATGGCCATGGCAATGCCATAGCGCCCCAGCCTGGTCTGCAGCTTTTCGATGGCCCATTCGGGCAGGATGCTGGCGGCAACCGCATGGGTCTGGGCGCGGATATGCGCATGTGGCTTGCACATGTCATGGCAACGCGCATCGAGCGAACAGCACAGCGAGCAGATTGGCGCCGCATAGGCCGGGCACCAGGCCATGTCCTCGGGCTCGAAAGGGTGTTCGCAGATCGAGCAGGTCA
>CAXBHD010000231.1:0-5308 GCA_963975335.1 uncultured Devosia sp. | reverse complement strand
ATGCCCGCGTCACGCCCCGTCTGGAAAGGCCAGTTGCGTCTTTCACTCGTTTCGATCGCTGTTGAACTTTATACCGCCACCAAGTCCAACGCCAAGCCGAGCTTCCGGCAGATCCATGAGCCCACCGGCAAACCCATCAATTATGAAAAGGTGGTTGCCGGGGTCGGACCGGTCGACAAGGACGAGATCATGAAGGGTTTCGAATATGAAAAGGGCGACTATGTCCTGCTCACCAATGAGGAGATCGATGCGGTCAAGCTCGATACCCGCAAGACCCTGGAACTGACCCAGTTCGTCGGTGCCTGCGAGATTGACCCGATCTATTACGACAAGCCCTATTTCGTCGTCCCCGCCGATGAACTGGCCGAAGACGCCTTCCGCGTCATCCGCGATGCCTTGCGCCAGTCCGAAAAGGTGGGGCTGGGCCAGCTGGCGTTGCGCGGCAAGGAATATCTCGTCGCCATCAAGCCGACCGGCACCGGCCTGCTGCTGGAAACGCTGCATTACGAGGAAGAGATCCGCAAGTCGGACCCCTTCTTTGCCGAAATCTCGGCCAAGAAGGCCGATGCAGACCTGCTTGAAGTGGCCACCGCCCTGATCGAAAAAAAGACCGCCAAATTTGATGCCGGCGTCTTCAAGGACCATTATCAGGCAGCCTTGCGCGAGCTGATCGCCACCAAGCTCAAATCCAAAGGCAAGACCGTCTCCACCAAGGATGAACCGGCCGAAAGCCGCCCCAGCGGCTCCAATGTCGTTGATCTGATGGCCGCGCTTAAATCAAGCCTTGAGGGCAGCGGTGGGTCCAAGGCGGCTTCAGCCAAAAAGACCGCCGCCAAGAAACCCTCGACCAAGACCGCGCCGCGCAAGAAGGCCAGCTAGGCCATGGCCAGCAAAGCCGAAACCCTGCTCAAGGACTACCACGCCAAGCGCGACTTCACCAAGACGCAGGAGCCCTCGGGCCGGCAGTCCGGTCCGGGCGCCGGCAACCGCTTCGTGGTGCAGAAGCATGACGCAACGCGTCTGCATTTTGATTTTCGCATCGAGCTCGATGGCGTGCTCAAGAGCTGGGCCGTGACCAGGGGCCCGTCGGACAATCCTGCCGACAAACGCCTTGCGGTGCGCGTCGAGGACCACCCCCTCGACTATGGCAATTTTGAAGGCACGATCCCCCAGAATGAGTATGGTGGCGGCACGGTGATGCTGTGGGACCAGGGCACCTGGGAGCCCATCGGCGATCCGCATGAAGGCCTTGCGGGCGGCGATCTCAAGATGCGGCTGCACGGTCAGCGCATGCAGGGCGAATGGGTGCTGGTGCATATGAAGGGCCGTGACACCAAGCGCAAATCCGGGCCGGCGCGTGAGAACTGGCTGCTGATCAAGCACAAGGATGATTTTGCCAGGGATGCGGATACCCTTGTCACCGGCTTTACCACTTCCGTAACCACCGGCCGGGACATGGACGCCATCGCCAAGGGGCTCAAGCCCAAGAAATCGTCTGCGACCAAAGCCGACGCCGTCTGGCATTCCGATCCTGACAAGGCCGTGGACAATCCGATTCCGGCCGAGCCGAAAGGCAGATCGAAAAAGCTCGCCCTGCCCGATTTCCGACCACCCCAGCTCGCGACCCTGGTCAATGACGTGCCCACCGGCACGGACTGGGTCTTCGAAATGAAATATGACGGCTATCGCTGCCAGGCCGCCATCGCTGGCGATCAGGTCCGCCTCTATACCCGCACTGGCAAGGATTGGACCGAGCAGTTTGCCGCCATAGTGCCCCCACTCAGCCGCATCACCAAGGGCAGCGCGCTGATCGATGGCGAACTCTGCGCCTTTGATGCCAAGGGACGCACGGACTTTTCCACGCTCAAGGACCATCTTTCCAATGGCGGTCCCCTCACCTTCTTCGCCTTCGACCTGCTGGAGCTGGATGGCAAGGACCTGACCAAGCTCAAGCTGACGGAGCGAAAGGCCAGGCTCGAAAAGCTGCTCGGCAAAATCGATGGCTCCTCGCTGGTGCAATTCTCTGCCCATGTGACCGGCAATGGCCAGAAGGTATTCGACGCCATCAGTGCCGAAGGTCATGAGGGCATCATCGCCAAGCAGGCCGATGCGCCCTATCGCAGCGAGCGGACCAGGAGCTGGCTCAAGATCAAGGCGAGCAGGCGCCAGGAATTCGTCATCGCCGGCTGGTCCCCTTCGGCAAAGAAGAAGTCCTTTGCCTCCCTGCTGCTCGGCACCTGGGAAGACAACAAGCTGATTTACCGCGGTCGCGTCGGCACTGGCTTTTCCGTCGACCAGGCGGACGCGCTACAGGCCGAGCTCGACGCGCGCTCCCGCAAGACCAGTCCCTTTGTCGACGTCCCTAAGCCCATCGCCCGCACAGCCCATTGGGTCACGCCCGAACTGGTCGCTGAAATCGGCTTTGCCGAATTCACTCCCGACGGCATCCTGCGCCATCCATCCTTTCTCGGCCTGCGCGAAGATAAAGCCGCCGGTGAGGTGATGCTGGAGCAGCCCGTGGACCAGGATAGTCGTGCCAATCCCGCCTCCGCAGCCAAGCCCGGGCCCAAGGGCAAGGCCAGTGCCGGCGCGCTCACCGACAAGGCCGGCATGGCCGCTGCCGAAGCTGCCGGCATCAAGCTGACCAGCCCGGACCGGGTGGTATATCCCGGCCAGGGCGTCACCAAGGCAGGCCTGGTGGCCTATTATGCTGCCGTCGCCGAGCGCATGCTGCCCTATCTCGCCAACCGGCCTCTCAGCCTGCTGCGCTGCCCGCAGGGCCGCAGCAAATACTGCTTTTTCCAGAAGCACGACACCGGCGGCTTTCCCGATGGCCTTAAATCGCTACTGATCACCGAAAAGGACGGCAGCAAGGAAGACTATTTCTATCTCGATGACCTGGCTGGCCTCATCGCCGGCACGCAGATGAATGTGCTTGAATGGCACATCTGGGGCTCCCGCACCGCCGACGTGGAAAAGCCCGAGCGCATCATCTTCGATATCGACCCTGACGAGGGCCTGGGCTTTGCCGACGTTCGGGCAGCGGCCACCGACATTCGCGATACCCTCGACGCCCTCGGCCTCAAGAGCTATCCCCTGGTCAGCGGCGGCAAGGGCGTGCATGTGATCGCGCCACTGACCCCCAGGGCCGAATGGCCCGAGGTCAAGGCCTTCTGCAAGGCGGTTGCCCAGCTGCTGGCCAAGCACCAGCCCGACCGGTTTGTCGCCACCATGAGCAAGGCCAAGCGCAAGGGTAAGCTCTTTATCGACTATCTGCGCAATGAGCGCGGCTCGACCGCCATTGCGCCCTGGTCCAGCCGCTCGCGCGAGGGCGCCCCGGCCGCCGTGCCGGTAACCTGGCAGGAATTGGCGGACGTTACCGCCGCCAACCAGTTCTCGTTGGCTATTGCCGCCGAGCGGGCCAAGGCATCTGATCCCTGGAGCGACTATTTCGAGCGCGACCAGTCAATCACCAAGGCGATGCTCAAGGCCGTTGGCGCGGCGGAATCCTAAGGCATTGGCACAGTGACGCGGCGATCGATGATCAGCATGATCGACACCACGACAAAGGCGAACAGCACCATGCCCAGCGAGAGCATATGGGCCTCGGCCCATTGCAGACGCTCGACATAGTCATAGAGCGCAATGGCCACCACCTTGGTTTGGCCCGGTATATTGCCGCCGATCATCAGCACCACCCCGAACTCGCCCACTGTATGCGCAAAGGTCATCACCGCGCCGGTAATATAGGCGGGTCGCGCCAGCGGCAGGGCGACCTGCCAGAACCGCTGCCATGGGCTGGTCCCCAGGCTCGAGGCCGCGTCGAGCAGTTCACTGCCAATGGCACCAAAGCCATTGCGCAGCGGCTGCACCATAAAGGGCAGCGAGTAGAAGAACGATCCGATGACAAGCCCGGTGAATGAAAAGGCCAGCGTCCGCCCGCCCCATAGGCCGGCGATCCAGCCGCCCGGACCACTGGGGCCCAGGGCAATCAGCAGATAAAAACCGAGCACGGTGGGCGGCAGCACCAGGGGCATGGCGACAAGGGCGCCGACCAGTTCGCGATAGCGACTGGGGCTGCGCGCCAGCCACCAGGCGATGGGGGTCCCCGCCAGCAGCAGGATCAGCGTATTGATGACCGCCAGGCTCAAGGTCAGGCCGACGGGTGTCCAGATCTCCTCAAAGTCCATCCGTCCCGTCCGTCATTCCACCCGATATCCCCCCGCTTCTATCACGGCCTTGGCGGCGTCGCCGCGCAGGAATTGCAGATAGGCCATGGCGGCGGCATTGGCCTCGCCCGCTTTCAGCAGCACCGCATCCTGCCGGATCGGCACATGCAAAGCGGCGGGAACCGGCCAGACGTTTGACTTGCCGACGATCTGGCTTGCCGCGACAAAACCGAGTTCGGCATTGCCGCTCTCGATGAACTGCAGCGTCTGGGAAATATTCTCGCCCACAACCAGCCTGGAGGTGATTGTCTCGGACAGGCCCAGCGCGGTCAGTGTTTCCAGGGCAGCGCGGCCATAGGGCGCGGTCTCGGGATCGGCGATGGCCAGCTTGTCGAACGCGTCGGACCTCAGCGCGGCCTCGCCGTCACCCAATTCCAGACTTGTGCTGTAGAGCGCCAATCCACCGATGGCATAGGTGAACACTGTCCCATCCACCGCCAGCCCCGCGCTGACCGCGCGTGCGGGGCGCTCGTCATCGGCAGCCAGCAACACCGCGAAGGGCGCGCCCTGGCTGATCTGAGTAAAGAGCAGACCGGTGGCGCCGAAGCTGTAGATCGCCTCGTGGCCGGTTTCTGCCGTGAACAGGCGCGCCAATTGCTCGGCCACGGCGGTGAAGTTGGCCGCAACAGCGACATGGACCACATCCGCCCGGACAGGGCAGCCCAGTGCGACGAAAAATGCTGCCGACGTGATGAGACAATGGAGGCTGCCCCCGCAGCGCATCACCGACCGGCCCGCATCAGCCAAGTGGGCTTAGCCGCGCAACTGGCTGGCTTCGCGCGCCAGCGCTTCAATCCGGCCCCAATCGTTGGAGGCCAGCGCATCGGCTGGCATGATCCAGCTGCCGCCCACGCAGATCACATTGGGCAGACCCAGATAGACCTTGGCCTTGGCCGCATCGATGCCACCTGTGGGGCAGAAGGTAATGTCCGAGAGCGGCGAGGCAAAGGCCTTGAGCACCGGCGCACCACCATTGGCCTCGGCCGGGAAGAACTTGAGAAAGCCATAGCCCCGCTCTGACGCCGTCATTGCCTCACTCGGCGTGGCAATGCCGGGGAGCAGGGGGATGCCGATATCGT
>CAXBHD010000230.1:0-5343 GCA_963975335.1 uncultured Devosia sp. | reverse complement strand
CCCAGTTCCTTCTGGATCGCCTTCATCTGCTCGTTGAGGTAGTATTCGCGCTGCGTCTTTTCCATCTGCCGCTTGACGCGGCTGCGGATGCGCTTTTCGACCTGCAGAACGCCGATCTCGCCTTCCATCAGGCCCAGGATCTTGCCGAACCGGTCGATCACCGACACGCTGGCCAGCAGATCTTCCTTTTCGCCGATCTTGATCACCAGATGGCTCGAAATCGTGTCGGCCAGCTTGGACGGGTTGTCGATCTGCCCGACGGCAGCGACGACCTCGGCCGAGATCTTCTTGTTGAGCTTCACATAGTTTTCGAACTCGGCCAAAGCCGAGCGCGACAGCGCCTCGATCTCGACGGGATCTTCCGCCGGCTCGGGGAGCACCGAGGCCTCGGCCTCGAAATAATCCTGCGTCTGCAGGTAGCGGTCGATGGTCGCGCGATGCAGGCCCTCGACCAGCACCTTGACGGTGCCGTCGGGCAGCTTGAGCAGCTGCAGCACCGTGGCAATGGTGCCGGTTTCGTAAATCTGGTCGGGTGCCGGATCATCGTCCTGGGCGTTCTTCTGGGTCACGACAAGAATATGCTTGTCGTCGCGCATGACCTCTTCGAGCGCCTTGACCGACTTTTCGCGCCCCACGAATAGCGGCACGATCATGCCGGGAAAAACGACGATATCGCGCAGCGGAAGAACGGGGTAAACGCGATCCCGGCTGGCTTCGCCGCCTGTGGGAATGACATCAGTCATCTCGTATCCTTTCCGGGGCACGCGGCAGGAGGGAGAGAGGTGCGCGCCCTTATTAGACAGCTACAAACAACAAGTCTGGGCTGATTCCGGTTAATAAATAGGGCCATCTGTAGCCGCTGCAAGTCAACATGCCCACAAAAGTGACGGTTAACGCAAGCGTGCACACAACATATGCGCATGATGCCGGAAACAGCCGTGTGCCTTGGCTGCAGGACGGATGCGCTCGACAGCACATGGCCTGCTTTGTCCCCCACTATTTGGGGTCGCCGCCCGCCAGATGCCAGGGGGCATGGCGACCGGATGGCAGCGATGCGGATAACCCGCCAAAGCCGCTGGCCGCGGCAGGGCCGGCTCCGGCATAGTGGCGCCACGGCCGAATCCTGCATTCGGGCGGCGCCGCCGCCCCGGCCCCCGAGGATTGCCCCATGCCCCAGCCAACCATTTTTGCCATCGACCTGTTCGGCATTGCCTGCGATGCCGGCGCCTCGCGGCGCGGCTGTGTCATGGGGCCCGAAGCGCTGCGCATTGCCGGCCTGGTCGAGGTGCTGGCCGGCCTGGGCCACACCGTCATCGACCGCGGCGACCTCGATGCCGGCGCGCCGGCCGGGCCCAGCCAGACCTGGCAATCGGCAACCCATCGCCAGGCCGCCGTGCTGGCCATGGCCAAAGCCAGCAGCGCCAGGGCCCTGCAGACCCTGCAGGACGGCCGCCTGCCGGTTTTTCTCGGCGGCGACCATAGCCTGTCCATGGGCACGCTGGCCGGCGTGGCGCAGCACTGCGCGGCCATTGGCAGGCCGCTCTTTGTGCTCTGGGTCGATGCGCATGGCGATTTCAACACCCCGGCCACCTCGGAAACCGGCAATATCCACGGCATGCCGCTGGCTTTGCTCTGCGGCGAGCCCGATTTCGGCCCCGACTTTGCCGGCCCCTGGCGCGGCGCGGTCGATCCGCGCCAGGTGACGGTGTTCGGTGCCCGTTCCGTCGACCGGCCCGAACGCGCCCTGCTCGAGGCGCGCGGCGTCGCCGTCATCGACATGCGCGATATCGACGAGACCGGCGTCGTCGCCCTGATGCGCGACGTGCTGGCGCGGGTCGAGGCGGCCAAGGGCCACCTGCATGTGAGTCTGGATGTCGATGTCATCGACCCGGCCATCGCCCCCGGCGCCGGCACCCCGGTGGCGGGGGGCCTGAGCTTTCGCGAGGCGCATCTGGTGATGGAAATGATCCATGACAGCGGCGCCATGGGCTCGCTCGATATTGTCGAGCTCAACCCCTATCTGGACAATGCCGGCATGAGCGCGCGCCTGCTGGTCGATCTGGCGGCGAGCCTGTTCGGCCGGCAGATCATGCCGCGCCAGAGCCAGCGCATGGGCGTGGAAACCCGCGTCCAGGGCATCTAGCCGGCCGGCTAGCGCTCGACCCCGGCCCCGACATAATGCGCCCGCGGCCGGATCAGCTGGCCCTGCCGGGCCTGTTCGAGGCCATGGGCCAGCCAGCCGACGCAGCGCGCCAGCATGAACAGCACCAAGGGCGCCTCGGCGGGCAGCGCATGGGCCTCGGTCAGCGCCGCCAGGGCAAAATCGATATTGGCGCGCTCGCCGGTAACCCTGTGGGCCGCGGCATGCAGGGCCGCATAATGCTCGGGCGGGGTGAACTGGCCGAACAGAGCCGCGGCGCGGATATCGCCATCGCGATAGAGCCGGTGGCCAAAGGCCGGTACGGGCAGGCCCTGCCCCAGCCAGGCCAGCACGGCCGCCTCGGCCCCCATGGTTCGCGCCTGCCCGGCCAGCGCCTGGGCCGCCGCGGCGGCGCCACCATGCAGCGGCCCGCTCAGCGCTGCCATGCCGGCCAGCACCCCGGCCGACAGCGCCGCTCCCGTCGAGACCGTCACCCGCGTGGCAAAGGTGGAGGCATTGAGCTCGTGATCGGCCAGCAGCACCAGGGCGCGCCGGATGATATCGGCCGCGCCCGGCCGGTCCCAGGCCAGCGCCAGCGCGACATGTAACGGATCGGTTGCCGATCGCCCGCCCACCAGACTGCTGGCCAGCGTGCCGAGCACCGACATGGCCTCGAGCCGCAGGATCAGTTCGGACCGGCCAATGCTGGGCGCGTCCTGGGCGGCGCGCTCGGCCAGGGCGACAAAGGCGGCCTGGATCGAGGGGATGATGGCGCGCGAGCGGGCCGGCAGCTGAAACGGCTCGGCCTCCCAGAGCAGCGCGGCAATATCCTCGAGCGTCGCCCTTTCCGACAGCACGACCGCGTCCTGGCCGCGATAGAGCAGACGGCCATTCTCGATGGTGGACAGGCTCGAGGGCATGATCGGCTCGCCATAGGCGATGGCCTCGGCGGCCACCGTCTCCTGGCGCTGCCGCCCGGCGGCCCGCTTGGCCAGCCGGCGCACATCCTCGCCGCGATAAAGGCTCTTGCGGCTGTCCTTGGGGTCGCGCATCGCCTTGATGCGGCCCCGGCTGACATTGGCATAGAGCGTTTGCGGCCGCGTCCCCAGCAAGGTCAGCGCTTCGGTGGCGTTGAGCCAGTCCATGGCGTCACATTGATCCAATCGGTCAAGATTGACGTCAATTTAAACTTTCCTAGTTTGGCGGGCAACACGAACAGGAGAACAAGATGAATAGCGGACTTGAAGACGTCGTCGCGGCGAACACGGTATTGTCCGATGTTGACGGGGCCAATGGAAGACTGATCGTGCGCGGCATCTCGCTCGATGACCTGGTCAGCCGGCGCTATGAAGATGTGCTGGCTTTGCTCTGGGACGGTTTCTTCCCCCTGCCCGCCGATCTGGCACCGGCTCTGGGCGCCGCCCGGGCCGCAATCTTCGCCCATGTCGCCGCTGCCGATCCCGCCCTGCTGGCGCTGCCGCCGGTCGACGCCATGCGGGCCTTGCTCGCCCGGCTCGACGATGGCGAGGATGGCGACAGCGCCCTGCGCCTCGTCGCCGCGCCGGCCGTTTTCATCCCGGCTTTGCTGCGCCGCCGCCAGGGCCTCGATGCCATTGCACCCGATGCGGCCCGCGGCCATGCCGCCGATATCCTGGCCATGCTGACCGGCGCTGTGCCCACCAGCCAGCAGGCCGCCGCGCTCGACCGCTACCTGGTCACCGTCGCCGATCACGGCCTCAATGCCTCGACCTTTGCCGCCCGCGTCATTGCCTCGACCCGGGCCGGACTCACCTCATCGGTGCTGGCCGCGCTCAGCGCCCTCAAGGGCCCGCTGCATGGCGGCGCGCCCGGCCCGGTGCTCGACATGCTCGACGCCGCCGGCTCACCCGAGGCGGCCCCGGGCTGGATTGAAGCCGAACTGGCGCGCGGCGAACGGCTGATGGGCTTTGGCCACCGCATCTACCGCGTCCGCGATCCGCGTGCCGATGCGCTCAAAGCCGCCGTGCGCCTGCTGGCCGAGGCCGGCGCCATCGATCCGGCGCGCCTGGCTTTGGCCGAGGCGCTTGAAGGCTCGGCGCTGGCCCAGCTCAAGGCGAAAAAGCCCGACCGGCCGCTCGATACCAATGTGGAATTCTATACCGCCCTGCTGCTCGAGGCGCTGGGCTTTCCGCGCGAGGCCTTTACCGGCGTCTTTGCCATGGGCCGCGTCGGCGGCTGGATCGCCCATGCCCGCGAACAGGCCGAAACCGGCAGGCTGATCCGCCCGCTCTCGGTCTATATCGGGCCAGAGCCGCAGCAAGCCGCCTGACAGAGACAGAAACGCCGGACCCGAGGGCCCGGCGTTTTCAATTCACGGTGGCGAAAGACCTTACGCCGTTGCCGGCGCGTCGTCCTTCTTGCGTTCCGAATAGATGTAGAGCGGACGCACATCCTTGCCATTGACCACTTCGGCCGAGATCACCACTTCCTCGACGCCTTCGAGCGAGGGCAGATCATACATGGTGTCGAGCAGGATGCCTTCCATGATCGAACGCAGGCCGCGCGCACCGGTCTTGCGCTCGATGGCCTTCTCGGCAATGGCCTTGAGGGCCTCTTCCTTGAAGGTCAGTTCCACGTCTTCCATCTGGAACAGCCGCTGGTACTGGCGCACCAGCGCGTTCTTGGGCGAAGTCAGGATTTCGATCAGCGCGGCAATGTCGAGATCCTCGAGCGTTGCCAGCACCGGCAGACGGCCGATGAATTCGGGGATCAGGCCGAAACGCACCAGATCTTCCGGCGCCACATCGGCCAGGATCGCGCCGACGCGACGGTCATTGGGATCCTTGACCACGGCCGAGAAGCCGATGCCCGAGCCTTCGCCGCGGGCCGAGATGATCTTTTCGAGACCCGAAAAGGCGCCGCCGCAGATGAACAGGATATTGGTCGTATCCACCTGCAGGAATTCCTGCTGCGGATGCTTGCGGCCACCCTGGGGCGGCACCGAGGCAACGGTGCCTTCCATGATCTTGAGCAGGGCCTGCTGCACGCCCTCGCCCGACACGTCGCGGGTGATCGAGGGATTGTCCGACTTGCGGGAAATCTTGTCGACTTCGTCGATATAGACGATGCCGCGCTGGGCCTTTTCGACATTGTAGTCGGCGGCCTGGAGCAGCTTGAGGATGATGTTTTCCACGTCCTCGCCGACATAGCCGGCTTCGGTCAGC
>CAXBHD010000229.1:0-5352 GCA_963975335.1 uncultured Devosia sp. | reverse complement strand
GCCTTCATGCTCACCGGCGTGCGCGGCGTGGGCAAGACCACCACAGCCCGTATCCTGGCCCGCGCCTTCAACTATGAAGATGCCAGCGGCCCCCATCCGACGCTTGACCTCAGCGTCGAGGGCGAACATTGCCGCGCCATTATCGAGGGCCGTCATGTCGACGTCATCGAGATGGACGCCGCCAGCAATACCGGCATTGGCGATATCCGCGAGATCATCGACTCGGTCAAATACGCGCCCTCTTCGGCGCCTTACAAAGTTTATGTCATCGACGAAGTGCACATGCTCTCGACGGCGGCCTTCAATGGCCTGCTCAAGACGCTCGAAGAGCCGCCGCCCTATGTGAAGTTCATCTTTGCCACCACCGAAATCCGCAAGGTGCCGGTGACGATCCTCAGCCGCTGCATGCGCTTTGACCTGCGCCGCATCACGCCCGAGGTGATGTCGGCCTATCTGCAGTCGATCCTGGGCCAGGAAGGCATCGGCTTCGAGCCCGAGGCGCTGGCCATGATCGTGCGCGCCGGCGAGGGCTCGGCCCGCGACAACCTGAGCCTGCTCGATCAGGCCATCGCCCACGGCAATGGCATGGTAACTTCGGCAACGGTCAAGGCCATGCTGGGCCTGGGCGACCGCTCCCGGATCATCGATCTGTTCGAGGAGCTGATGGGCGGCCGGATCGGGGAAGCCATCGAGACGATGCGCAGCCTTTATGACATGGGCGCCGACCCGCAGACGCTGATTGCCGATCTCGCCGATTTCACCCATTTGGTGACCCGCATCAAAGTGGTGCCGGCGGCGGCCGATGACGTGTCGCTGACCCCCGATGAGCAGCGGCGCGGCGCCGAACTGGCCGGCAAGCTGCCGATGCGGGCGCTGACGCGGGCCTGGCAAATCCTGTTCAAGGGCCATGACGAGGTGGCGCGGGCCAGCAATGGCTTGCAGGCCGCCGAGATGGCGCTGATCCGGCTGGCCTATGCCGCCGACCTGCCGAGCCCCGATGACCTGATCGCCAAGCTGGCCAATCAGCCGGCCCCGGTGCCCAGCCAGCAATCGATGATGCCGCTGCCGCGCGGCTCGACAAGCGGTTCGCCCGGCGGCTCTTCCGGCGGCGCCTCGGCCATGCGGGTCGAGCAGCACCGGCCGATCGCCACCGAGGCCGTGGCGTCCCAGCCTGTCGTACCCCAGGCCGTGGTGTCGCCGGCCCTGGCCACGGTGGCCAGCTACAAGGAACTGATCGCCCTGGCCGGCGCCAAGCGCGATGTGCTGGTCAAGCTGGCGCTTGAAGGCTCGATGCGGCCGATCTCGTTCGAACAGGGCCGTATCGAGGTGGCGCTGCTCGATGGTACCGATCCGGGCATTATCGCCACGCTCTCGGCGCGGCTGCAGGCCTGGACCGGCGAGCGCTGGCTGATCATGGTGTCGTCCAAGCCCCCCGAAGGGCTGACCGTGCGCCAGGAGACCGAGCAGCGCGTCCAGGCCCATCACGCCGCTGCGCATGAGGATCCGCTGGTCAAGGCCATTCTTGAGACATTTCCCGGGGCCAAGGTGGTCAATGTGAAGGTGCGCGACGACGCCGCCATCACCGAAGACGCCCCCCCACCCCCACCTGAGGAGGACGACGAATGAAAGACATTATGGGCATGATGAAGGCTGCCAGCGAGATGAAAGGCAAGATGGAGGCCATGCAGGCCGAGCTTGCTGCGCTGGTTGTCGAAGGCCGCTCGGGCGGCGGCATGGTCACCGTGTCGCTCAGCGGCAAGGGTGAGCTCAAGGGCCTCAAGATCGATCCGAGCCTGTTCAAGGAAGACGATGTCGAGGTGCTCGAGGACCTGATCGTGGCGGCGCATAATGACGCCAAGGCCAAGAGCGAGGAGGAAATGCAGAAGCGCATGAAAGAGGTCACTGCCGGTCTGCCGATCCCTCCCGGCATGAACCTGCCCTTCTAGGTCACAGCCCTTGGCCAATGGCGGACCCGAGATCGAGCAACTGATCCAGCTGCTGGCGCGCCTGCCAGGGCTCGGCCCGCGTTCGGCCCGCCGCGCGGTGCTGCAGCTGATCAAGAAAAAAGAGCAGCTGATGATCCCGCTTTCGGCGGCGCTGGACCGCGCCGTCGTGGCGGTGCGCAGCTGCGAAGTCTGCGGCAATATCGATACGGTAAGCCCTTGCACCATCTGCTCGGATCCGCGCCGTGACAGCGGCATGCTGATCGTGGTGGAGGATGTGGCCGATCTCTGGGCGCTGGAACGGGCCGGCGTGGGCGCGGTGCGTTACCATGTGCTGGGTGGCGTGCTCTCGCCCCTCGACGGCATCGGCCCGGACGATATCACCATCAACGAGCTGATTGCCCGGGCGCCCGCGTTCAGCGAAATCGTGCTGGCGGTCAATGCCACGGTGGAGGGCCAGACCACCGCCCATTACATTACCGACCGCCTGGCAGGGGCGGGGATCCGGATCACGCGCCTCGCCCATGGCGTGCCGATGGGCGGGGAGCTCGATTACCTTGACGAGGGCACGTTGAGCCAGGCCCTCAAGGCACGGACCACGATCTGAGCCTTGAGTGCTTCAGGCGGCCAGCGGCAGCGGCGTCGCCCCATTGGTTAGGGCCGCATAGCACAGGCGCAATTGCTCGATGCCATAGCCGCAGGCACCGATCTGGGTCGCCAGGAAATCAAAGCCGCCGCGACCATCGCGCGAGCGAATGCCGGCCTCAACGACGCGGTCGGCAAATTCATCGCTGGCCGAGCCGTCCAGCCCCAGGCAATGGGCGACCAGCGTCCCGGCCGAGCGGTCGGTCCGGACCCGGTCAAAGAAGCGGCGCTCTTCGACGACGAAGAATTTGCGTTCAGTGGTTTCGTTGGCTTTGCGATAGTTCTGCATCTTCGTCCCCCAAGGCCCTCTGGCCGTATGGGTACAAGATGATGGGACAGCTACAGCAAGTTCTTGCCGGAATAGATACAATTGTATCTGTCTTAGCGGCCCGGCAGCGACAAAGACGCACCGACCGCCTATTTACATTCCGCCGCACAATAAAACAGAAGCGCCATAAGTCTTTAGTCTGATTCAGACACCGGTAACCATTCGACTATAATTGACCCGGGCCGTTGAACTTTATGGCGCCTCCGACATTGGCCGAACCGCCGATATGGGCGCAGAGGACCAGAATGGGCGGGCTTCCGCCCGTTTCCGTCCCGCCGGCAATGGCTAGCGGACACCCTGCTCCGGGTCGAAATCGTCGCCATCGTCCCATTCGGCCGCGTCGAGCGGGGCCAGATCGTCCTCTTCGCCCTCATCGTCACCGAGAATGGCCTGTCGCGCCTCCTCATCATCGGGCGACAGCGTGTCCAGCCGCGTGTCGGGGTCGCGCTCGACCGCGGGGCTGAGGTCGGCATAGGCGTCGCCGTCATCAGCATTGGCAATGGTAGCGCTCAATTCATCGATGGCACGATCAAGCTCGTCGAGCATGGATGCCGGGTCCTGTTCGCCCCGATCGCCACTGTCGCGGATGGCACTCTCGTCGCGCAATTCGCGCAACCGGGCGAGGCGTTCGCTGGCCGGGCGGTCAGTGCCATAAAGCAGGTCCTCGATTTCGGCCTGGCTATAGGGCTGGGCAATGCCGGGCTGGTCGGCATTGTCGAAATTGGTGTCCTGCGGCAGCAAGCTGCCGGGGTGATGGGGTTGCTCGGACAAAACGGCTCTCCTGCAATCGGTTGCAGGGGATCAACGCGAGGACGAGCCGCGGGTTCGACCGCGGCGCAATCGTGATCAGGCCAGGTCGCCGGGATCATCCACGACCAGACGCAGCGTTGGCTCGGCACTGTCCTGCCGGCCCTCGCTGCCTTCCCAGCCGGGCGGCATGACCTGACTGGACTTGGCGCCCAGTTCGCGCAGCATTTCAACCTGGCGCACCACATTGCCCTTGCCGGAGGAAAGCTGGCCGCGCGCGGCATCAAAGCTCGAACGCGCCTTGTCGAGATGGCCGTCCAGCTTGTCCATACTGCCCAGAAAGCCGACGACCTTGTCATAGAGCGCGCCGGCGCGGCTGGCGATTTCCTCGGCATTGCGATGGCGCTTTTCGATGTCCCAGACATTGCGCACCGTGCGCAAGACGGTCATCAGCGTCGTTGGCGTGGTCAGCATGACGCCCTGGCTCATGCCATATTCCACCAGCTTGGCATCGGCCTGGATGGCCGTGGCGAGTGCCGATTCGATGGGCACGAACATCATGACGTAATCGAGGCTGCTGCGGGCGTGGCGCTGATAGGTCTTGTCGCCCAGCGTCTTGATATGGCTGCGGATCGAGACGATGTGGGCCTGCAGGAACCGCCCCTTGGCCTCGTCCTCGCAATTGACATAGGCCTCGAAGGCCGTGAGCGAGACCTTGGAATCGATGACCAGCCGGTCATTATTGGGCATCAGCACCTCGACATCGGTGCGGACGCGGCTGCCATCCTCGGCGGTATGGCTGGTCTGGGGGATGAATTCCTCGCCCTCGCGCAGGCCCGAGCCCTCGAGAATGGTGGACAGGATCATCTCGCCCCAGGCGCCCTGGGTCTGGGAATTGCCCTTGAGCGCCTTGGTCAGGTTCTGCGCCTCGGTGGTGATCTGCAGATTGCTGGCGGCCAGGGCGCGGATCTGTTCGCCCATCGTGGCGCGATCGCGCAGCAGCTCGCCCTGGAATTCGACGATCTTTTCGTTGAGCGGCTTGAGCAGCACGTCGACCTGCTCGCGGTTCTGCTTGGAAAAGGTCTCGCTATGGCTCTTGAGCACTTCGCCGGCAATGGACTTGAATTCGTCGGTCATATGCTGGCGCGCCTCAAGGAAGCGCTTGAGATTTTCTTCATATTGCTTGGTCTGCTCGGCCATGCTGGCGCGCAGGCCGGCATTGTCGGCGCGCAGGGAGCTGGCCTTTTCGCGCTCGATCTCCAGCAGTTCCTCGCCGCGCTCGCGTTCCTGGGCCAGCTGGTGATCGAGCTCATGGATACGGCTGTCGCGCTCGCCGAGCTGGGCCACAAAGTTGGCGCGCAGCTGTTCCGTCGCCAGCTGGGCGGCAGCCTCGGCCCGTGCAGCGCTGGCGCGCATGACCCCGATCAGTACTCCGCCGATCAGCAAAGCGAGCAGGATGACGCCGCCAATGGCGGCCAAAGTCTGGGTAATCGGCCAGTCGCCGAGCATGAAAATCACTGTGTCCATGCGGCAAGTCTAGCCGATTCGGCGCGTTCCTCTAATGTTCTGTTCGGCCGCCATGCACAGCGCAGACCCACAAGAGTTGACCTCGGGCGCGGAAATACCATATCGAGAGGCACTTCCCTTATTGCCGGACCTTCATCATGGCCAT
This sequence comes from uncultured Devosia sp., assembly GCA_963975335.1. Taxonomy (GTDB): domain Bacteria; phylum Pseudomonadota; class Alphaproteobacteria; order Rhizobiales; family Devosiaceae; genus Devosia. The sequence continues at coordinate 17 of CAXBHD010000229.1, read as the reverse complement.
CCGCCCCATTCTTGTCA
>CAXBHD010000228.1:0-5384 GCA_963975335.1 uncultured Devosia sp. | reverse complement strand
CACAGATCATGATTGTGGATGGGCGACAGGATGGTGCGGATGCGCACCTCACCCTTGCCGGGCTTGGGCTGGGGCGCCTCGCTTAGCTTGGTGACGTCCGAGGGATTGCCGAATGTGTCGTAAATGGCTGCACGCATGGCGAGCTCCTGTTGTTATTGGATGAAAATGACCGGATGGTTCAGATGAAAAAGCGCCGCCGCGTATCGTCGAAGGCGTCCTGCAGCGGCTGCTGGGTGCGGCTCAGCTTGGCCAAGACTGCCGCGCCCAGCCATTGGCCATAGAGCAGGCGGGCCGCCTGGGCCGGGTCGGCTTGCGGCAGGATCGAGCCATCGGCCACCCCGTCGGTCAGAAGCCTTTCAAGCCGGCCGACCAGCTGGCCGACCCCGGCGTCAAGGATGCGCCGCATGTCTTCGGAGAGATCGGCGATTTCGCTGGCCAGTTTGACCACGAGACAGGTCTCGGTGATCGAGGGCGCGCCCTGGCTGCTCAGCCAGGCCCGGCAATAGCGCGCCAGCCGCTCGCCCCCCGTGGCGGGCGCCGCCACCAGTGCATCCATGCGCCCGAGATAGTCGGCGACATAGTCTTCCAGCAGCGCGCAGCCAAACGCCTCCTTGGAGGCGAAGTAATGGTAGAACGATCCCTTGGGCACGCCGCTCACACTGAGCAGCTCCTGCAGCCCCATGCCGGTAAACCCCACCCTGAGCACAAGGCTTCGCCCCGTCTCAAGGATGCGCTGGCGGGTCAGTTCGGCTTTGCGGGGTTCGGTCATGGCGCTCATATAGAGGGGAATAGACCGGTCGTCTAGCGCGGTGGTCAAATATCCGCAATGCGGCATTGCGGGAATGTGCCGATGGCTTCACCTGGGACGGATTCATCGCTGGGCCATGTCTGCGTTAATGTCCTTGATACGCAGAGCGACAGCAAGATCGCAGGTCGGGCAATGCCAGCCGATCCCTGCTGAACGCACGGATCGGCGTGTCATGGAGACAGCGGCAATCATCAATCGTGCGGTTTGCTGACCGCGCCGCAGGCTTGGCCACACATGATGCCCTATGGAATGAGGGCTTCAACCTCCTCCATGAACATCTTGCCCGGCAGCCAATGCACCGCTTTCCACCCGAAGGCTCTGGCGCCAATGACGTTCTGTTCGGTGTCATCAATCAGGATAATCGTCTCTGGGCTTGTCGCAACGGCTGCTGTCGCCTTGGCAAAAAAGGCAGGGTCGGGCTTGCGGTGCCCCAGCGCGGCTGAATAGAAGATGCCGTCTACGTTTGCCGCTAGGCCCATATCCTTCATCAGGTAGCTGGCGCGCATATGCTCTTGATTGGTCGCCAGGTAAACTCGGTCCCCGCCGTCGCGAAGCCGGACCACCGCCTCAAGCACGGCCGGATCGATACGCGAGTCGTTCCTGAACCAGTATTCGGCCAGGGTTTCAGCACGCACATTGGGGGCGATTGACGCCAGGACCTCGGCGAGTTCAGGGAGCAGCGCCTTCTCACCCGTGACGATTGCCGGCCAGCGTGGTTTGAAAAACTCGCGCTGCAGCACCTCAAGGGAAATGCCGAGATCCACCTCAAGGTCAGTGAACAGATGCGCGCCATCCTGGGGCCGCCCACTGACCAAGACACCGTCAACGTCCAACATGATCGTGCGCAAGATTGGCCTCCTTCGACAGCGGAAGCCGATGAGTTTCAGACCAGTATGACAGAAGTACGTAACCGCCGGCTTATGCACCGCTTTGCGAGCATCGATCGCGATAATGGTGGGCCGCGCAAACAAAAAGGCCACCGGGGCAAACCGGTGGCCGAAGTGACAAGCCTGATGATTGGAGGTCAGGATCAGGCAGACATCAATTCCAGTTGCGCCCGCACATCCGCTCGAAGGAGGTCGATCGGGGCTGTGCGGCCCGCTTGTTCGTGGTGCCAGAAAGTCCACCCGTTGCATGCTTCAGCCCCTTGAACCAAAGCGCCGACCTTGTGGATCGAACCTTGATGGGAGCCGGAGACAAGTGAGCCGTCTGCACGAACCATGGCGAAGTAACGTTTCGTTAAGTCGAAGAGTTGCGTGCCCGGTTCAATTAATCCCTGCTCGATAAGCGAGCCGAACGGAATGCGCACTTCCTTGCGCTTGGGCGTCACCGATTGCAGCGCCTCGAACACGCCTGGCCGGATCGCCGCAATGCGCTTGAGGGCGGCATTGATATAGCTTTCCTCGCGCTCGATGCCGATGAAATGCCGGCCCAGCTTGCGGGCCACCGCGCCCGTCGTGCCCGTGCCAAAGAACGGGTCGAGCACCACATCGCCCGGCTTGGTCGTGGCATTGAGGATGCGGAACAGCAGCGCTTCCGGCTTTTGCGTCGGATGCACCTTTTCGTCATCGTCATTCTTGAGCCGCTCGGCCCCGGTGCAGATGGGAAACAGCCAGTCGCTGCGCATCTGCGTATCGTCATTGGCCAGCTTCATGGCCTCGTAATTGAAGGTGACGCGGCTCTTCTGGCTCCTGGCCGCCCAGATCAGCGTTTCATGCGCATTGGTAAAGCGCGTGCCGCGGAAATTGGGCATCGGATTGGCCTTGCGCCAGATCACGTCATTGAGCATCCAGTAGTCGAGATCCTGCAGCGCCGAACCGACCCGGAAGATATTGTGGTAGCTGCCGATGACCCAGAGTGCGCCATCGGGCTTGAGCACCCGGCGCGCCGCGGCCAGCCAGGCGCGGGTGAATTTGTCGTAATGGGCAAAGCTGTCGAACTTGTCCCAGTCGTCGTCCACGGCATCGACCTTGCTCTGGTCGGGGCGGGTCAGCCCCTGGTCGAGCTGCAGGTTATAGGGTGGATCGGCAAAGATCAGGTCGACCGAGCCGGCGGGCAGGGCGTTCATGTGGTCGATGCAATCGCCCACCAGAATGGAGTCGATGGGCAGACGCTGAACCTCTGCAGCAGCTTCAACCGAAGCCATACGCGCGTTACGCAACATACACTTAACCCTAACGCAGTACTAACGGCCCCGTTATAGCGCCCCAGGGTTAATGGAGCGTTTTTTCAAAGGGTTAGCAGGACGTTAAGGCCGCTTCCGGCAGGGTCAGGTCGGCCAGCGCCAGCAGGCGCAGCCGCGCTTCGGCCACCGGGGCAAAGGCTTCACGGTGGTGTCGGCAGGGGCCGTGCTGGCTCAGCGCTGCCATGTGCCGCGCCGTGCCATAGCCCTTGTGCCCGGCAAAGCCGAAGGCGGGGGCGTCGCAATCCATGATCGCGCACATCCGGTCCCGCGTCACCTTGGCGACGATCGAGGCGGCGGCGATCGAGACGCTCCGGCCATCCCCGCCGATCAGCGCCAGCCCGCTGCAGGGCAGGCCCATCGGCACGTCACGCCCGTCGATCAGCACCCGGTCCGGCCGGAGCGACAGGCCGCAGGCCGCCTGGGCCATGGCCCACAGGGTAGCGCCCCGAATATTGCGCGTGAGGATGATGGATGGCGGCGCCACCACCACGCTGATGGCGAGCGCCGAGGCCATGACCTGCTCGAACAGCGCCTCGCGCTGCTCTTGGCCGAGCTTTTTGGAATCGTTGAGCCCGGCCGGAATGCGTGCCGGGTCCAGCACCACCGCCGACACGACCACCGGTCCCGCCAGTGGCCCGCGGCCGGCCTCGTCGACCCCCGCAATAATCCGCGCGCCCTTTGCCCTGAGCTCGGCCTCATGGCTATAGTCTGGTGCGGTCTGGACGGGCGAATCGAACATCATGCCAGCATCGCTTTTGGGGTGATCAAGTCAACATGCCGGGCTGTTGTCGTCGGCGCAGCCTGCTATAGCTGACGCGCTGGGGGCAGCACCGGGAAAACACACTGATGATTGCACGACTGGCGACCGCCCTTGTCCTGACGCTGAGCTTGGCTTTGCCGTTGGCCGCCGAACCTTTCCACCACCCCTTTGGCGAATGGCGCGAATATCGCCATGACTGGCTGGCGGTCTGTCCCGACGCCATCAATGAGGATGCGACCGACTTTTACGGTGTCTCCTGCTTTGCCAGCACCAGCAGCCAGGAGCTCAACGCCGCCAATCTGCCGGCTTACCAGCTCACCTTGATGCGCAACCGGCTGACCGGCGAACTCGATGTTGCCATCACCGTGGCCGCCGATGGCGTCGCGGTCGATCCCAGCCGCCCCCTGCGCCTGAGCTTTGCGGGCGGCCCGACCGAGATCTATGCCTTCGCCGGCGACCTGGAAACGCGCTACAATACAACCAATCGCTATTATGTCGCCGATCCCGCGCGCAAGGCGGCGCTGATCGAGCAGATGAAGCGGCGCAATGCCGTGACCATGACCGTGCCGCTGACCGGTGGCACGACGGTCAGCAAGTCGGTTCGCCTGTCGATGCGCGGCGTCCTCGCCTCGCTCGATTTCATGGCCAGCCACGCCCGCAAGGTCGCGCAATACTAACCCCCAAAACGGATTGACCCATGACCCCGACGCCTGGCGCCGCCCTGCTCTTCGATATCGACGGCACCCTGGCCGATACCGATCCGCTGCATCTGGAAGCCTTCAACCGGGCCTTTGCCCCCTATGGCCATCAGTTCGACAAGGCCCGCTTTGCCCGCGAGCTGCAGGGCCTGGCCAATAGCGCCATCGCCGCCAAATTCCTGCCCGACCTGTCGGCGGATGCGGGCATGGCGGTGCTGGATGACAAGGAGGCCCTGTTCCGCGCGCTGGCGGCGACGGCGATCCATGCGGTGCCCGGACTGTTCGCCCTGCTTGATCTGGCCGATGCCACCGGCATTCCCATGGCCGCCGTGACCAATGCGCCGCGCGCCAATGCCGAGATGATTCTGGACGGGCTGGGGATCACCCACCGCTTCAAGGCTCTGGTCATCGGTGCCGAGCTGGCGCATGGCAAGCCACATCCCTTGCCCTATCTCGAAGGGCTGCGGCGGCTCGGCGCGGACGCCGCCGTCTCGGTCGGCTTCGAGGATTCGCGCGCGGGCATCGCCTCGGCCACGGCAGCCGGCCTGGCCACGATCGGCCTGCGCACCAGCCTGGACGACGCCGCGCTGCGTGGCGCCGGCGCGGTGCTCTCTGCCGATGGCTATGACGATCCGGCCGTGCTGGAGCTCATCACCGGCCGCCTTGGCATCCCGGGCGTCGCCGTGGCATCCGCCTAGAACAGGCTCATCTGCGCGCTTTCCAGCTTGGGCGGCTCGAACAGGTCATTGCGCAGGCCGGGCAGCTTGCCATCCAGCCCATAGCGCTCGCGGCCCTTGTCGAAGCGCTGCCGCAGCAGGGTGGCATAGGGGCCTTCCCCGGTCATCCGCGTGCCGAAGCGGCTGTCATAATCCTTGCCGCCCCGCGTATCGCGCACCAGCGCCAGCACATGGCGCACCCGGTCGGGGAAATGGC
>CAXBHD010000227.1:0-5401 GCA_963975335.1 uncultured Devosia sp. | reverse complement strand
CATGATGGCAAAGCCGAGCAGAAAGGTCCCGGCGACGGCGGCGCCGACCAGACCGAGAATATGCACGACCCCATCGGCCACCAGTTCGGCCTGCGTATAGGGGCGCTGTGCCCGGCTCCACCAGGAATAGCCTGCCTGAGATTTTTTCATTCGTCTCTCCCTGTTCCGACCTTCGCGCAGGGAAGTGACCAGAATATTGTTGGCGATGGCCTATCGCGGCACATCGTGAACCCTTGCGCAACGTATCTGGTGAACAATCGGTTGCATATACGTCAGGCCCCTTGACGAGTAACCTCGTCGTTACCTAGGCAACAGGAAACGCCCTGGAAACGATATGCCGCCCATTGCAATTCTTGTGGCCCTGGCCGACCCGACCCGTTGTCGCTTGATCGAGCTCCTGCGCGCCGGGCCGCAGCCCGTTCATGTGCTGGCCGCCGCCTTCCGCATCAGCCGTCCGGCCATTTCGCGGCACCTGCGGGTGCTCAAGCAGTCCGGCCTGATCAGCGAGACCAAATCCGGTCGCGAAAATCGCTACCGGCTGCATCCGGGCAAGCTGGCGCCGGTGCAGCGCTGGCTGGCCGAATTGCTCCCCGCGCCCAAGCCGCAGGCTCTCCCAGAAACCGCGCCCGAGGCACCAACGGTGACCGCGCCGCCGTCCCGCTCCAGGCGCAAGGCGACAGCTGCGCCGCTTGAGCGACCACAGGCGCCACCAGTCGCCCCCGCCGTCGCTGCTACGGCAAAGCCCAGCCAAACCGCCGCGGTCTCGCAAATGGGTTTTGACTTTTAGCGGCCAGCCGACTTCGCCGTCAGGCATCATGAATGGCCGCAATCCGGGCAGGGACGTCGCCCGTGCTTGCATCAGCGGCGACGTCTTCCTCAGCGACCGCCAGATTGCACGGTCAGGCCGGAAACGTGTTACTTGGACTCCGTGGCCGGGTCTGCGGCTGGCTGATCAAGCTTTGAACCATCCGTCTTGTTGCCGAGATCGTCGATATTGTCGTCGGTCTGCGCGCCATCTTCGGTTTCGAGCGGGGCGGGCTTGGGCTTTTCTTCTGGCATATGAACCTCCTGTAATGCGGGTAAATTCGCGAGCGCCTGGAAGGTTCATGCCGAAGTGGTTTTTGGCCGGCCGAGACTGAGAGCGCGTCCTGGCCCCGAATCGGCGCGCAGGCGGTGCGGAGTGCTTCACAAATTGCTCTGAGATGTGAGCGGACGCTTTGTCCGCACCTTTGACCTAAGGCATTGGTTCATATGGAATTCTGGCGATCCCGGCAGGACTCGAACCTGCGACCAACAGCTTAGAAGGCTGCTGCTCTATCCAGCTGAGCTACGGGACCAGACCCAGACCTGTTCCATGTAGCGGATTTTGCCGCAAAGGGAAGACCATGGCCCGACGCTAATGCGATTGCGGCACACTCTTCGCTGATGTTTCTGGCAGCGGCGCCGTGCTGCCGCGTATCACCAGGCCCGAGCTGAGCACGGTGTGGCGCGGCACCCGATTTGGCGGTTTGCCTTCGATCAGGTCGATCAGTGCCTCTGCCGCCAGTCGGCCCAGCGCGGCGCAGGGCTGGCGCATCGTGGTCAGGGGCGGCCAGAAATGCGCCGATACGGCTAGGTCGTCAAACCCCACCACCGACACATCGCGCGGGCAGTCCAGGCCATGGCGGCGCAGGCCGGACAAGAAGCCAAAGGCCGATTCGTCATTGGCCGCAAAGACCGCACTGGGGCGCTCGGCCAGTGCCATGAACGCCTCGGCAACCGCGACGCCGCGCTCCATTTCGAAGTCGCCGGTGAACAGCCATTCGGGGCGCACGACCAGTCCGCTCGCTGCCATGGCATTGCGAAAACCGGTTTCGCGCGCCAAGGTCAGCCCATTGGCCTGCGGCCCGCGGATATGGGCGATCCGCCTATGGTCCAGCCCGATCAGATGCCGTGTGGCCAGCTCGGCGGCATAGGCATTGTCGGTGCTCACGGTATGAAATGGCGCCCCGGCAATGGTCTCGCAGGCCATGACCAGGGGAACGGGCGAGGGGCCTCCGGCCAGTGCCAGCAATTGGGACAGTTCCACCGAGCCGTCCAGCAGCAGCAGCCCGTCGGCCCGGTTGGACAGGAAATAGTCGTGCAGCCGGCGGTCGAATCCGTCACTGGCGGTTCGGTTCACCACCAGGACGCCATAGCTGCGCCGACAGGCCTCGCGCTCGATGGCATCCAGAATGCTCGAAAAGAACGTATTCCGCATATCGGGCAGCGCGACCAGGATGGTTCGGGCGGTCCGCTGGCGCAGCGAGCGGGCCAGCTGGTTGAGCCTGTAGCCCGTCAGACGAATGGCCTCCGAAATTCGCTCCCGGCTGTGCAAACTCACCGTATCCGGGCGCGACAGCGCGCGGCTCACCGTCGCTGTGGACACCTGGGCAAGTCGTGCAACGTCTTGAATCGTAGGCGTTTTTTTAGAGTAAACCATGCTTGGCAGCGCCCCCTCCCGCTGTCAGCAACGCATTTGTCTAAATCGATCTTGACAGGTCTGCAAGTCGTGTATGAAACTCATGCAATCGATTGCAGAGATTTCGGGAGGCCGAGGATGCAATCGATTACACGCAGTCAGCTCGGGATGTCTCACAAGAAGACAACCTTGCGGCTGACGGCTTCGCGGGAGCGTTTCGCTCCAAGTGATCGTTGGGAGGAAAATCGATGAAAAAGTTTACAGTGGTGGCCGCTATGGCTACCGCGTTGATGGGCTCGACCGCCGCTATGGCCGTGGATCTCGAAGTGACGCACTGGTGGACGTCGGCTGGTGAGGCTGCTGCCATCGCCGAATTCGCCAAGGTTTTTGAAGAACAGACCGGCAATACCTGGGTCGACAGCGCACTTGCCGGTTCCGGCACCGGCGCTAACCCCGTCATCATCAGCCGCATCATCGGCGGCGATCCAATGGGCGCCACCCAGATGAATACCGGCCGTGACGCCGAGGAACTCATCCAGGCCGGCCTGATGCGCGATCTGACCGATGTCGTTGCCGACATGGATATCGAAAGCTTCTACGTCGACGCCAGCCTGCTCGAGCCTTGCCGCTTCGAAGGCGGTCTCTACTGCCTGCCGATCAACATCCACTCCTGGGATTGGCTGTGGCTCTCCACCGCTGCCTACGAAAAGATCGGCCAGCCTGTTCCCAAGGACTGGAACGAATATGTAGCTTCCTGGCCTGCGCTGCAGGAAGCCGGCATCCTGCCCTTCGGTCTGGCGACCGGCTGGCCGATTTCCGGCGTTCCCGGCGTGCTCATGTCCGGCCTCGGTGGCAGCGATCTCGTGCTGGCCATCAACCGCGACAAGGACGTCGAAGCCGTGCGTGGGCCTGAATTCCGCAAGGTTGCCGAAGCCCTCGATCAGCTCCGTTCCGTCATCTCGCCCGACATGATGGTGCCGTCTTTCGGCGACGTCGGCACCCAGCTGCTGGAAGGCACTGCGGCCGGCAATATCCACGGCGACTGGCTGCAGGGCGACCTGCAGGTGGCCGGCGGCGTCCCCGGTGAAAACTACGAATGTCTGCCGGCTCTCGGCCTGGGTGACCAGCTCACCGGCGGCGGCGACTCGTTCTACTTCCCCAAGCTGCCTGAAGGTACCGACCAGGCTGTTCTCGACGCCCAGGCCGATCTGGCCCGCATCCTGATCTCGCCTGAAGCTCAGCTCAAGTTCAACATGGTCAAGGGCTCCATGCCCATCCGGACCGACATTGATCTGGCTGCCGCCAATCCCTGCATGCAGAAGGCTCTCGGCATGCTCGGCAATGGCCTGCTGCCATCGGGTGACTTCGCCCTTACCAGCGACACCCAGCAGCAGCTCCAGGATCTGAGCACCGAGTTCATTGCCGACGACAGCATCACTGTCGACGATTACGTCGAGCGTTACGCTTCGATCATCGAGTCGGCTGAGTAAGCTTCTGGCTGCTCAGTTGGGAGTTCGCTCCCGGAAATGACAGCGGTGGCCGGCCTTGAGCGCCAAGGTCGGCCACCCTCTCTTGGAGATTTATCGATGGCGGAATCTGCCCTTCCCTTGGATGCAGGCGAGACGGTCAAGCGACCCGGCCTGCTGAAAAGAATCCTCTTCCACAACCTGCCCGCCAAGATCGCCGCGCTGCCCATGATGGTCACCGTGCTGGTCGTGTTTGTCGGCTGCACGGTCTGGACGATCTATTACTCGTTCACCAATTCCAAGCTCCTGCCGACCGGCCGCTTTGTCGGTGTCGAGCAGTATGAACGTCTTTTTGCGACGTCGCGATGGAACGTATCGATTACCAATCTGCTGGCCTATGGCGTGATGTCGCTGGTCTTCACCCTGGTGATCGGCTTCATCCTGGCGGTGCTGATTGACCAGAAGATCCGCTTTGAAAGCGCCTTCCGCACCATCATGCTCTATCCTTTTGCCCTGTCCTTCATCGTGACGGGCCTTGTCTGGCAGTGGATCATGAATCCGACCCTGGGCCTGCAGGGGACCATGCGCAATCTGGGCTGGACCGATTTCACCTTCGACTGGATCGCCAATCCCCGCATGGTGCTGTTCGCCTTGCTCATTGCCGGTCTCTGGCATGGCACGGGTTTCTGCATGGTGCTGATGCTGGCCGGCCTGCGCGGCGTTGATGAGGAAATCTGGAAGGCCGCGCGCATCGACGGCATTCCCACCTGGCGCACCTATGTCTCGATCGTCATTCCCATGATGCGCGGCGTGCTCGTCACCGCCGTGGTGATTATCGGCTCGGGCATTGTCCGGCTCTACGATCTTGTGGTGGCGCTGACCAATGGCGGCCCCGGCATCTCCTCGGAAGTGCCCGCCAAATACGTCTACAATTACATGTTCTCGGGCGGCAATATTGGCCAGGGCCTTGCCGCTGCAACCATGATGCTGCTCTCCGTGCTCATCATCATGATCCCTTGGGCCTATCTTGAATTTGGTGGAAAGGGACGTCGCACATGAGCCAGACCTCAACCATGACCGGCGCCATGCCGGCGCAAGCTGACGGCGTTGTCGAAGCGCGTGGCCCCCGACCAAAGCCGTTTTTCACGCCGCGCAAGATCATCATCTATTCCATCCTGGTGATGTTCTCGCTCTACTACCTGTTTCCGCTCTATGTGATGTTCACCACCTCGCTCAAGACGATGCCGGAAATCCGCTTCGGCAACATCTTCTCGCTGCCGACGGCCCCCAGCTTTGATGCCTGGGTCAAGGCCTGGACCAGCGCCTGCACCGGCCTGACCTGCGAAGGTCTGGCACCGGGCTTCTGGAACTCGGTCAAGATCACCATTCCGAGCACCATCATCTCGATCTTCATCGCCGCGGTGAACGGCTATGCCTTGATCAACTGGCGCTTCAAGGGGTCGGAAATCTTCTTTGCCATCCTGATCTTCGGCTC
>CAXBHD010000226.1:0-5496 GCA_963975335.1 uncultured Devosia sp. | reverse complement strand
CGCATCCAGAACGACCTGTTCGACGTCGGCTCCGATCTGGCAACGCCCGGTCCCGATGCCGCCGATGATCAATATCCGTCATTGCGCATCCGCCCGGTCCAGACCGAGGCGCTGGAAAAGCAGATCGACCAGTACAATGAGGCGCTCGAACCGCTCAACAGCTTCGTTCTGCCCGGCGGCTCGCCGCTGGCGGCGGCGCTGCATGTGGCGCGCACGGTAACCCGGCGCGCCGAGCGTATCACCGTGGAACTGGCGGCGGTCGAGCCCGATACCAATCCGGAGGCCGTGCGCTACCTCAACCGGCTCTCGGACCTGCTCTTCGTGCTGTCGCGCATGGCCAATGGCAATGGCAGCAAGGACGTGCTGTGGGTGCCCGGCAATCATGGCGATCTGCCAAAGCCCTGAGCCTGCCCCCGCCAGCCGATCAGGCGGCGTGTGACTTCGGCCTGGCCTGCCGCCGCTCGATGGCCGGCTCCGCCGGCTCGATGACCACCAGATTGTCGGTATTGAGCGGCGCTTCGCCGGCAAAGACCACGCGGTTGCGACCGCTGCGCTTGGCGGTATAGAGCGCCGCATCGGCCCGTTCGAACAGCTCTTCCATGGCCAGCGTGCCGGGGGCGGTGGCAACGCCCAGGCTGGCGGTCACATGGATGGTCTGGCCCTGCCACAGCACTTCCATCTGATCAATGGCGCGCCGCAGGCGCTCGCCGATCAGCCGGGCCTGGGTCGCATCGGTTTCGGGCAGCAGCACGGCCAGCTCCTCCCCGCCCAGCCGCGACAGCAGGTCACGGTCGCGCAGCGCGCCCCGCAGCGCCATCGCCACCTTTTGCAGCACATAGTCGCCTGCCGCATGGCCATAGGTGTCGTTGACCACCTTGAAGTGGTCGAGATCGATCGCCATCAGCGCCGACAAGGTATCCGGCGTGCGCAGCCCGGCCATGCCGCGCTCGAAACCGCGCCGATTGGGCAGGGCGGTGAGCGGATCGGTCAGGGCCCGCATTTTCCATTGCTGCTCGCGCTCGATCTGGCGCAGTTCGCGCTCGACAAACAGGCCCAGCAGCACCGCGCCGACCACCGATGTCGATACCATATAGGGACCGATCAGGCTGAGCAGGGCCCACAGGCTGGCATAGCCCATGCCGATGCCGGTCAGCAGATAGCACGACACGACCAGGCCCAGCACCACCAGATGGCGCGCCTCGACCCGGCTCCGGGGCCGCAGGAAATAGCGCCAGCTCAGGCCCAGCACGCCGGCCAGCACGATGCCCGCCGCGCCCGGCATGGCGCCCATGCCGCCCAGCCACAGCCGATAGCCGGCACCGATACTGATGGCCATCACGGCCGCCGGCCAGCCGCCAAAGGCCGCCGCAAAGCCGATAATGATCCCGCGTGCATCCACCATGACCCCGACGCCCAGATGGGCCGGCGCCATAATGGCGGCGATCGCGCCGACGCCAAAGACCACGCCCTGGACTACCGAGCGCAGATAACGCGGCCAGTTCTGCCGCTCCACCACGCCAAAGGCGATCGCCATCATCGCCAAAAGGCTGATGCCCTGCATCAGCGCAATGAACATGTCTTGTGCGAACATGGCGTCCCCCTGCCCCCCTCAATGCCGCCAGAGTGAGCCGCCATGTGTAAGCATAGGGTGAAACGCTGCCAGCTGCGCCGCAACAGGGTTAGCGGCGGGTTAAGCCCGAGCCGGACAAAAGGCCGCCGCCTGTGACGATCCGGGCAGGCTTTGTTTACGACTGCCCGCTATTGTTGCAGCCTGACCAGACCGGAAAGGAGGTCCGCCGTGAACACCGACCTCTCGACGCAGATGATGGCGATCAACACCGCCTCGACGCAGAACAGCGTGCAGCTGGCCGTGCTCAAGAAGCAGCACGACATGCAGAACGAGCTGCTGACCACCCTGACCCAGGCCGCCCTGTCACCACCGCCCGCCGGCCAGGGCCTCAAGATCGACAAGCAGGCCTGACGCGGGGGCCGGCCATGAGCAATGACCTTGCCGTCAGGCCCGCCGTCATGATCAACCGCATCGTTGCCCGCGAAGCCACGCCCCCTGGCGCCGAACTGGCCAGGGTCGCCGACCTGCGGCTGCGCCTTGAACATGCCCAGGCCGAACAGCAGCTGCGGGCCGCCCAGTTCGACCCCGCCGCTGTGGTGGCGCCGGTGCTGACCGGTGCCGATGTGGACCGCCTGGTCTAGAACAATTCACCGCGTCGTTGACGCGGTGAATTGTTCTAAGGTCTTGTTGGTCGCGTTTTCGAACCGGAAAACCGGTATCCACTTTTCCTGAAAACGCTCTAGCCGCCCAGCGCGATCAGCGCCTCGACCACCGCTTCGCCATCGGGCGTATTCCATTCGGCCGGCCCCTGCAGCACGGCCAGCTCACAGCCATTTTCGTCCAGCACCAGCGTCGCCGGCAGCCCGACCGCCACAGCCTGCTGCTTGAGGCGGTCGAAGGCGGCAAAGGTATTGTCGGCATAAAGCGGCAGATTGGCAAAGCCGTTCTCATCGAGAAAGGCCTGCGCCTTTTCGAGCCCGCCGGCACCGATATCGAGATTGATCGGCAGCACCCTGAAGCGATCCGAATTATACTTGGTGGCCAGCGCATCGAGCGCCGGCATTTCCTCGCGGCAGGGCACGCACCAGCTGGCCCAGAAATTGACCAGCAGGGCCTGGCCCTTGAAATCGGCAATGGTCATGTCCGCGCCCGCTTCATCCTTGAAGGCCAGGCTGGCATAGCCACGCCCCTCGCCCGTGCCGTTCAGGGCCGCCAGCTCGCCCATCGCGGCCGCATCGATGGCGGCCGCCTCTGCCTGCTGCACCGGACATTCGCTGGCGACCCCGGCATTGCCGAGCCACACCCACGCCGCTATAGCTACCGCCAAACCCGTACCCCCCAGCGCGAGCAGCAGTCGAACCCGGCTGGAAGCGCCGGGGCGAGGCGCGGACATATTGGTCATGACAGGTCTCCGAGGTATTCGATGAGCAACAAGATGTGGGGCGGACGGTTCGCCACCGGCCCCGACGCCATCATGGAGGAAATCAATGCGTCGATCGGCTTTGATCAGCGCCTGTTCCGCCAGGATATTGCCGGATCGATCGCCCATGCCACAATGCTCGCCGAGACGGGCATTCTGACGCAGGCCGACCGCGACAGCATCATTGCCGGTCTAACCGAGGTGCTGGCCGAAATCGAGGGCGGCGGTTTCACGTTCTCGCGGGCCCTTGAGGACATTCATATGAATGTGGAGAGCCGGCTGCGCGACAAGATCGGCGACGCTGCCGGGCGCCTGCATACGGCGCGCTCGCGCAATGACCAGGTCGCCACCGACTTCAAGCTCTATGTGCGCGACACCATCGACACCCTCGTGGTGCAGGTGACAACGCTGCAGCTGGCGCTGGTCACCAAGGCCGAAGCGGAGGCCGAGACCATCATGCCCGGCTTTACCCACCTGCAGAATGCCCAGCCGGTGACCTTTGGCCACCATCTGCTGGCCTATGTCGAAATGCTGGGTCGCGACGCCGGAAGGCTGCTCGACGCCCGCAAGCGGCTCAACGAAAGCCCGCTCGGCTCGGCGGCCCTGGCCGGCACGCCCTATCCGATCGATCGCGACATGACGGCCCAGGCCCTCGGCTTTGACCGGCCCACCGCCAATTCGCTCGACGCCGTTTCCGACCGCGACTTCATCCTCGAAACCCTCGCCGCCGCCAGCATCTGCGCCATGCATCTGAGCCGCTTTGCCGAGGAAATGGTGATCTGGAGCTCGGCCCAGTTCGGCTTCATCCGCCTTTCCGACAAGTTCACCACCGGCTCTTCGATCATGCCGCAAAAGCGCAATCCGGACGCCGCCGAACTGGTGCGCGCCAAGATCGGCCGCATTCTGGGCGCGCTGACCAGCCTGATCGTGGTGATGAAGGGCCTGCCGCTGGCCTATTCCAAGGACATGCAGGAAGACAAGGAAGTCGCCTTCGACGCCCTCGATTCCCTGTCGCTGTCGCTGGCCGCCATGACCGGCATGATCGCCGACCTAGTGCCCAACCGCGAGCGCATGCGCGCCTCGGCCATGGCCGGCTTTTCCACCGCCACCGACATTGCCGACTGGCTGGTGCGCGAACTCAACATTCCCTTCCGCGACGCCCATCACATTACCGGCCAGGTCGTCGCCCTGGCCGAGCAGAAGAATTGTGGGCTGGAAGGCCTCACCATCGAGGATTTCAAGGCGGTCGACGCGCGCATCGATAGCCGCATCCACAAGGTGCTGACCGTGGAGGCCTCGGTGGCCGCGCGCCAGTCCTATGGCGGCACGGCGCCGGCCAATGTGCTGGCCCAGGCGGCGCGCTGGAAAACCGCGCTGACCGGCAAGGCGCATGAGCCACAGCCTTTGGCCCGCAAAAAGCATGGTGGTCATGGCGATGGCGGGGTTGAATAAAACCGGGGCCGGTAGCAAGCTTATCAGCTGACGCCAGCCAGTGCGGAGCGCCAGCATGCCGACCCCTCGCATGCCCCGATTGACTGCTGCCCATGTTGCCCGGGTTCACCGCGACATCCCCGATCCCGGGCCGGTGCTGATCGAAGGATATCGGGCGGCCACAGAGGCCGATTACGATGCCGCGATCGAGCACATACTCGCCACGGGACCGGCCCCAGAGGCGTTCTGGGTCTTCTGTTATGGCTCGCTGATCTGGAACCCGCCCTACCGGTTTGTGCAACAACGCACCGCGGTGGCGCCCGGCTGGCACCGGTCTTTCACCCTGGGCTGGGACTATCGTTTTCGCGGCAGCCGGGAGAATCCGGGACTCATGCTGGCGATCGATCGCGGCGGGCAGTGTCGGGGCGTCGTCCATCAACTGCCGCCCGAAACCCTGCGCGAGCAGCTCGACAGTCTCATTCACCGCGAGATGAGCATGGTGCCCACCGCGTTTCCGGCACGCTGGATCAGCGTCCGGACGCCCGCCGGCCCACTGCGGGCGCTGACATTTGCGATGAACCGTGCGAGTACGCGCTATATTGGCGGGCTGACGCCGGAGGCCACCGCCGATGTGCTGGCCACCGCATGCGGATTTCGCGGCTCAATGGCGGAATATCTGCGCGCCACCATTGAACAATTGGAGCAACTGGGTATTCACGACAGCTATCTGTGGCGACTGCAGGACCTGGTGGCCCAACGCATCGAAGCAGCGCATGGTGGCCATGGCGATGGCGGGGTTGAATAAAGCCGGACGCGGCCTAATTTGATCACTATAGTGAACGGGTAATGAAGCAGATGGCCGGCAAATTGCGACAGATGCGCCTGACTGAGCGTCATGTCGGCTATCTGCAACCGCCGGTGACCTCCGAGCAGATGCCTCCACCGCCCGAAGGCATGCGCGCGGCCACCCAGGCCGACCATGACGCCACCATTGCCGAGCTGCTCGGCCCCGACCGGGCGGGCCGCGAGGTCTGGATCTTTGCCTATGGCTCGCTGATCTGGAAGCCGGCCTGCG
>CAXBHD010000225.1:0-5496 GCA_963975335.1 uncultured Devosia sp. | reverse complement strand
GTCGGTGGCAAAGAAGAAGCGGGCGACCGGCGTGTCCCCATTGTTGAAATCCACCAGCTTGCCCACGGTCAGCCCCTCGGCCGAAAAGCGCGCGTGCTCGGCATCGACATCGTCGACGACCACTGCCAGATGGCCATAGCCATCGCCCAGGCCATAGGGCTCGGTACGACCCTTGTTGATGGTCAGCTCCAGCTCAAAGCCCACCGCGTCTCCGGTCAGGTAGATGAGGGTGAAGCTGTCGAAATCCAGGCGATCGGCGATCTTGAGGCCAAAGGCCTTGCTATAGAAATCAACAGAACGGGCCTCGTCGAGGACGCGGATCATCGAATGAACGAGCTTGGCCATGCATTGAACTCTCAGTTGGCGTGGACGAGCGCAGCGAGGACTTCGCGCGTGGCGCGCGCCGTCCGGCGCGCGACCAGCGCGTGAAGACTGCTACTTGGTGCCATACATGCGGTCGCCCGCATCGCCCAGGCCGGGGATGATATAGCCCTTGTCATTGAGCTTCTCATCGATGGCGGCGGTATAGACCGGCACGTCGGGATGGGCCTCGGTGAAGCGGGCCACGCCCTCGGGCGCCGCCAGCAGGCAGAGGAAGCGGATATTGTTGGCGCCGCGCTCCTTGAGCTTTTCGATGGCGGCAGTGGCCGAATTGGCGGTGGCGAGCATGGGGTCGACGACGATGATCAGACGGTCTTCGAGGTTGGACGGCGCCTTGAAGTAATATTCCACCGGCTGCAGTGTCTCGTGGTCGCGATAGAGCCCGATATGGGCGACGCGGGCGGCCGGCACCAGGTCGAGCATGCCGTCGAGCAGGCCATTGCCGGCGCGCAGGATCGAGGCGAAGACCAGCTTCTTGCCCTTGATGGTGGGGCTGTCCATCTGCGCCATCGGCGTCTCGATGGAGATCATTTCGAGCTCGAGGTCACGCGTCACCTCATAGCACATCAGATGGGCAATCTCGCGCAGCAGCCGGCGGAAACCGGCAATGGAGGTCTCCTTGTTGCGCATGATGGTCAGCTTGTGCTGGATCAAGGGATGATCGATGACGGTGACATTGCCGCGCGCTGAAGTCATGGGATCGCCTGCTGCTGAAGGGTTGCTAAAGAAAGCTCTTGCCGTGGCGACCGGGCTTGAGGCCAAGCCAATGGGCTATGCTTTCGCCAATATCGGCGAATGTGGTGCGAATGCCAATCTCTCCGGCACCCAGGCTTGGGGAAAAGACCAGAATGGGGATCTGTTCGCGGGTGTGATCGGTGCCCGGCCAGGTGGGATCATTGCCATGATCGGCGGTGAGCACCAAAAGGTCATCCTGCCGCATGGCGGCAATCATCTCGGGCAGGCGGCTGTCGAAGAATTCGAGCGCGGCAGCATAGCCGGGCACATCGCGGCGGTGGCCATATTCGCTGTCGAAGTCGACGAAATTGGTCATGATCATGGCCCTGTCGGCGGCCATTTCCATGGCTTCGAGCGTCTTGTCGAAGAGCTGGCCGAGGCCGGTGCCCTTGATCTTGTGGGTCACGCCATGGCCGGCATAGATGTCGGAAATCTTGCCGATGGCATAGACTTGGTGCCCGGCGGCCTGGTTGCGGTCGAGCAGGGTCGGCTCGGGCGGGGCGATGGCGAAGTCGCGACGATTGCCGGTGCGCCTGAAGCCGGCCGCATCCTCGCCGATGAAGGGCCGGGCAATGACACGGCCGATCATCAGCGGCGCGGTCAGTTCAAAGGCGATCTTGCAGATTTCATAGAGGCGCTCGAGCCCGAAATGGCGCTCATGGGCGGCGATCTGGAATACCGAATCGATCGAGGTGTAGCAGATGGGCTTGCCGGTGCGGATACTCTCCTCGCCCAGCTCGGCAATGATGGTCGTGCCCGAGGCATGCTTGTCGCCCAGAATGCCGGGCAGCCCGGCCCGCCTGACGAATTCGGCCACCAGCTCGGGCGGAAAGGTCGGCTCGGTCTGGGGGAAATAGCCCCAGTCGAAGGGCACCGGCACGCCGGCGATTTCCCAGTGGCCCGATGGGGTATCCTTGCCATTGCTGACCTCGCGGCCGACGCCAAAGCGCCCGCCCTTTGGCGCGGCGGACAGGCCGGGCGGCAAGGTGCCGGTCGAGAGCTGGATGGCCGCGCCGATGCCGAGGGCATCGAGATTGGGCACGTTGAGCGGTCCGGCGCGCAGGCCGGCGCGGTCGGCCTTGCCGGCATGGGCCCATTCGGCAATGTGGCCGAACGTATTGGCGCCGACATCGCCATATTTGGCGGCGTCAGGGGCGCCGCCAATGCCGACGCTGTCGAGAATGCACAGAATGGCGCGGGGCATGGGTCAGATCTCCTGCGAGGAGGCAAAGGGCACGCTGTCGGGAATCAGGGGATTTTCCGGCGCGGCGCTGCCCAGCCGATAGGCGGCCCGGATACGGCGTTCGGCGTCGTCGGCGCTGGCCGCGTCGGCCGCATGCAGGCGGGCAATGGGCCGCTGCGCGTCGATGGTCGCGCCCAGCCCCGCCAGGCGATCAAAGCCGACGCGGTGGTCGATGGCATCGGTGGGCATGATGCGTCCGCCCCCCAGAGCCACGACGGCCATGCCGACGCCCCGCGTATCGATCTCGGTGATCGTGCCATCGCCCTCGGCAAAGACATCGCGAATGATCGGCGCTGCAGCCAGGTAGGCGTCCATATTGTCCAGAAAGTCGCCCGGCCCGCCCAGGGCATGCACCATGACGGCAAAGCGCTCGGTCGCCCGGCCGCTATTGAGCGCGGCTTCGGCCAGCAGACGGCCAGCCTCGACAGTGCCGGCCACACCGGTCATCTCCGCCAGCACGGCACAGAGCGACAGGGTCACTTCCTTGAGGCGCGGATCCTGATGGCGGCCGGTGAGAAAATTGACGGCATTGCGCATTTCGAGGCCATTGCCGGCGGCGCTGGCCAGCGGCTCGTTCATGTCGGTGATCAGTGCCCCGGTCTTGAGACCGGCGCCATTGGCCACTTCCACCAGGCTGCGCGCCAGCTCGCGCGAGCGATCGAGCGTCGGCATGAAGGCGCCCGAGCCGGTCTTGACGTCGAGCACCAGGGCGCCCAGTCCCGCCGCCAGCTTCTTGGAGAGAATGGAGGCGGTGATCAGGGCGATCGATTCCACCGTGCCGGTGACGTCGCGAATGGCATAGAGCGCCTTGTCGGCGGGGGCGAGATCGGCGGTCTGGCCGATAATGGCGCAGCCGGCCTGGCGCACGACCTGGCGGAACAGGGCATTGTCGGGCTGGGTCTGGTAGCCGGGAATGGCGTCGAACTTGTCGAGCGTGCCCCCGGTATGGCCGAGGCCCCTGCCCGAGATCATCGGCACGAAAATGCCCATGGCCGCCAGGATCGGCGCCAGCATCAGGCTGACATTGTCGCCGACGCCGCCTGTCGAATGCTTGTCGGCCACGGGACCATCGAGGTCGGACCAGTCGAGCACGTCGCCGCTGTCGCGCATGGCCAGCGTCAACGCCACGCGCTCGGGCATGGTCATGTCCTGGAAATAGACCGCCATGGCAAAGGCCGCCGCCTGGGCATGCGAGACCGTGCCCTTGGTGAAGCCGGCAATAAAGGTGGCGATCTCCTCGGCAGTCAGGGCATGGCCATCGCGCTTGCGGGAGATGACTTCTTGGGGCAGGAAGGTCACGGGCGGAGTCTTTCAGGAAGCGGCAGGAGCCGGATACGGGCACGATGCCCGGCAATACTCAGTATGGCGCCGGATTGCAGCGGGGTCTCAAAGGCCTTGAGCGTCAGCAGGACGCGCGAAACCATTGCCGGCGTGAAGTTGTCTTTGTCGCGCAGGTGCACGACGCTTGGTTTTTGCAGGCGGGTGATCGCCGCGATCGCGCTGAAATCGAGGTCTCGGGTCAGGACGATGGCATCCTCAGCCCGCGCCAATGCCACGATTTCCGCATCCTGGGCAGCGCTGGCGCCAATGCTCGTCCGGTGTCGAGCGTCGTGACCAGCATCGACCAGTGTCCGCACCCAACGCGCCGACATGTTCATGTCGACGATGAACTTCATGCGTCATTCAGGTCGATAACGGTCTCTTGCGCCAGCCAGGCCCCGTAGCGAATGGCTTGAAGAACATCCTCACGTTCAAGATAGGGAAAGTCTTCCAGTACCTGCTCGATGCTCGCGCCCGCGCCGAGCTCGCTCAGAACCATGCCCACGGTTACCCGCATGCCGCGGATTATCGGTTTGCCGCCCATGATTGCCGGGTTGTGTGAAATTCTGTCAAAGCCCATGGCCATGCTCCCTCACCAATCAAAATAGGTCACGCCCCATAGGGAATCCAGACATTCTTGACCTGGGTGGCCTTGCTCAGGAAGTAATCGCCCTCGAAGCGCCGGTCGGCCAAATCGTAGTAAAGGCCGCGGCTGGTCCAGGTCTGTTTCAGGTTGGAGATGGAGGCCTTTTCCACCATGGTGGAGGCCTCGGCATTGCCGGCGAACCACAGCCCGTCGACGCCGTCATGCTCGGCCAGGGTCTTGGCCAGGGCCACGCTGTCGCCGGTGACGATATTGATGACGCCGGCGGGGACGTCGGAGGTTTCGATGACCTGGTAGAGGTCAGTCAGCGACAGTGGCGACGGACTGGAGGGTATCAGGACCACACTATTGCCCATGGCCAGAGCCGGGGCGATCAGCGCAATGGAACCCAGCAGCGGCCGGCTGGGCGGGGCGACAATGCCCATGACGCCGAGCGGCTCGATCATGGCGGCGGCCACGGCGCGCAAAGGCGGATTGTGCACGGCGCCATCATATTTGTCGGCCCAGCCGGCAAAGGCGAACAGGCGCTCGACCGACAGGTCGACCTCTTCGGCGCCGTCCTGACCGGTCTGCAGCTTGATGCGCGCGGCAAATTCATCGCGACGATAGTCGAGGTTTTCAGCGAGGAAATAAAGGATCTGCGCCCGGGTATGCGCCGGCGTCGTCGACCAGCCGAGCGCGGCGCGGGCGGCTTCCACGGCGTTACGGATATCCTTGCGATTGCCGTCGCCGGCCTCGCCGATGAGTTTTCCCGATGGGTCGAGCACGGCGCGGGAATAGCCGCTGTCAGGCCGAGCCTGCTTGCCGCCGATATACAGCTTGGCCGTCTGGTCGAGATGGCCGGCATCGAGCGGATTGGCTGTCTTGGCTTCGACTGCTTTGGCAACGGGCGCGAGCTTGAGATCCTTTTCCCAGGCCGGCTTGAGATAGGCGCTCATGCCCTCGCGGCCGCCTTCGCGGCCAAAGCCGCTTTCCTTATAGCCACCAAAGCCGACGGCGGCGTCGAAATTATTGGTGCCGTTGATCCAGACCACGCCGGCCTTGATCTGCGGCGCGATATCGAGCGCCAGATTGATGTTCTCGCTCCAGATGGTGGCGGCAAGACCGTATTTGGTATTGTTGGCCAGGGCCACCGCCTCTTCGGGCGTGCGGAAGCTCATGGCGACCAGCACCGGCCCGAAGATCTCCTCGGCCACCAGCGTATTGGCGGGCG
>CAXBHD010000224.1:0-5536 GCA_963975335.1 uncultured Devosia sp. | reverse complement strand
CTTCGTACTGTTCGCGCGCGAGCAGCTGGCCCAGACCGCCGGCAAGGAAATCGCCATTGCCGGCACGCCTGGCTTCGTGCTCAGCCATCAGGCGCAAAGCCCCGCCGAGGTCGACGAGATCCTGCTCCAGGTACTGGCCGCCGGCGGCGCCATCATCACCGAAGGCACCCAGTCCGAATGGGGCTACTCGGCCTATTTCGAGGACAGCGAAGGCAATGTCTGGGAAGTGATGGCCGCGCTGCCGGCCAACTAGCGCGCATATTTCCGACAAGCGGTTCGCCTAATCCTGGTCGTTGCGCGCGCGGAAGGCGGCGCGGCTGGCTTCGATCTGGCTGTGATGCGCTTCGGCCCAGACCCAGACACTGCAAAAGGCCGCGCCCAGACTGCGGCCCATATCGGTCAGCCGGTAATCGACATGCGGCGGAATCACCGGATGCACCTTGCGCGCCACCAGGCCGTCCGCCTCCATCTGGCGCAGCGTCTTGGTCAGCATTTTCTGGCTGATAGTGCCCACCTTGCGGCCCACGTCGGTGAAGCGCAGCGTGCCGTGCTCGTCCAGCGCCTCCAGGATCAGCATGGTCCATTTGTCGGCTACCTTGCCAATGATGTCGCGCACCATGGCTTCGAGCGCCGGATCGACCGGCTGCGCCGCATCCCGGCCGCTCCAGCGATAGATGGCCGGTGGGGTGGCAAGCTCGGACATCAACACTCTCCTTTGGGTGCGTACCGAACTTTCGGGCGCCTACTTTCCGATGGATAGTATGGGGTCTATGTCTCTGCCAGGCAAGACGAACGGAGATTTCCATGCAGACCACAGGCAATACCATTCTCATCACCGGCGGCGGTTCGGGCATTGGCCGTGGCCTCGCCGAGGCCTTTCACCGCCAGGGCAATCAGGTGATCATTTCGGGTCGGCGCGCCGACGCCCTGGCCGCGGTGACCGAGGCCAATCCGGGCATGGCGGCCTTTGCCGTCGACATGACCGACCCCGCCAGCATCACCGCGCTCGCGGCAGCGGTGACCTCGGCCTATCCGGGCCTTAATGCGCTCATCAACAATGCCGGCATCATGGTGGGCGAGGACATTCTGGCGGCACCGGACTATCTGGCCACGGCCGAGGCGACCATTGCCACCAACCTGCTCGGGCCGATCCGGCTGACGGCGGCATTGCTGCCGCACCTGCTTACCCGGACCAGTGCCGCTGTCTTGACCGTCTCGTCAGGGCTGGCCTTCGTGCCCATGGCGTCGACCCCCACCTATAGCGCCACCAAGGCAGCCATCCATTCCTATTCGCAATCCCTGCGCCATCAGCTGCGCCATACGCCGGTCGAGGTGATCGAGATCGCGCCGCCCTATGTGCAGACCTTCCTGCAGGGTGCGCACCAGGCCAGCGACCCCAATGCCATGCCGCTCGACGACTATATCGCCGAGACCATGGCACTTCTGGCCGGCCAGCCGGAAACGGGGGAAGTGCTGGTGCAGCGCGTGCATCGCCAGCGCTTTGCCGAACGCAACGGCAATGCCGAGCAGGTCTTCGGCTTCATCAACCCGGCCTGAATCCAGACGCATCTGGCCGGCGGCGCTGGCTAGAAGCCGCCGCCGGTCTTGAAACCGCCCTGCTTGCGATTGCCGCTCGAGCCGGTGCGGGGGCGCGAAAAGCCGCCCCCGAGGCCGCCGCCCAACCCGCCCCCAAAGCCGCCCTTGGGCTGGCCGCCGCCGCCAAAGCTGTTATCGGGCCAGGCAAAGCCGCCGCCGTCGGGGCGGGGGGCATTGCCGCGCTGGCGGCCATTATCGGGCAGGCCGACGCCGCCGCCCCAGTCGCCGGTGCCGGCGCCCCATTTCTGGCTGCGCTGCCACTTGTCCCAATAGGACGCCGCGCTGATGCCGCCGCGCAGGAAATCATCGAGCAGATCGCCCACCAGCCGGTCCTCGCGGAAGGTCGAGCGCGGATCGTCGAAATGCTGCTTCTTGAATTCCCACTGGATGTCTTCGAGTTCGCGTCGCCGCGCGGCCAGCGTCTTGAGCCGCTCCTTCTGCTCGCGCGTCTCCTGGTCCTCTTCCTTGGCGCGGGCCCGGGCATCGTCGATCTGGGCGACGATGGTGTCGTCCTGGCCGGTCCTGGTGCGCCGTGCATCGGCCAGCAGCGATTGGATATCCTCCCGCCCCAGCGCGGTGGCCAGCTCGGCCAGCGCCGTCTCGAAGGCCGGGTTGATCCCCTGCGACAGCGCGGCCACGGCCTTGGCGCTGTCATCGCGCTGGTCTTCGCTGGCCACGATCTGGGCGTCGAGCGCGGCGATCTGCTGCTGGGCGGCCATCATGGCGTCGCGCATCGGCTTTTCCACCCCCCCACGTCGATGGCGGCGGTCTCCAGCGCATCCAGCTCGGTTTCGGCGGCATGGGCCAGGGTGATCTGGCGCTCGGCATGTTCGCGCAGCCGCAGCGGAATTTCGTTGAGCATGGCAAAGTTCGGCCGCGTCTTGTGGAAGCGCACCAGCCCGGCGACCAGGCCATCGAGATAGCGCACCAGGTTGTTGGCGCGATAATTGGTGGTGCCGTAGCCGGCTTCCCACAGATAGAGAAACAGGGGATCGTCGCGATAGGGCTTGCCCTTGGTCTCGCGGTCCGCCTCGGCCTGTTCGGTCTTGCGCATTGACTGCGCTGCCACCTCGGCCAGCGCTGTCGCCTCTTCGCGCTTGGCGGCAAAGGCAGGGTCGCGCGCAATGGTGGCGCCGAGCCGGCCGGCCAGCGCCTTGAGGTCGGCCTGATGGGTTTCGAACTGGCCGAGGGCGGCGGCGCGCGCGGCGGTCAGCTCGCTCAGCCGCGCATCGATCTCGGCCACGGCGCGCTCGGCCTTGCCCAGGTCGCTGGCATGGGCCTTGAGCTGCGCCCGGGCCTTGGCTTCAGCCGCCAGGATGGCGCCGTCCAACTCGCCCTGCACTGCCGGGTCCAGCCGCAGCCGTGCCAATTGGCGGAACAATTCGGCCTCGGTCTCGCGGATCTTGCTGACGCGTTCGGCCGAGCGGGCCAGCCGCTTGGAGATCTCTTCCTCTTCGCGCCGGATGTCGCGCAGGGCTTCATCCAGGCTCGCCAGGGCTTCGGGGCCGCGGATGCTCATGACCTTACCACCGCGTTACCGCCCCGCCGGAAACCGGCACAAGATAGTTCACCTCGAGAAAGCCATAGACCTTGCGGCCGATCTCGTTGTTCTGGATGATGCCGTCGTCGCGCTTGTCGGCAACCACTGCGGCATAGACCGCCTCGGGAACGCGCACGCCCCAGATCGCCACCGTCTCGGTGACATCGGTCTCTTCGTTGAGAATGGGCAGGCTCAAGGTCTGGCCATCGCCGTCCACGGCCTCGACCACCAGATAGTAATTGGTGGCGTCGATATTGACTTCCGGGAATGTCCAGAAGCCGGACTGCTGGTCGGGGCGGTTGACGACGCGCAGCGTATATTCCTGGCGGATCGTGTCGCGCAAAGCCGTCAGCTCGGCCACGGCCCCCTCGGCCGCCGCCCGGTTGCCTTCGGCGGCCAGGTTCTGCCCGCGGGTCCGGATTGCCTCGGCATCCATCACCGCCTGCTGCACCTTGGTCTCCTCGAAAATGGTTTCGTAGAGGCTGTCCATCTGCGCCGGCAGCCCTTCGGCCAGCTCGAGGCGAGCCTGCTCGGCCTGCGCAGCCTGATAGGGCCGCCACACGCCGAAATAGCCGATCAACAGGGCCAGCAGCGCCCCGCCCACGACCAGCACCGGCTTGCCCCATTTGCCGCGCCTGACATAGAGCCGGGCCAGCGTGACCCCAAAGCTTGGTGCGGGCGGCTCATAGCTGAAGCGGCTTTCCTGCAGCGCCGCCACGCCCTCCCTGAGGATATGGTCGGGCACCTCGATACCCTGCTGGTGATAGATCCCGCGCAGCTTTTCCAGCAGCTGGGCCTCTTTGGCGTCGGTATCGAGCTCGCGCGTCGCCAGGCCCTGCTGGTGGCGGAGCGTGTCAACCACGTCCATGGCCAGCATGACTTCGTCCAGGGGGGCAGCGGGCTTCGCTGTCACATCACTCATGGTTGCCGTCCACCCGTGTGTGTCCGCCTCCTCAGTTCCTGGTTTCAAGCAGCAGGGCGTTGCCCTCGGCGGCCAGGGCCGCCAGGCGCCGCTTGCCGTCTTCGACCGCGTCGCGGATCTCCGCCGAATTCTTCGTCGAGGCCACGCGCATTTCGTTGATGATGGTGCGGCTCTTTTCCTGGAAGTTGATAACCGAGTCGACGAGCTTCTTGACCGCATCGGCGCGCACGGTGGGGCCATAGCCCGCCCGCACGGCTTCCTCGGTCACCTTGTCACCGATCTCGGCCAGGCTTTCGAGGCTCTTGCTCATGCCTTCCTTCATCGCGTTGAGCGTCGCGGTGGATTCATGCAGGCCGAACATGCCGGTAAAGGAGGCGCTCAGCGCCGTCAGCACGGTCTCATTGGTCGAAAAGAACGAGATCGACTGCTGATAGACCCGCTCCTTGGCATTGGTGGTCTGCATCAGCCGGGCCATCACCACTTCGGATGTATTGTAGGAAATGGTCAGATTGTCCGAGAGGTCCTTGGCAATCTGGTAGCGCCCCTCTTCGTTCTGCATGGCGCGCAGCTTTTCGTCGCGATCCATTTCGAGCCGCGCCCGGTCGGCGGGCACGCTGCCGGTAAAGCTCGACACCGCCGTCGAGGCCGCCATCAGAATGTCCTTCTTTTCGGCCAGGCGCTGCTCGGCCGTGTGCAGCACTTCGAGCGCCATCACCTCGGACTGCTTGAGCGCGCCGCGGAAATCGCGATAGGCCTCCAGAATGGTGTGCTCGCGATCGATCTGGTCCTTGGTATCGGCGGTAACAGCCAGATAGGTGTCGCGGATCTTGTCGAAACGGCTGGCGATATCGCCGCGGCTGACCTTCATCCACACATTGGAGGCGCGCTCGATCAGGTCGAGCTTGTTGTCGGCCAGCTGGTCGACCATGCCCTTGGCGTCGTCGCGGATGGAATCAAAGCCCTTGGTGATCTCTTCGTAGCGCTCGCCGATCTTCATGGCCGCGATCTGCTCGCGCACCACTTCGTTGAAGGCGCTGGCCTGGCTCAGGGTCCTGCCGATCAGCACGACACGGGTTTCATCGAGCTCGGTGATCTGCTGCAGCAGGCCGGTGATGGGCGCTTCGCCCTGCTGCTCGGGCCAGATTCCAAGATCGCGGATGGCATTGACCGCCTTGTCCAGATACTGCAGCGGCTTTTCCGCTCCCATGGCGGCTGGCGCCATTGCAGTTGCTGGTGCCGTGGACACATCATTGGCCATCGTATCGCTCCCCGTAATATGATGCCGAGCCGGCAAAATGCCTATCGCGGCGCTATTGATCGCCCTTGCGCTGCTGCCTGACAATTGCAACTGCTGCCCGAGGAAACTATTTAGACCATATTGGTGCGAAAAAGCCGCACGTAAAGAGCGGGGGTCACACTATGGCAAGCATCTGTTTCCATTGGTAGCGCTGCCACAATAGGGCCGGAGCCAAATGCCG
>CAXBHD010000223.1:0-5547 GCA_963975335.1 uncultured Devosia sp. | reverse complement strand
GCCCAGCATGAAGGTGAAGATCACCGGCATCCAGTTGAAGATCATCGCCTGGGTCGGATCCGGTGGCGGCGGGTTGAGCTTCATCTGCACCCACATGGTAATGCCCATGATAACAGGCCAGACGCCCAGGTGGAGGAAGCTGCCGATCAGCGGCAGGGTGGTCGGCTCCCAGGGGATCAGGCCGAACAGGGTGAAGATATTGGTCGGATCGGGCGCCGCCAGATCCTGGATCCAGCCAAAGAATGGCGCATGGCGCATGTCGAGGCTGATAAAGATGACGGTATAGAGGGCAAAAAACACCGGGATCTGGATTAGCACCGGCCAGCAGCCGCTGAGCGGATTGATCTTTTCGGTCTTGTAGAGCTCCATCATCGCCTGCTGCTGGGCCGGGCGATCGTCCTTGAAGCGCTCCTGGATGGCCTTCATTTCCGGCTGCACGCGGCGCATGGC
Organism: uncultured Devosia sp.; assembly: GCA_963975335.1. Taxonomy (GTDB): domain Bacteria; phylum Pseudomonadota; class Alphaproteobacteria; order Rhizobiales; family Devosiaceae; genus Devosia. The sequence goes on along the minus strand of CAXBHD010000223.1, from coordinate 5,097 downwards.
GGCCATCGAGGCATAGGAGCGGCTGGCCAGCGGGAAGAACAGCGCCTTGACGATCACGGTCACCGCGAGCACGGCGACGCCGAAATTGCCGATAATGCCGTTGAGGAAGGTCAGCAGGTAATACATCGGCTTGGTGAGGAAGCCGAACCAGCCCCAGTCGATCAGCAGATCGATGCGATCAAAACCATACTGGTTCTGCAGGGCCGAGATCACGGCCTCTTCCTTGGCCCCGGCAAACAGGTAGCTTTCGCGCGTGGCGCTGGCGCCGGGGGCGATGACGACGGGCGTCGTTTCCACATAGCTGGTCTGGTAATCGTCATAGCCGGCCGCATTGGACCAGTTGAAACGGGCATTGAACACGGTGCCGGCCGGGGGCAGTGCAGCCGTGGCCCAGTATTTGTCCGAAAAGCCCAGCCAGCCGGTGGTGTTTTCATAGTCGACGCGCAGATCCTTCTGCAGGTCGGCATATTTCTTGGAGATGAGATTATTGCTGCCCAATACGCCATGCGGGCCTTCATGCTGGATGAAGAAATTGGCGACTTTTGGCGTATTGTGGCGGGTGACCCGGGCATAGGGATAAAGCGCAACATCGCCCGCCGTGGCATTCTCGATGCTCTGGCTGATGGTGAACAGATAATGCTCATCCACCGAAATGGTGCGCCGGAAGGTGAGGCCCGCGCCATTGTTCCAGACCAGGGTCACCGGTGTGGTGGCGCTGAGCGCGGTATTGGCGCCCTCGATGGCCCAGACGGTCTGGCTGTCGGGAACGGCCATCGTCGCGCCTGCCACGGGCAGCCAGCCTTCTTCGGCAAAATAGGCATTGGGCAGGCCCGCTGGAGTCAGCAGGGTAATGATCGGGGAATCCTCGGCCACCGTCTCGCGATACTGCTTGAGATGGAGGTCATCGATCAGCGCGCCGGTCAGATTGATCGAGCCCGACAGGTCGGGCGTGTCGATGGCGACACGCTGGTTGGCGGCCAGCGCCGCGTCGCGCGTCGCATAGGTCGCCGTACCGGTGGCAATGGCCGGCGCGGCCGCGGTGCCGGGCGTTGCCGCGCCGGGGGTGGCCGGCGTTGCCAGACCGGGATTGGCGGCCGCCTGCTGCTCGGCCGCAATCTGCGCCTGCTGCTGGGCCCGCTCGAGCTGCGGGCCGGCAATGAAGAACTGCCAGCCGAACAGCACGAACATGCTGAGCACGATGGCCAGGATCACATTGCGATTATCGGTCATTGTTTCGGTTTCCGTGGGCCGCGGCCGGAAGGGGTGCGCTGTTCACTCGATCTGGTTGCGTGCACGCGCACGATCAAGGCGCCCAGATCGGCAACCAGCTTGGTAAAGGGTTCGCTCAGCGCTTCGCGCCGTCCCACCAGGACATAGTCGTGGGCGGGCACAAAGTCACGCGCACATGCTGTCACAGCAGCGCGCAGGCGACGTTTTATTCGGTTGCGTTCGGGAGAATTGCCCGTCTTCTTGGTGACGGTAAAGCCAATGCCCGGTTCCGGCTGGGGCGCGGCGATGGCCTGCAGCCCAAACGCAGAGCGCCCGGCGCGATTGCCCCGGGCAGCCCTTTGAAACTGGGAGCGCTTGGTCAGCCGACGCAGGGCGTCAGGCTTGGGCGCCATGGCCGTCATCCAGCCAGATGGCCTTAGGCCGTGAGTTTCTTGCGGCCGTCGCGGCGGCGCTTGTTGATGATCGCGCGGCCGTCCTTGGTGGCCATGCGGGCACGGAAACCGTGACGGCGGGCACGCACGAGCTGCGACGGCTGATAAGTACGCTTCATGACATCAAACCGCGCGGACGCGGTTCCTCTGGATTGCTGCTCTTGAGCAAGAATATCGGACACACAATTGGGCACAGGGCACAAGGCGTGCGGGTTGGTGGCGTCTATAGGGAAAACTCGACCCCAAGTCAACGCGCCAGACAAGACTTCCTGCCGCTTGTTGCCCCGTTGTTTTCGCCGGCAGATCGCCGCATAAGTCGTGCCTCTAGCCCTTTTGCCTTGGCGGTCATGGCCGATATCCTCAAAGCCGATCTGTGCATTATCGGTGCCGGTGCGCTCGGCAGGACCCTGGCACTGGCAGCGCGGGCGCGTGGCCTCACTACTGTGCTGGTGTCCCGGCCAGGCGATGCGCCGGGTGAAACCACCAGTGGCGCCCTGCGCCGCGCCGCCATCATGGCCAGCGCCGAGCGGGCCCATGCCATGGCCTCAGCTGGCGCGCTGGGCCTGGCCCGGGCCGAGCCCAAGCCCAGTTTCCGCGCCATTGGCGAGCGGGCCGCCGCCTTGGCCGAGGCAACCGCCCCCGCCGCCGCGCCCGCCCATCTCATCGCCCAGGGCGTGACCCTGCTCGACGACAATGCGGCCTTCCTCGATTCGCGCACGCTCAGGGTGGGTGCGGTCAGCATCCGTGCCGGCCAGTTCGTGCTGGCCACCGGCAGCACGCCGCGGCTGCCCGATATTCCCGGCCTGCACCAGGTGGCTTTCTTCACGCCCGACACCATCCTGGCCAATCTGCGCAAGCTCAGCCATCTCCTGGTCATCGGCGGCGACGCGATGGCGCTCGAGCTGGCCCAGGCCTATGCCCGGCTCGGCTCCACCGTGACCCTGGTGCCGCAGGGCCCGCTCCTGATCGATTTCGACCCCGAGCCGGTGGCCGTGCTGCTGCGCGCCCTGCGCGAAGAGGGCGTGACCATCCTGGAGGGCGCCAGCGTCACCGCCGTGCTGCCGCGCAGCCAGGGCATCGGCATTGCCCTGGCCCATGCCGATGGGGCGCTCGCCACGCTCGACGTATCCCATATCCTGCTGGCTGCCGGTCGCGTGCCACAGCTGGATGCGGACCTGCTGGCCGGGGCGCGGCTCCGCCGCGATCGCCTGCGCCCCGATCATCTGCTGTTGCGTCCGGACGGGCAGACCAGCGCCGCCCGCATCACCGCCATTGGTGGCGCCGCCGGGGCCTTTGACGGTCCCCATGCCCTGCGCCAGCTGGCCCATGTACTGGCCCGGGCCAGCGGCCGGCCCGCCATGCCCATTGATCCGCTACGCCTGCCGCGCCTGGTCAATACCACGCCGGCTTTGGCCCAGCTCGGTCGTCCGGGCGCGCTTCAGCCTGCCGGCCAGGGCCAGCTGCTGCTGCGCGCCAGCGCCAGCCAGACCGAGGCCGCCTGGGCTGCGGGCGATCTGGCGGGCAGCGCCAAGCTGCTGGTGGGCACCAAGGGGGCCATTCTGGGCGTTTCCATCCTGGGCAGCGGCGCCGGCGATCTGGCCGCCATGCTGGCACTGGCGCTCGAGCGCGGCATCGGTGCGGCCGCGCTGGGCGATCTGCTGGTGCCCGCGGCCAGCCGCGCTGCGCTGCTGGTCGATCTCGGCCGGCAATATCAAAGCCTGCATCCGCCCTCGGCCTGGGCCCGGCGCTGGGCGGCACTGCGCCAGCTGCTGCCCTGATATCGCCTGCCGGAGGGGCTTACGCCGTGCCCGGCTTGGCTTATAGTGGAATCAATGAAAGTCCCCCGCAGCGCCTTGCCCAGCCGGTTTTCCGGCCTCTCGATCAAGCTCATCGCCACCATCAGCGCGGTGATACTTCTGGTCGAAATCGTCATCTATCTGCCCTCGCTGGCCAATTTCCGCGCCGATTGGCTGGATGACCGCCTGCGCGTCGGGGTGGTGGGCGCGCGGGTGCTCGATGCCGTGCCCGACGTCATGGCCTTGCCGCGCAGCCTGACCGATCGGCTGCTGACCTCGGCCGGCGCCTATGCCATCGTCTATCGCCGCGAGGGCCAGAGCCAGCTGATCGAGCTGGCCGACCCGGTAAAGCCCGACAGAGTGGTCACTGCCGACATGCGCCAGCGCGACCTGCCAACCCTCATCATGGGCGCCGTGGACACGCTGCTGGCCGGCCCTGGCCGCACCCTGCGCATTGTCGGCCCGGGTGATCTCGATCAGACCATGGTGGAAATCCTGCTGCCCGAACGCCCGCTGCGCCAGGAACTGCTGGATTATTCCCGCCAGGTCGTCGTCATCTCGCTGTCTCTGGCTGTCCTGACCGCCCTGGCGCTCTATCTGCTGGCCAGCTACCTGCTGATCCATCCGGTGCGCCGGCTCACCGAAAACATGCTGGCCTTCCGCCAGGCGCCCGAAAATGGCAGCCTGATCATCACGCCCTCGGGCCGGCGCGACGAGATCGGCGTCGCCGAGCGCGAACTGGCTGCCATGGAAACCGACATCTTCACCCTGCTGCGCCAGCGCCGCCACCTGGCCGATCTGGGTCTGGCCGTCGCCAAGATCAATCACGATCTGCGCAATACCCTGACCTCGGCGCAGCTGCTGTCCGACCAGGTGGCCACGCTTGACGATCCCAAGGTGCAGCGCCTGGCGCCGCGCCTTGTCACCACGCTTGACCGCGCCATCGGCTTTGCCCAGTCGGTGCTCGATTATGGCCGCCAGACCTCGGTGCCGCCGGTGCTGGCGCCCACCGCCATCCGGCCGCTGGTCGAGGAGGCTGCCTTTGACGCGCGCCTGTCGGGCCACCCCGCCATTGCCTTTACCAATGCCACCCCCGAGCGGCTGGGGCTGCGCGTCGATGCCGCCCAGTTCGGGCGCGTGCTGCTCAACCTGCTCAAGAATGCCCGTGAGGCGCTCGAGGCGGCTGGCGGCAAGGTCGCGGCGCCCGAAGTCTCGCTGACCGTCACCACGACCGCCCAGGACATAACCCTGTCGATTGCCGATAACGGGCCCGGCCTGCCGCCACGCGCCCGCGACAACCTCTTTGTCGCCTTTGAAGGCTCGGCCCGGGCCGGCGGCACCGGGCTCGGCCTGGCCATTGCCCGCGAGATCGTCGACGCCCATGGCGGCCAGCTCGGCCTGGTCGATCAGCCGGTCGGCACCCGCTTTGACATCGTCCTGCCGGCTGCCCTGCTGGGGAAAAACCAGGGCGCGTAGAAAAACCGTCATCTGCGCTTGCCAAGGCGGAAACGCCCCTGTATGGGTTGCGCCGCTTCAGGCAGACAGGCGTTCTCGCCGCTTCCTGAAATGATCGTTCCAAACGACCATGCGCGCCCTTAGCTCAGCTGGATAGAGCACCAGACTACGAATCTGGGGGTCAG
>CAXBHD010000222.1:0-5586 GCA_963975335.1 uncultured Devosia sp. | reverse complement strand
GCGGCGATATCGCCCGGCCGATCGCGCAGGGCCGGCAGCTTGAGATTGACGACGTTGAGGCGGAACAGCAGGTCCTCGCGGAAGCTGCCCTCGCGGACGGCCTCGTTGAGATTGCGATTGGAGGTGGCCAGAATGCGGATATCGACCGGCACGGGCTTGCTGCCGCCGACGCGGTCGATCAGGCGCTCCTGAATGGCGCGCAGCAGCTTGGACTGCAGGCGGACGTCCATTTCGCTGATCTCGTCGAGCAGCAGCGTGCCGCCGGAAGCCTCCTCGAATTTGCCGATGCGGCGGGCGATGGCGCCGGTGAAGGCGCCCTTTTCGTGGCCGAACAGTTCGGATTCAAGCAGGGCTTCGGGAATGGCGGCGCAGTTGATGGAGATGAAGGGCCTGTTGGCGCGCTTGGAGCGGGCATGCACATATTTGGCAATGACTTCCTTGCCCGTGCCGCTTTCGCCGGTGATCAGGATGGAGGCATCGGAGCCGGCAATCTGGTCGGCCATCCGGACGACGCGCTCCATGGCAGGATCGCGAAACAGGAATTCGGCGCTTTCGCGGGCCACGGCGGCAATGACAGCGGCGATCAGCTCGGCATCGGGGGGCAGGGGAATATATTCCTTGGCGCCGGCGCGGATGGCGTTGACGGCCGCGGCGGCATTGGCCTCGACACCGCAGGCCACTACCGGAATGGCGATGCGCTCGGCATCGAGCCCGGCGATGAGCCCGGCAATATCCATGGCGACATCCACCAGCAGGAGATCGGCGCCGCGGCCGGCGCGCAGGGTGGCCAGCGCGATTTCAACCGATGGTGCATGGGCGACCTTGGCGCCGCCATCCATGGCCATCTTGGTGGCGGTGCTGAGCTGGCCTTCGAGGGCCCCGATGATAAGCAGACGCATCCTGAGTTCCTCCTTATTGGGGCTTGATGATTTCAGTCATGGTGACGCCGAGCTTGGACTCGACGAGGACGATTTCACCGCGCGCGACCAGGCGCTCATTGATGAAGATCTCGACGGCTTCGCCGACCTGACGATCAAGCTCGATGACCGTGCCGGTATCGAGCTTGAGCAGGTCGGAGACCAGCATCTTGGTGCGCCCCAGCACGACCGAAATACGCACGGGAACATCGAAGACGGCTTCCAGATCGGCCGCGCTGCGCTCGACATAGGCCTCGGGGGCGTCATCCTTGACGGCGGCCAGCATCTCTTCAAAGCTGATGGCTTCTTCGGTATCGGGGTCGTTATCAGAAGCGCTCAATGGCCACTCTCCTGTGCAATGGGTTTGCCGGACTTGGCGGCGAGATAGGCGGCGATTTTCCTGTCGATATCCTTGGACACGGCGCCGATGTCGCGCACGAGCCCGCCATCGACCCATTCCAGCTTGCCATCGCCCATGCGCAGATCGGGATCACCCATGACGACCAGGCGGCCGGAAAAGCCGGATGTCTGCATATGGGCGGTGGCGATGTCGCGGATGCCGTCGGCAATCGCGGGATGGCAGCGCACCACCAGATGGGGCACCCCGCCCAGGCTCTGCATGCATTCGGCAATCAGGCTGTCGAGCTCGGCAGTCGGGAAGCGGGCCAGCAGGTGCAGCGCCAGCTTGCGGCCGATGCTGGCAGCCAAGGTGATGGCCTCCTGCTGGGCCAGAGCCGTGGCATCGTCCAGCGCTGCCGACATGGCGGCGGTCTGGGTGGCCAGGGTGCCGGCTGCCGCGGCCAGGGTCTGTGCGGCCATGGACGTGGCGTTGCGTTCACCGTCTGCCAGTCCCTCGGCATAGGCATCCTGACGGGCCTGGGCCACCAGTTCGGCGACCAGCTCTTCGGGAACGGTCGGCTTGGGCGGGGCCGCCGGCGCGGTCCGGCTTTTTTGCCCCATGTCGAGATTGAAGGTAAATCGTGCGGGTTGAGCCACTTACGCCACCATCTGATCGTCGGACTTGGTCTTCATGATCATGATCTCGCCCTTGGCGGCGAGATCCTTGGCGGTGGAGACCATGCGGCCCTGGGCCTCGTCGACATCCTTGAGGCGGACCGGCCCCATGGCCTCCATATCGTCCTTGAGCAGCTTGGCAGTACGGGTGGCCATATTGTTGAAGAAGGTTTCCTTGATGGTGTCGTTGGCGCCCTTGAGCGCCATGGCCAGTTCCTTCTTGTCCATGCGGGCCAGCAGGGTCTGGATGGCGGAGGTCTCGAGCTTGGCCAGGTCTTCGAAGGTGAACATCAGCGCCTTGATGCGTTCGGCATCGTCGCGGCTATTCTCCTCGAGCGTGGTGATGAAGCGGGCCTCGGTCTGGCGATCGAAGGAATTGAAGATTTCGGCCATCTGTTCATGGCTGTCGCGCCGCTTGGAATGGTTGAGGGTCGACATGAATTCGGTACGCAGGGTGGCCTCGATCTTTTCGAGGATTTCCTTCTGCACGGGGTCGAGGCCGAGCATGCGGGTGACTACATCCATGGCCAGTTCCTCGGGCAGCACAGCCAGTAGGACCACGGCAATGGTCTGGGGATATTCGTTCTTGAGATAGGCGGCCAGCACGTCGGCCTGCACATTGGAGAGCTTTTCCCACATGTTGCGACCGGCCGGACCACGGATCTCCTCCATGATGGAGTCGACCTTGTCCTGGCTGAGGAAGCTGAGCAGTAGTCGCTCGGTGGAATCGGTATTGCCCGAGAGCGAGCCATTAGAGGACACGGCGGTGACGAATTCGATCATCAGGTCGTCGAGCATTTCCTGGGTGATCGGGCCAAGGCGCACCATGGCGCGGCTGAGCTGCTTGACCTCGAGGTCATCGAGTTCGTCGAAAATGGGCTTGCCGTAATCGGGGCCGAGGGCCAGCAGCAAGGCGGCGGCCTTCTCGTCGCCCTTGAGAATGCGCGTCGTCGTCGTATCGGTGACCACCAGCTGGCTGGGGGCTTTGGGATCGGTTGACGGCGTTTCGCCGGATTGTGAAACCAGGGCCATGGGGATTACGCCGCGCTACCAAGCCAGTCGCGCACGATCAGCGCGGCCTGCTTGGGATTTTCTTCAACGAGGTCACCGACCATTTTGAGCGTCTGGAGCTGGGTCTCGCCCATGGACTTGGCATTGGCGACCCAGGCGGGGGTCTTGTCCTTGCTCTCTTCGGGCTCGGCGGCAATGAGCTGGCCGTCTGCGCCGACGACGCCGCTATGGCCGACTTCGGCGGCCGAAGGCAGCGACAATGGCTTGGTCTCGGGGGTCAGTACCTTCTTGAGCAGGGGGCGCATGACAAAGAAGACCAGCGCCAGGGCGATCAGCAGGGTGACAGCCATTTCAGCGCCATTCATCAGGTCGTCGCGGGTGAAGTCGAGCAGGCCGCCGGCGCTGTCGGTGCCCGGCAGGGCCAGGGACGGCCGCTCGGCAAACTGCATGTTGACGACTTCCACGCTGTCGCCACGGGTGTCGGAATAGCCGACCGCCGAGCGCACGAGGGTGAGAATCTGGGTGACTTCCTCGGCGCTGCGCGGCGCATAGACCATGTTGCCCGCGCCATCGTCGGTATAGGTGCCGTCGACAACGACGGCCACCGAGAGGCGCTTGATCTGGCCGGCTTCGGTGACGGCGGTCTGGGTGGTCTTGGAGATCTCGTAATTGGTCACTTCCTCGGTGGAGGTGCCCTGCTCGCTATTGCCGGTGCCCGCGGCGCCCGATGCGCCGGGCAGCTCGTTGGCCACGGTGACCTGGCCATCGGCGCCGGCCGTGATGTTCTCGGTTTCACGCACCTGGCTGGACCGGACAACCTGCGATTCCGGATCGAAGGTCTCCTGGGTCGTGGTGGAGCGGTTATAGTCGATCTCGGCCGAGACCTCGACGCGGGCGCGGCCGGGACCCACGATATTGGCCAGCATGTCCTCGATGCGCGTGCGCATGAGGTTTTCATAGCCGAGGGTCCGTTCGGAGGCTTCGCCCGAAAGGGCACCACCAGCGTCATCCCCGGTGCCTGCCGCGAGCAGATTGCCCTGGTCGTCGACGATGGAGACGTGGCCGGGGGTCATGCCCTCGATGGCGGCGGCCACCATGTGCTGGATGGCGCGAATCTCGCCGGAGGACAATTCGCCGCGAACCGACAGCACGATCGAGGCGGTAGGGTCCTTGCGCTCGCGGCGGAACAGCTCGCGCTCGGGCAGGACCAGGTGCACGCGGGCGGTCTTGATGCGGGTCAGCGAGGTGATGGTACGGGCCAGCTCGCCCTCGAGCGCCCGGACGTTGTTGATGTTCTGGACAAAGCTGGTGGCGCCCAAAGTGGACTGCTGGTCGAAGATTTCGTAGCCTACCTGGCCGCGCTGGGGCAGGCCCGAGCCGGCCAGGCTCATGCGCAGGGTGGTGATCTGGTCGCGGGGCACCAGGATCGTATCGCCTTCACCGCGCAGCTCGTAGGGGATATTGAGGGTCTGCAGCTCGCTGATGATCGCCGAGGAGTCCTCGAGCGTCAGGCCGGTATATAGCGGGGCCAGATTGGGTGTCTGCGCCCGCATGATCAGGAAGGCAAAAAAGCCCAGCATCAGCACAGCGACCGTCGCCATCGCTGCCAGACGGGGCAGCCCGATGCGGGTCATCAACTGTGAAAAACTGTCCAAGCCGACACTCAATTCTAACGGAGCCCAAGCGACGCAAACGGCGTGGAGGTCGCTGGGCAAAAATTACCTAGCTGGTGGTAAACAGAGTCTTAACGAATTGGTGCAGAATGCAATTTCCGGCAGAAAATGCCGGGCTAAGTGAATGAAGGGTTCGCAACATGCTCAAAATTCTCGGCCGCGTGACGTCGATAAATGTGCGCAAGGCACTCTGGGTGCTCGATGAACTAGGCGTGGCCTATGAGCGGGAAGACTGGGGTCTGCCATTGCGCGATCCCATGGTGCCGGCGTTTCTGGCGCTCAATCCCAATGGCCAGGTGCCGGTGCTGATCGAAGGCGACTTCGTGCTCTGGGAGAGCATTGCCATTATGGGCTATCTCAACCAGACCCATGGCGGCGGCGCGCTCATGCCGTCCGACAGCCGCGCCCAGGCTTTGGCGATGCAGTGGGTGCTCTGGCAGAACAATGACATGGCCAGCCACTGGGGCTATCCGCTGCGGGCGATCATCCGCAAGGAACCCGGCTTCGACGATCCGGAAAAACTAAGGCAGAGCCTTGCCAACTGGACGACCAAGATGGCCATTATCGAGGCGCATCTGGCCCAGAGCGGCGCTTTCGTGGTGGGCGAGCAGTTCACGCTGGCCGATATTGCCATCACGCTGGGCCTGCATCGCTGGTTTGCCATCCCGTTCGACCACGCGCCCATGCCCGCCGCAGAAGCCTATTATCGGCGCATGTGCCAGCGGCCCGCGGCAAAGGCCTGGCTGGCAGACCAGACGCCCTAACAGCAAGGCCCGCCCGGTGAACCGGGCGGGCCTTGATTATCTGAGCCAGGAGCCTTCCGGCTCAGCCTTCGCGGTAGTGCTGAATCCAGGTCGTCCGCAATCCAGCTAGACCATGCTTGTCGATGGCCGCTTGCCAATTCAAAAATTCATCGACGCTGAGTGTGTAACGGTCGCAGGCCTCTTCAAGGCTGAGCAAACCGCCGCGAA
>CAXBHD010000221.1:0-5602 GCA_963975335.1 uncultured Devosia sp. | reverse complement strand
CCAAAGCCAGCAGAATGCCGATCGGGATCGAGCAGATGATGCCGACCAGCGAGATGATCAGCGTGACCATCAGGCCGCCCCACTGTTCGGTGGGAACCTGACGCATGCCCAGAACGCCGCCATTGAGCAGGTAGAAGCTGATCACCGGGAAGACGATGAAGAACAGCAGGGCATTGATGCGCTTGAAGGGTACCTTGGGCGCCAGCAGCGGGAAGAGCAGCAGCGCCCCGAGGGCGAAGACGACGTTGGGGCGCCAATATTCCTCTGCCGGATAGAATCCGTAGACGAAGAAGGACATGCGCGCCGAAATATAGGCCCAGCAGGCGCCGGCATTTTCGACACGACAGTCCTGCACCGTGCCGCCCGGGGCGACGGCATTGCCACCGATGCCGGTGGGGGCAATGAAGCCATAGATCGGGGGAATGGCCCAGATGAGGAAGACCATGGCCAGGATGGTCAACAAGGCATCGCTGGGCGCAGCGAACAGGTTGCGCTGCAGCCAGGCCAGTGGCCCGCTGGTGTTGACCGGCGCGCTGCGCGCACCGATCATTTCATTACGAACAAAGGAGGTTGCCATGGTTCTTCTCCTATCGCTCGACCAGCGTGACGCGGGCATTGTACCAGTTCATGAAGGCTGAGGTGAGCAGCGACAAGGTCAGGTAGACCGCCATGGTAATGGCAATCACCTCGATGGCCTTGCCGGTCTGGTTGAGCGTGGTGCCCATGAAGACGTTGACCAGTTCGGGATAGCCGATGGCCGCCCCGAGCGAGGAATTCTTGGTCAGGTTGAGATATTGGCTGGTCAGGGGCGGAATGATCACCCGCATCGCCTGGGGGATGACCACCAGCCGCAACCGGTCGCCCTCGCGCAGACCAAGGGAGGCCGCGGCTTCCGTCTGCCCCTTGCTGACTGCCTGAATGCCGCTGCGGACATTCTCGGCAATGAAGGCGGCCGTATAGATGGCCAGGCCGAAGACCAGAGCAACCAGTTCCGGCACGAGCTGGACGCCGCCGGAGAAGTTGAAGCGCTCGAGAACAGGCACTTCAAAATTGAGCGTAGCGCCCGTGACCCAATAGACCAAACTCGGGACGCCAATGATGATCAGCAGCGGCAGGGCAACGGGAAACTTGCCTTCGGCTGCCGGTCGCCCGTCACCCATGAGCATGATCCAGGCCACGGCTGCAGCGGTCAGCACGGCGCCCAAAGCGATGATCAGGGGGGGCACGAAGCCAAACATGCCCTCGAGCAGGAAGGCCATGATCGCCCAGGTCAAAACAAAGCCGATAAAGGCACGGCCAAAGCGGGCAAAGGGGGTGAGCGACACGGCTGCCAGCACAACTGCGCCAATCAGCGCAAAGCCCGGAATGGATGACAGCGCCGTGACGATGCCCGCAAGCAGATTGCAGGCCAGAAAGCCGAAGCCCAGTGTGACCAGCAAATTCGCGAAAAGCGAGCCGCGGACCACCGGGGTCGGATAATGGCCGGTGCGGGCCCGGACGCTCATGGCCCAGCGCATCACGGCAATGGCCGCAACAACGCTCAGGAGCGCCGCGATAATGACAAAGGTCATCTCCCCGTCCGGCAAGGGCTTGGGGATAATGATGCCGCGCTGGTTGATGAAGGTATGGAACGGCAGTTCGAAGGATTCGCGCACTGCCGGCATCGCCTTGAGAACCGCGAAATACCAGAAGAACAGCTGCAGCAGCAGCGGGATGTTGCGGATGATTTCGACATAGACCGTGGCGATGCGGGCGATCAGCCAGTTGGACGACAGCCGCGCTATGCCCAGCACGAAGCCCAGAATGGTGGCGAAGAAAATGCCGATCGCGGCCACGAGGAGGGTATTGAGCAGCCCGACGAGAAAGGCCTGCCAGTAATAGGAGGAGCGATCAAACGGGATCAGCGTGAAGCTGATGCCGAAGCCCGAAGTCTGGAACAGAAAGTCGAAGCCTGTGGACTTGTTTTGCGCAGCCAGGTTTTGCGCGGTGTTGAGAATGATCCAAGCGAAGAAGGATACCACTGCCAGCGCTACCAGCACCTGGTAGATGATGCCGCGGATCACCGGATCGTTGTAAAAAGCAGTCTGCGGCGGTGCCGACAGATGGTCTTGGGCGGCCATAGCGAAATTCCCTAGCAAAGGGGTCGTGCGCCAGAGGGTGAGCCAAACGGGCAATACGAATCAGCGCCCCGGCCGATACCGGCGGGACAGCTCACGCATGACTGTTGAAGGCCCCAACCTACAACGCAAACCACGACGAACCGGCGCCCCCAAGGGGAGCGCCGGACCTGTTTCGCCTTAGCGGATTGGCATTGCGTACTGAATGCCACCGTCGGACCACAGCGCATTCAGACCGCGCTCAAGACCGATCTCGGTGTCTGGACCGATATGGCGATTGAAGGATTCGCCATAGTTGCCCACATGCTTGACGATCCGGTAGGCCCAATCATTGGACAGACCGATCGGGGCGCCAAACTCGCCTTCAACGCCCAGCAGGCGCTTGATGGCCGGATTGTCGGAACCGAGCATTTCGTCGACATTGGCCTGGGTCACGCCCAGTTCTTCAGCTTCCAGCAGTGCATAATAGGTCCAGCGGTTGATGTAGAACCACTGATCGTCACCCTGACGCACGGACGGCCCAAGGGGCTCCTTGGAGATGATCTCGGGCAGGATGATGTATTCATCGGGATTGGCGAACTTGGAGCGTTCGGCAGCCAGTGCCGAGGCGTCCGTGGTGTAGACGTCGCAGCGGCCGTCTTCGAAGGCCTTGACCACTTCGTCCTGGTCGGTGAACACAACCGGGCTGTATTCCAGGCCATTGGTCTCGAAATAGTCGGCGGCGTTGAGTTCGGTCGTGGTACCCGATTCGATGCAGATGGCAGCGCCGGACAGATCCATGGCGGAGGCAATGCCGTCAGCCTTGCGGACCATGAAGCCCTGACCGTCATAATACATGACGCCGGCGAAGGTGATGCCCAGATCGGTATCGCGGCTCATGGTCCAGGTGGTGGTGCGCGACAGAATGTCGATTTCGCCAGCAGACAGGGCAGCAAAGCGCTCCTGGCTGGTCAGCGGGGTAAAGCGGACCTTGTCTGGATCATCAAAAATGGCCGAAGCAACGGCACGGCAGAAATCAACCTCCAAGCCAGACCAAACATTGTTGGCGTCCGGCGCGGAGAAGCCCGGCACACCGCCGGTCACGCCACACTGCACGTAGTCCTTTGCCATCACGTCGTCGAGAGTGGCCGCCTGAGCGGCCGTCGCGCCGAGGCCGAGCGAGGCCGCGACTGCGATCGTTACGAGCGTTTTTTGCATTGATATTGCCTTTTGTTTCCTGACCTTGTGTCCCGAGGTGGCGGGCGAACCCAGCTCCCGGTGGCACCTCCACCCTTTCAAGAGCGGTTGCGATGCTGATAAGCATGCAAGCGTCTATTGACTGATACGTCAAGGGCAGAAGGCGCCTTGAGACAGCGACGCTGACACTTATTTGAACACAGTCATTAATTTGACCGGATATTGAGCAACGAGCCCAACATGAATGATACAAAAAGCGGCAAAGCAGCGCTTTCTGTCGAAACCATCCTGACCCATCACGGTCGCCAGCCCGATGACCAGTTCGGCTTCGTCAATACGCCGGTCTATCGCGGCTCGACCGTGCTGTTCAAAACCCTCGACGACATGACGGGGCAAAAGCAGCGCTATCTCTATGGCCGGGCGGGCAATCCGACGACAGAAAGCGTCGAGGCGGTGATTACCGAGCTCGAAGGAGCCCACCGCACCCGCCTCGTAACATCAGGCCTGGCTGCCATCACCATCGCCGTGCTGAGCTGCGTCAAGGCGGGCGACGACGTGTTGATTTCCGACAGTGCCTATGAACCGGGCCGCAGCTTTGCCGACGGCTTCCTCAAGCGGATGGGCGTGAGCGCGCGCTATTACGACCCGCGGATCGGCGCCGGCATCAGCACGCTGATGCAGCCCAACACGGCGGCCGTGCTGGCGGAAAGCCCGGGCTCGCTGACCTTCGAGGTGCAGGACATTCCGGCGCTGGCCGCAGCGGCACATGCCAATGGGGCCCGGCTCATCGTCGACAATAGCTGGGCGAGCCCGCTCTATCATCAGCCGCTGGCGCTCGGCGCCGACCTTGTCGTGCATGCCGGCACCAAGATGTTTGTCGGCCATTCGGACGCCTTTGCCGGGACCATCTCCACCACCGAGGCTGCCTGGCCGGAAGTGGAAGCCACGCGGGCACTGCTGGGCTTTTTCACCTCGGGCGATGATGCGTTTCTCGTGGCGCGCGGGCTGCGGACGCTGGCCATTCGCATGAAGGAGCATCAGCAGCGGGCGCTCGATATTGCCGGCTGGCTCGAGGGCCAGGACGAGGTGATGCAGGTGCTGCACCCCGCCCTGCCCAGCCATCCCGACCATGCCCTGTTCAAGCGCGACTTCACCGGCTCGGGGAGCCTGTTCAGCGTCATGCTGGCCCCTGCCCCGCGCGCGGCGGTGGCGGCCTTTGTCGACGGGCTCGATATCTTCACCATGGGATTTTCCTGGGGCGGCTATGAAAGCCTCTGCATCCCGGTCAAGCTCGGTGCCAATCGCACCGCCAAGCCATGGACGGCGGAGGGCAATCTCTTCCGGCTGCATATCGGGCTGGAAGGTGTCGATGACCTCAAGGCGGACCTCAGCGCGGCCATAGCGCGCTATGCTGCCGCCCGCTAGACTCGACCGCGGAACAGGCGGCGCAGCTTGGGCAGGCCGCGGAAGCGGACGCTGCCGTCGGCGCGGCTGGCAAACAGCCAGCGGCGACGGGCAAATGCGTTGCGGATGACATAGGCGCCCAGCCCGCCGACAACAAATCCGGCGATGACGTCGGTGGCATAGTGCTGGCCCGTGACGATGCGGGAAAAACCGGTCATGACCGCAATGAACAAGATCAGCTTGAAGAAGCGCGGCACCATGAACCCCAGGACGATTGCCGTGCCGAGGGCGGTGGTGCTGTGGCCGGAGGGGAAGCTCTGGAAGCTCCAGTCACTGAAGGGCTGAAAGTGAAACGCGCCCAGCTCGGGATAGTGGTCCGGGCGGGCGCGACCGAACAGGCGCTTGAGCAGGTTGACCACAAGCCCCGGCAGGCCCACGCCAATGAAGACGAAGCCCGACAGCACGGCCAGCTCGCCAAGGGCGGCGCGATAGCGACCCACCGGCAGGCGCAGGGCAATCAGGCTCACCAGCAGAATCAGCAGGCTGGGGATCAGCACCCAGTCGGAGAGGCCAAGATGGGTGATGAAGCCAAAGGGCTCACGCCACTCTTCCGGCCAGGCTTTCAGCGTGACGGAGAGCCAGACATCGAAGAAAACCAGCACGAAAAGCACCAGAACGACCGCGGCAACGGCGTCGGGCCAAGACTTCCGGGTGAGGCCCAGGGGCCAGCGGCTTTCCAGGTTCTGCATGCCCGTTCAATGAACGTGTGGGGAGATTTCGTCAATCCTGAGAAACTTGTTGTAGTTGCGCTTGCCCTCGGTCGCTGAACAGGCTAGGTGACGGCGGTGATCTCGGAGTGTAGCTCAGCCTGGTAGAGCACTGGTTTTGGGAACCAGGGGTCCAAA
>CAXBHD010000220.1:0-5606 GCA_963975335.1 uncultured Devosia sp. | reverse complement strand
CCTTCTGCACCGGATCGACCTCGGTCACTTCAAGCACCACATTGGCCGGGAACTTGATGCCCAGCGGGGTGTCCTCATGCATTTCAAGGGTGATCTTCATGCCATCCGAGAGGAAGGCGGCGCGGTCGCCGACAAAGTCCTTGGCCAGTTCGACCTGCTCGTAACTCTGCTGATCCATGAAGACCAGGCTCTCGCCCTGCTCATAGAGAAAGGTGAAATCGCGGAATTCGAGCTCGACCTGCTCGACCGTCTCGGCAGAGCGGAAGCGCTCGTTGAGCTTGGTGCCGGTCAGGATGGCCTTGAGCTCGACCTGGGCATAGGCGCCGCCCTTGCCGGGCTTGACATGATCGACCTTGACCGCGACCCAGAGCCGGTCCTGGTGGTTGATGACGAAACCGGGGCGGATTTCATTGCCGTTGATCTTGGCCATGCTGGTGGGTGCTTTCGGGTGCGCGAAGTGTTGGGTCGGGCCACGCGCGCCGGATGCGGCTGGCCGAAGATGTTGAGCTGATGGGCGTGGCGGGCTTATTGCCCCAGAATGCCGGTCCGTTCAAGGGTCTTGCGGCTCGTCGGCTGGGCTAACCGTGGTCGGCAGCAGATCGGGGAGGGTTGCCGGCACCGTCTCGCCCGTGCCGGACGGGGCAATGGAGGGGATTTCGGCGACCGTTTCGATGCTGGGCGGCGTGCCCGGCCAGAAGCGGGCACGTTCTTCGGCCAGGGCCAGTTCCTCGGGGGGAATGGAGACGAGCAGCCGGTCAAGCGCGGGGTCGCTCAGGCCCTGGCGGCGCGACAGAGCGCGCCACATGGCAGCTTCCTGCAGATCGAGCGGCACGCCTTCGCCGACAGCGAGGAGCTTGGCATAACGGTTCTGGGCGACAGCGCTGCCGGCCTCGGCGGCCCGGGCATACCAGCCGGCCGCGGCGGCGACATCGCGCTCCACGCCCTGGCCCAGATAGAGCTGGGTGGCATAGTCGACCTGGGCCTCGATGAGATTCTGCTCGGCGGCGAGGCGGATATAGCGCGCGCCGGCCGCCGGATCGGGGGCCAGACCGGCGCCTTCGATCAACATGGTGCCATAGTCATACTGCGCTTCGGCCAGGCCGGCCTCGGCGGCCTCCAGCATCAGGGCGGCGGCCGTCGACAGGCTGGGCGCGGCATAGATGCCCTCGATATGCAGCATGGCCAGGTTGTATTTGGCGGGCAGATAGCCGGCCTCGGCGGCCCGCTTGAACAGGTCGGCAGCGCGGGCGCGGTTCTTCGGCACGCCGACGCCGTCCTGATAGAGCAGAGCGAGTTCGAACATGGCCAGGACATCGCCGTTCTTGGCCGCCAGTTCATACCAGCCGGCGGCGCGCTGATCGCTCTGCGCCACGCCCAGGCCCTTGGCATAGATTTCGGCGATCAGCATCTGGGCGGCGGCATCGCCCTGTTCGGCGCGCGGCAGGGCAAATTCCAGCGCGGTCAGGAAATAGCCACGCTGAAAGGCGCCAAAGGCCAGGTCGGTGGGGACACGGGGGCCGAAGATCTGGTCGCTGATGATTTCGGCAGGGTCGCTCGCGGCATCGTCCTGGGACCCGGTTTGCTCGTCCTGTGTCGTGTCATCCTGAGCCCATGGGGCGGACGGCAGCAGGAGCGGCGACAGCAGCAGCGGCAGGAGCAGCAGGGGGAGGCGGCGCCGGGCGGTCATGCTGTTTCCAGGCTGTTGACGATGGCACGGGCGGCGGCGGCCGGGTCGGCGGCCGACCAGATGGAGTCCGACAGCGCGAGGAATTCGGCGCCGCGCGGGTCGACCGCCGGGCCGGCCCCGGGGTCGCTGAGCACGGCAGGGATTTCAAAAGTGGCGGCCCACCACTCGGCGAGGTCTGCCGCCTCGGCATTGCTGCCGCCGGCAAGCGGGCCGAACAGCAGATAGTCGACATCCATTTCGCCAATGGTCATGGCGTCATGGCGGGTCGGGATGTGGCCGGCGCCAACGATCAGGCCGGGCTTGAGCGCCGTGAGCGCGGCCTTGACGGCGCCGGCGTCGCCGGAAATGTGCACGCCATCGGCGCCGATGGCTTTGGCCAAAGCCGCATCATCCTCGACCAGGACGGCGCAGCCGGCGCGCTGACCGATGCCGACCAGATGCTTGGCAAAGTCGGCATAGGCAGCGGCATCGCTTGTGCCGCGACGCACCAGCAGAGCCGAGACCGCGGCGACGTCCAGCACGGCCTGCAAGGTCGCGGGAAAGCGCTCCGGATCGGCTGCGGGGGGCGTGATCAGATAAAGCTGGCTGGCCATGGGTTCTCGATACTGACGCTTTGGGCCTCTTCATGGTGGGCCATTTTGGCGAGAAAGAGGACGCCCCTCCCATAGGGGATCGAAAAGATGGGCGCAAAGAAAATGCGCGCCCGGCAAGGGCGCGCAGTTGGGTGACGTTGGGACGTCGGGCAGATCAGGCGGCAGTATCGACCTCGCCGGTCCAGGTGCCGAGCGCGGCCAGCGAGTTCATATGCGCGCGGTGGCTGAACGCAGCCTGGGCGGCCGGGAAATTCTCGCGACGGCCGGCCCAGGTGCGCAGGGCGACATTCTGCAAGGCGCGGCCGTAGGAGAAGGTCAGCGGCCAGGGCTTGCCGGCAATCTGGTTCATGGCCGACAGATGGGCGGTGGCCTCCTCGTCGGTCTGGCCGCCCGACAGGAAGGCAATGCCGGGCACGGCGGCCGGGACATGCTCGCGCAAAACGGCGACGGTGCGGCGGGCCACTTCCTCAAAGCTTGGGCGTTCGCGCGAATTGACGCCGGGCATGATCATGTTGGGCTTGAGCAGCATGCCCGAGAGATCGACGCCGGCCAGGCGCAGTTCCTTGAAGGTATTTTCCAGCACGTCGCCGGTGACGGCAGCGCAGCGCTCCATGGAATGGTTGCCCGGATCGCCATCGCCCACCACTTCGGGCTCGACGACGGGCACGATGCCGGCCTCCTGGCAGAGAATGGCGTAGCGGGCCAAAGCATGGGCATTGGCGCGGATATTGTTGCGGGTCGGCGCCACGTCATTGATGGTAATGACGGCACGCCATTTGGCAAAGCCGGCGCCGTGCTCGGCATAGCGCACCAGGCGCTGGCGCAGGCCATCGAGGCCCTCGGTGATCTTTTCATTGTGATCGCCGGGCATGGGGAAGGCGCCGCGATCAACCTTGATGCCGGGAATGACATCGGCATCGGCCAGGATGGCGCGGAAGGAGGTGCCGTCGGCAGCGGACTGTTCCAGGGTTTCCTCGGTGAGGATGACGCCGGAGATATATTTGGTCATGGCCTCGGTGGAGCGGAACAGCATTTCGCGATAGTCGCGGC
The DNA here is from genome assembly GCA_963975335.1 of uncultured Devosia sp. Taxonomy (GTDB): domain Bacteria; phylum Pseudomonadota; class Alphaproteobacteria; order Rhizobiales; family Devosiaceae; genus Devosia. The sequence continues at coordinate 2,276 of CAXBHD010000220.1, read as the reverse complement.
GCAGATCGAGCGAATTGGGCAGGTTGATCTTGGCAAAGCGCTTGGCGATGGTGCCTTCGGATTCGTCGGCCGCCAGGATGCCCTTGCCGGGCTCCATCAGTTTCTGGGCAATGGCATTAAGCGACTTGGGCATGGTCAAACCTCGGCAGTGGGATTGACCGACAGATTAGACTTTCGTTGCCGGCCCGGCGATTAGACCTAGGGTTATTAGACCAAAGACGCATCTTGTATGGAAGATAGTGGGAACGGTTTGAGATCGGCCCCGTTGTGGCCTAGACTGTGTATCGCCGGGTGCCTGCGGCGCCTCCCAACCTTTCGGCGCCCCAGCGCCTCCCCAAATGATGGATGATATAGATGAGCACGCAACCGCATGTGAGTTTCAACGACGGCCATGCCATTCCCCAGATCGGGCTGGGTGTCTGGAAGGCTACCGATGAAACCGCGGCCACGGCCGTGGCCACTGCGCTGGGCGCGGGCTATCGCCATATCGACACAGCCGCGATCTATGAGAACGAGGCAGGCGTCGGCGCCGGCATGGCGCAGGCGGATGTGCCGCGCGGCGACATTTTCCTCACCACCAAGCTGTGGAACGAGGCACAGGGCTTTGATTCAACGCTGCAGGCGATGGACGAGAGCCTCAAGCGCCTGGGGACCGACTATGTCGATCTCTATCTCATTCACTGGCCCTCGGCGTTTCGCGGCAAGTTCATCGATACCTGGAAGGCGATGATCCGGCTGCGTGAAGAGGGCAAGGCGCGCTCCATCGGCGTGTCCAATTTCGAAGGTGACACGATCGACCAGCTGATCGCCGCAACCGGCGTCGTGCCGGCGATCAACCAGATCCAGCTCCATCCCCTGTTTCAGCAGGCGCCGATGCGGGAAAAGAATGCCAGGCTGGGCGTGGTCACCGAGAGCTGGAGCCCGCTGGGCCAGGGCAAGCTGCTCGATCATCCCGGCCTGGCCGCCATTGCCGCCCGGCACGGCAAGAGCGTCGCCCAGGTCATCATCCGCTGGCATATCGAACTGGGCCTCGTCGTCATCCCCAAATCGGTGACGCCGAGCCGGATCGTTGAAAACTTTGCGGTGTTCGATTTTGAACTGAGCGATGACGATAAAGCACAGATCGCTGCGCTCGACAGCGCCGAAGGCCGCATCGGCTCGGATCCGCTGACGGCGACGTTCTAGGTCGCGTAGTCAACGAAAAGCTCGTCACCCCGGGGTGACGGCTTCGTGCTTTGGTCAACGGCGCTAGTCAGTGGTTTGACGGCGGCCATTCCCCGTCTTCGTCTGGCCAGGCCCGCGCTGTGTGGATCACCCTCACAATCCAGACGATTTCCGGATCCAGGCGATAAACCAGTACATAACTGCTTCCGGCAATCGAAAGTTCACGTGTGCCCGTCACCCGACCCTCGCGGCCGAGAAGCGGCAGTTGGGTCAACTGGTTTGCTCGATCCCGAAAGCGCTCATCGAGGCGAAGCGCGGCGTGGGGATTATCCGCCTCGATATGGACGTAGATGATCTCACGGTCCCGCCGCGCGGCATCCGTCCAGCGCAGCTTCATTCCCTGTCAAGGGCACGACGCGTGGCAGCGCGTTTCTCGGCAAAGTGGGCCTCAACTTCCTCGGACGAGTATCCCGGGCGCGGGTCATCGAGCGCTTCTCGCACCTTGGCTCGGAACCAGCGGTCGTATTCCGCCGGATCCGTGGTGAGATTGAAGGGCAAGGCGCCCTCGTTTGCCACTTTGGTCAGAAGAATGCGCACCGCATCCGACACGGTCAGACCCATAGTGCCCAGAACTTCGGTGGCGCGGTCCTTGATGTCGGCGTCGATGCGGGTCTGGATCAGTGCATTGGCAGCCACGGTAACCTCCAAGATTGCCGAATTTGTAATGCATTTGCACTACAAATTCCACCAAAGTTGACGGCCAGACCTACTTCTTGAGCGCGTCGACGCCCGGCAGGGGCTTGCCTTCCATCCATTCGAGGAAGGCGCCGCCGGCGGTCGAGACATAGGTGAAATCGTCCTTGACCCCGGCATGGGCCAGGGCCGAGACGGTGTCGCCACCACCGGCCACCGAAATCAGCTTGCCGTCATGGGTGCGCTTGGCGACATGCTTGGCGATGGCAACGGTACCGGCATCGAAGGGGTTCATTTCGAAGGCGCCCATGGGCCCGTTCCACACCACGGTATGGGCATCGTCGATAGCGCCGATAATGCGCTCGATCGAGGAGGGGCCGATGTCGAGCATCATGGCGTCGTTGTCCATGGCATCGACG
>CAXBHD010000219.1:0-5617 GCA_963975335.1 uncultured Devosia sp. | reverse complement strand
GAACACGTCGCGCACTTCGCCGGGCAGGCGCAGCAGGATCATCTGCGCGCTGGTCGCCCCCTGAGCTGCCGCTGCATCGAGGATGCGCTCGAGTTCCATATCGTTGATCGCCGGGATCATCGGCGAGGCAAAGACCGCCACCGGCACGCCCGCTTGACTGAGCAGGCGAATGGCCTCCAGCCGCCGGGCCGGGGAGGAGGCGCGCGGCTCCATGCGGCGGCTGAGCTTGTGGTCCATCGAGGTCATCGAGATCGCCACCTTGACCAGGCCCTGCTTGGCCAGTTCGCTCAGCAGGTCGAGATCGCGGATGATCAGCGATGACTTGGTGGTGATCATCACCGGATGCTTTGTCTCCAGCATCACCTCGAGAATGCCGCGCGTCAGCTTGTGCTTGCGCTCGGCCGGCTGGTACGGGTCGGTATTGGTGCCCATGGCAATCGGCTTGACGCGATAGTTCTTGGCCGACAGCTCGGCGCGCAGGGCGTCGACGGCATTGGTTTTGACATAGATGTCGCGCTCGAATTCGATCCCGGCCGAATGGCCCAGAAAGGCATGCGATGGGCGGGCATAGCAGTAGGAACAGCCATGCTCGCAGCCGCGATAGGCATTGATCGAGCGTTCAAAGCCAATATCGGGGCTATCATTGCTGGTAATGATGGTCTTGGCGCGTTCGCTATGTTCCACGGTCTCGAAGATCGACAGCGGCTCGACATTGTCCCAGCCATCGTCAAAGCTCTCGCGCGTCTGCTTTTCAAAGCGCCCGCTGCGATTGCTCTGCGCGCCGCGCCCCCGGATGCGGTCGACATCCAGCAGCTCGCGCCGTGCCAGGTCAGCGTCACGGCTGCGGCTGAGCTGCTCGAGCGCTTCAAAGGACGGTGCTTGATAAAAGGCCATGCGAAACGTCTCCTGCGCCAGGCGAAGCCGTCGAATCGTGACAGAACAACGCGTCCCAGGATGTAACAGTTCCGGCGGAACAGAACAAGAACAATAGGGGCTTTGTTCACCTTTGGTGCTGGATCGGCACGGCCGTCCGAGCGGTCACACAAAGCAGCTATGTGATGTGACGAATGGACGCTGCCACCGATCCGGATTATGCCATCGAGCTGTGTCGCGCCGGCCCGGCCTGGCCAGCCCGATTGCCACAACTGTTTTCACCGTGTCGTCTGCGCCGCGCTGGCGTCGCGTGTCGTGCCCATGCTGACACCGCCTGTCACGGCAATCGACAACCTTGACGTCGATTTCAGCCGCTGCCGGCCGTCGTGCTGGCGACACTGCCGAATTTTTCGAGGGATAGCTTTTCATGACCACCCAAGCCACGACCATGGACGGCGCGCCGCCGGACATTACCGACCATGCCGCCCGCAACCGGCTGGTAATTGCCCTCCTGCTGGGCTCAACCTTTGTCGTCTTCCTCAACGAGACGATGATGAGCGTGGCCATTCCCCAGCTGATGGCCGATCTCGACATCCTGCCCAATATCGCCCAGTGGCTGACCACGGCCTTCCTGCTGACCATGGCCATCGTCATTCCCATTACCGGTTTTCTGCTGCAGCGCATGAATACGCGCCCGGTCTTCATGCTGGCCATGTCGACCTTTACCCTTGGCACGCTGATCTGCGCCGCCGCCCCCGGCATCGAACTGCTGATTGTCGGGCGTATCATCCAGGCCGTGGGCACCGCCATCATGATGCCGCTGCTGATGACCACGGTCATGACCCTGGTGCCGCCCGAAACGCGCGGCAAGACCATGGGCAATATCTCGATCGTCATTTCCGTGGCGCCGGCCATCGGCCCCACCATTGGCGGCTTCATCCTCGCCTATTTCGAGTGGCGCTGGATGTTCATCCTCATGCTGCCCATCGCCCTGGGCGCCCTGATCCTGGGCAGCCGCAAGATGCAGAACGTCACCACGCCGCGCTATGCCCCGCTCGACATCATCTCGGTACTGCTTTCGGCGCTCGGCTTTGGTGGCCTGGTCTATGGCCTGTCCAGCCTGGGCGAAGGCGAGCATGTCGGCGCGGCCTTCCCGCTCTGGCTGCCACTGGTCGTGGGCCTGGTCGGCATGGCGGTGTTTGTCTGGCGCCAGATCGTGCTGTCGCGCCAGGACAAGGCGCTGCTCGATCTGCGCACCTTCCTGTCGCGCAACTATACCTTTTCGGTGCTGACCATGGCCGTCGCCATGATGGCCCTGTTCGGCACCGTCATCCTGCTGCCCATCTATACCCAGAACGTGCTGGGCCTCGACACCCTGCAGACCGGCCTGCTGCTGCTGCCCGGTGGCCTGCTGATGGGCCTGCTGGCTCCCTCGGTCGGCCGGCTCTATGACCGCATCGGCCCCACCCGGCTGCTGGTGCCTGGCACGGCCCTGGTTTCGGTAGTGCTCTGGGCGCTGACCCGGGTCGATCAGCATACCTCGGTCTGGGCCATCCTGATCGGCCATATCATTATCAGCATCGGCCTGGCGCTGGTATTCACGCCCCTGTTCACTGCCGCGCTTGGTTCGGTGCGCAAGGAAATGTACTCCCATGGCAGCGCCATTCTGGGCTCGGTGCAGCAGGTGGCGGGCGCCGCCGGCATTGCCCTCTTCGTGGCGCTGATGACCATCCGCACCCAGGCCCTGGCCGGCGAGGGGCTCGAACCGGTCAGCGCCCTGGCCGGTGGCATCCAGCTGGCCTTCCTGGTCGGCGCGGTGATCTCGCTCTTTGCCGTCCTCACCGCCTTTTTCGTGCGCAAGCCCGAAGGCGCCGGACCCGGCATGGGCCACGGCCACTGACCCAGACAGCAACGGCGCCCCGCGGGGCGCCGTTTTTGTTTCCAGCTCCTGCAGCCGGGGGGCGGTTCAGCGCTCGGCCAGCCGCGGCATCAGTTCGACGAAATTGCACGGCTTGTGGCGGTAGTCGAGCTGGTGGCTGAGAATGCCCTCCCAGGCGTCACGGCAGGCGCCGCGCGAGCCGGGCAGGCAGAAGACGAATGTGGTGCCGATCAGCCCGCCGGTCGCCCGCGACTGCAGCGAGCTGGTGCCCACCGTGCTGGCCGAATATTGGTGGAACAGCACCGAAAAGCCTTCCATGCGCTTGTCGAAGAGCGGCTCGACCGCTTCTGGCGTCACGTCGCGGCCGGAAAAGCCGGTGCCGCCGGTGGTGAGGATCACGTCGACATTGGGATCGGCGACAAAGCCCTGCACCGCCTGGCGGATCAGCTGGATATCGTCGCGCACCACCACCCGGGCAGCGCAGCCATGGCCGTCGGCCTCGAGCAGGGATTTCAGCAGCGCTCCGCCGGTATCGGTCTCGAGCGTGCGTGTATCCGAGACGGCAATGACGGCGATCGACAGCGGCTTGAAGCTGCGGTCGTCAAACCGGTCGGTCTTGAACATCACGTTTTTCCTCATCATGCACGCTGGCCAGCTCGTCGGGCACGGGCGCTTCATCGACTCGCATCTCGAAATCGTCGGAATCGGCGCGCGGATCAAGCACGAAACTTTCCGGCGTTACCTGCCGGTCATTGCCCATCGGCTGGAACGGCGCGCGCCCCGCGACATCGACACTCTTGCGGATGCGCATGCGCAGATAGGCGGTGACCGCCAGCGCGCCATGGAAGGCGGCAGTGACGATGAACAGGCCCACCGGCGACCAGGCGCCCATGATCAGCGACGCCACGGCCGGCCCGATGGCCAGACCAATGCCCAGGATCAGCAGCATGCCGCCGGCAATCGTGGCGAATTCGCCGTCCTTGGCAAAGTCATTGGCATGGGCCACGGCCACCGCGTAGATCGGGTTGGCGGCAAAGCCATAGGCAGCAAACAGCACGAACATGACCCAGCCCGCCTCGGGATTGATCAGCACCGTCAATATGCCGACCAGCGAAGCAAAGCCTGACAGGCCGATCAGCACCAGGCGCCGGTCGATCCGGTCCGACAACCGGCCAAAGGGGATCTGCGCCACCGCCCCCAGAATGGCGGCAATGGCAAACAGCAGCGCAATGCCGCCGGCATCAAGCCCGCGCTGATAGCCATAGACCGGCGCCAGCGTGCCGAAACTGCCATTGGCCATGCCCACCGAAAAGGCCGCGATCGCTGCCACCGGCGAGGTGCGATAGAGCAGGCCGATATCGATCTTGGCCGATGACAGTGGCCGCGGCTGCGGGCTTGAGGTCATCGCCGTCGGCAGCAGCGCACAGGCAAAGGCGATGGCACCGATCACGAAGGGCACATAGCCCGCCGTGCCGGTCACCGACATGGCCACCTGGCCCAGCGTCGAGGCGGCCATGTTGATGGTCACATAGATCGAAAAGATCGTGCCCCGGCTCTTGTTCTCGGCCACTTCATTGAGCCAGCTTTCCACGATCATCGCTGCGCCGGCAAAGCAGAAGCCCGACAGCGCCCGCAGCACGATCCAGCTGACATCGTTGACCCAGAGCAGGTTGAGCAGGATGGTAATGGTGCCGATTGCCGCCATCACCGAGAAGGCGCGGATATGGCCCGCCTTGCGCACCACCATGGGCACGGTGATCGAGCCGGCGACAAAGCCCACCGACCAGCCGGTGCCGATCAGGCCCAGCGCCAGCAGGGAAAACCCTTCCTCGGCGCCGCGTACCGACAGCAGCAGGCCCTGCAGGCCACCCCCGAACATCAGCAGGGCCGAACCGAGGAACAGGGCATAGATCTTGATAACGGAGGCCATGGCGCTTTCGGCTTTGCGGTACGGAAACGGGCTGCAAATCACGCAACGGTGACAATAGGGGGGCGTTCGCCCCCTCGTGCAATCAAAAACCCGCCGCGCCGCACAATTTCTCGCCCGTCCGCCGGCGCTAGCCGCCCAGTCCCAGCGCATCGAGCTTGATTTTAAGGCTCAGCATATCGGCCCAGGCCTGCTCCTTGGCGGGCGCATTGCGCAGCAGATAGGCCGGATGCAGCGTCGGGATCGCCTCGACCTGATGCCGGCCGATGCTGACAGTGGCCCACTTGCCCCGCATCTTGATAATGCCGGTCGTGGTGTCGAACACCGTCTGCATGGCCGGGCCACCCAGGGTCATGACGATCCGGGGCGCCACCAGTTCCACCTGCCGGTGCAGGAAGGGCAGGCACAGCGCCATTTCCTCGGGCGTCGGCGTGCGATTGCCCGGCGGCCGCCAGGGCACGGTATTGGCGATATAGACCTTGGTCCGATCAAGCCCGATCGCCGCCAGCATGCGATCGAGCAATTGCCCGGATTTGCCGACAAAGGGCTTGCCCTGCCGGTCCTCCTCGGCGCCGGGCGCCTCGCCGATCAGCATGATATCGGCTTCCGGATTGCCATCGGCAAAAACCAGCTGTGTCGCCCGCAGCTTGAGCCCGCAGCCGTCATAGGCTTCCAGCAGGCCCTGCAATTGTTCAAGCGTCTGCGCCGATGCGGCAAGGCTGCGCGCCTCGGCCGGGTCCCCGCCCAGGATCGGCGCGTCCGCTGACCGCTCTGTTGCTGCCATGCCGGGCGCAGCATTGGCCACCACGGCTGGCGCCACCCGCGCCGGCGGGCGCTGCGCAAAGCGGTCCACCGGCTCTTCGCCCACGGCGATATCGACGCCGGCGGCGCGATACCAATCCAGCACGGCGAGCATTTCGTCGTGATTTAGCGGGTGA
>CAXBHD010000218.1:0-5667 GCA_963975335.1 uncultured Devosia sp. | reverse complement strand
CGCGATAATAACGTAGACCAGGCGCTCCGCGCACTGAAGAAGAAGCTGCAGCGCGAAGGCGTCTTCCGGGAGATGAAGCTTCGTAACTATTACGAGAAGCCCTCTGAGAAGAAGGCTCGCCAGAAGGCCGAGGCGATCCGCCGCGCCCGCAAGCTGGCGCGCAAGCGCCTGCAGCGCGAAGGCGGTCTGCCCGCTCCGGCACCGCGTCCAGGTCAGCCCGTTCGCCCAAGCGCATCGGCTACGCCGCGCAACTAGGCGCGCGTGACGAGACAAAATTAAACGCCGTCCTTCGGGGCGGCGTTTCGTTGTGTCTGCCTGGTGCTGTGCCTGCCCCGTGTCAGGTTGGCGGCGGCGCTGCGCTGCGGGCCCGGATGGCGATCCGTCTCAGCAGCGCCACCGCTATGGTCAGCCCGGCCATGATCGGCATCAGGGTCGTCAGCGCCGCGCTGGCCGTGGCAAAGGCCAGGCTCGCCAGCGTTGCACCGACAAAGCCGCCACCCACCTGAAATACCCCGGTCAGGGCGCCTGCCGCGCCCGCCATGCTGCCAAAACCCGCCATGGCCGCCGAGGTCGTGCTGGGGCCGATAAAGGCCAAAGCCAGCATCCACAGCGCCACCGGCCCCATCACGGCCAGCACCGCGCCGGGATATAGCCGCAGGCCCAGGGCAAAGCCGATTCCGGCCAGGCCGATCAGCACCAGCCCCACCTGCACCATGCGCGCGCCCGATAGCCGCGACGCCGCATAGCCGGCCAGCACATTGCCGGTGATGAATGCGCCGGTCTGCATCAGCATGACCATGGCAAAGCCGAAGGTGCTGAGCCCGATCTCGTCGATCAGCACGAAGGGCAGCAGTGCGGCAAAGCCGTAAAACCCGCCAAAGGACAGCGCCAGTACCAGAGCCGGCGCCATGAAGGCTGGCGCCCGCAGCAGCGTGGCGTAATTGGCCACGACGCTGCGCACCCGGAACGGCACCCGGGCCGCCACCGGATGGGTCTCGCGCGCGCCCCATTGCACCAGCGCGATCAGCCCCAGCCCATAGGCACCCATCACCAGAAACAGCAGATGCCAATTGCCAAACAGCAGGATGATGCTGCCCAGCGTCGGGGCAATGGCCGGCGCCACGGTCAGGATCAGGTTGATCAGCGTCAGGATGCGGATCGACTCGGTGCCGGTAAACTGGTCACGCACCATGGCGCGTGACAGCGCCACGCCCACTGATACCCCAATGCCCTGCAGCACCCGTCCGGCCAGCAGCAGCTCGATACTGCCGCCAAACGCCGCCACCAGGCTCCCCAGCACGTAAAGCACCAGGAACAGCGCCGTCACCTTGCGGCGCCCCCAGCTGTCCGAGAGCGGGCCGCAGACCAGCTGGGCCAGCGCAAAGGCGGCGAAATAGACCGCCAAGGACAGCTTGCCCAGGGCATCGGTCGTGCCCAGCTCGCTGACAATGGTGGGCAGCGCTGGCCCATAGAGCGAGATCGACAGCGGCCCCGCCGCCACCAGCAGGCCACCGATCAGCGCCGTCCGCCGCGCCGACATGGGCGTTGTTGTCATCGGCGCTACTCTCAACGGCTGGCCATTGCCCGGGTGAAGAACGCATCCGCCCTTGGCCAGATGCCGCGGGCCCAAAGATCACCATGTCCGGCGCCCGGCTCGATCCAGAGTTCATCGGGATTGGGCGCCAGGGCATGGATCCGCTCGCCATTGCTGACCCCGATAGTGGTATCGGCCGTGCCATGGGCCACCATCACCGGCTCGGCGACCTCGACCATCCACTGATTGACCGGAAAGGTATCCTGCATGGCCAGGCCCACCGGCAGATAGGGATAGCGCTCATTGGCGACGCTGACGGCGGAGAAGAAGCCCACCTCGAACAGCAGCGCCGCGGCGTCGCGCTGGCTGGCAACATAGGTGGCGGGCCCCGACCCGAGCGAACGCCCCCAGATCACGATGGGAAAGCCCTTGGCCTGCAGCCAGTCGAAGGCGCTGGTGCCATCCTGCAGGATATTGTCCTGGCTGATCGCCCCCGGCGACAGGGGAAAGCCGCGATAGTCAAAGGCCAGAAAGCCATAGCCGTCGGCGACAAACTGCTCGAACCGGGCATGCTCCTCGCTGAAGCTGCCCGAATTGCCCTTGAAATAGAGGATCACCGGTCGGCCGGGTTGCGGCGCCTGATACCAGCCATTGATCGTGCCGTCACCTGAGGCGATCGCCACGGCTTGGGCGCCCACAAGGCCTGTATCGCTCAGCGCCGTGATCGGCCCGACCGGGTTATATTGCAGTGCCCGCTGGTTGAAAAAAATGTAGCTGAACACGCCGGCATAAGCGACGAGCACAGCGACCACGGCAATCAGCAGGAGGCGGACAAACAGCTTCACGAACCAGTCCTCGGCAAATCACAGGCGCAGACCCTACACGACTGCGCCAGCCATGCCAGTCGCTTGAGCCCCTCGCTCAGAGCTCGTCTATGGTCTGCGCCAGCGCCCGCTCGAACACTTCGTCGGGCTGCGCCCCGGACAGGGCATATTTCTCGCCAAAGACGAAAAAGGGCACGCCGCGAATTCCCTGCGCGGCCGCATCGGTCGCCAGCTGTTCGGTGATGGCCAGTTCATTCTCGTCATTCATGGCGTCGAGCGCATCGCCGCGGTCAAAGCCGAATTCGACGGCAATATCGGCCAGCACATTGTCGTCATTGATCTGCCGATGCTCGAGGAAATAGGCATTGGCAATGGCATTGGCCAGCTCATGCTGGTTGCCCATCGGCTTGGCCAGCCTTGTAATGGTATGAGCCTTTTTGGTGGGGAACATGCGCGGCTGCTGGCTGAGATCGAGCTCGACGCCGGCCTTGCGCGCCTCGCTCTCGACCCGCTCCCACATTTCCCGGGGCTCCTTGCCATACTTTTCGCGCAGCATGTCGGCCACCACCACGCCTTCGGCCGGCGTATTGGGATCGAGATAGAAGGGGTGGTTCTCCACCACGACGTCGATATCGTCGGGCAGCGCGGCAATCGCCCTGTCCAGTCGCGCCGATCCGACAATGCACCAGGGGCAGACAACATCGGTGAACACGTCGATCTTGAGCATCTTGGTCATGAGAGGTCCTCGGCTGATCCTGGTTGCCCCCACATGGCGCGGATCGGCACCAACTGCAAGAACGCACGCGGAAGTAACCTAGGCCGGGCTCTGGCCCTGGGCATTGGTCAGGCTGAATGGCGGCGACCAGCCGGCCGCCAGGCTGAGGCCGACAAAGGCGCTGAGGCCCATCCAGACCAGCCCGGGCAGCATGACCAGCGCCGCCTGCGGCGATACCTGCCCCACCCGTGTGGCGGTGGCCAGGCCCAGCAGCAGCAGCGCCACGGCAACAAGGCTCAGCATCAGCGTATCGAGCGGGGTGACGACAAAGGGCAATGCGATCGTGGCGGCCATCAGCGCCACCAGCCACCAGCCGGCGCGGCGGCCGGCCACGCCGCGCCCGGCCACCATCCAGCGGGCAATGCCGAATAGGGGCAGGCTGCCGATATGTAGCCCCGCCCCCAGCCAGCCCGGCAGACCGAACGGCGCAAAGAACAGCGAGACCACGCCGGTCATCTCGGCCAGGCCATGGGCGATGACAAAGGCCGCGAGCGGCAGGGCGCTGCTCAGCACCAGGCCCAGTCCATCGTGCCGGTCGGCGTCGAGACCGGCCGGGGTCATGCCGGAAATTGCTGTGCTGGCCGCCATCTCGGATACCCGCCCTTGTCAAAATCTGACAAAGCAATGACCAGAACGCCCAAAGGGTTCCGCTTCGGCTGGCCGCGGCCCATCAAGCCCGCGTCATCGCCGCAAAGGCCAATGCCCTTGCACAGAGCCGCCGCCAAGGCTATCGCCAGCCTGCCAAACCTGCCTGGAGCCCGCCATGACCGATATTGCCGCCCGCCTGGAAGCGCTCGAGACTCGCATTGCCTTCCAGGACCAGACCATTGACGAGCTCAATGCCACCATTACCGCCCAGTGGCAGCAGATCGACATGCTCAAGCGCAAGCTCGATACCGTCGAGCAGCAGGTGCGCTCGGGTGTCCATATCGCCGACCCGGCCAGCGAGCCGCCGCCACCGCATTATTGAGCCGGGCGCGCCCTGTCGCGTCGCCAGCGACGGCGCCAGGCGATCAATTGATCTGGCGCAACATCGTCTGAGCGGGACTGTGCTTAGTGGCGACGACCACCCGCAACAGGACCCGACCATGGCCGACAAGCACTATCCCGATATCACCAGAGAGATTTCCGCCGGCATCCGGGTCCTGCGCGCCGACCTGCCTGATGTGATGGCTGGCTTTTCCACCATGGCCGCAGCCGCCGGACGCGAGGCCGCGCTGGACAAAAAGACCAAGGAACTGATCGCCCTGGCGATCGCCGTGGCCACCAAATGCGATGGGTGCATCGGCTTTCATGTGGAGGCGCTGGTCAAGCTTGGCGCCGGGCGCGCCGAATTCCAGGAAACCTTGGGCATGGCCATCTATATGGGCGGCGGTCCATCGCTGATGTATGCCGCCAACGCCATGAGCGGCTGGGAACAGTTCGGCGGCGAAAGCTGAGCCCTGCTTGTCTCGGATCACGCCGACGCCATGAAAAAGGCCCGCGCAAGCGGGCCTTTTTCATGGTGATGCGGTCTAGTGCCCCAGAGCCTTGACGATATCCTCGGTCATCTTCTTGGCGTCACCGAACAGCATCATGGTATTGTCGCGGAAGAACAGTTCGTTCTGCACCCCGGCATAGCCCGCCGCCATGCCGCGCTTGATGAACAGCACCGTGCCGGCATCCTCGACATTGAGCACCGGCATGCCATAGATCGGGCTGGTCTTGTCGGTCTTGGCCGCCGGATTGGTCACGTCATTGGCGCCGATGACGAAGGCCACGTCCGACTGGGCAAACTCGGAATTGATATCCTCGAGCTCGAAGACCTCGTCATAGGGCACATTGGCTTCCGCCAGCAGCACGTTCATATGCCCGGGCATGCGGCCGGCCACCGGATGGATGGCATATTTGACCGTGACGCCTTCCTTTTTCAGCAGGTCGGCCATTTCGCGCAAAGCATGCTGGGCCTGCGCCACCGCCATGCCATAGCCGGGCACGATGATGACCTTGCTGGCATTCTTCATCAGGAAGGCCGCGTCGTCGGCCGCCCCCTGCTTGACCGGGCGCTCCTCTTCGGCGCCCCCGGCAGCGGCGCCACTATCGCCGCCAAAGCCGCCCAGGATCACCGAGATGAAGCTGCGGTTCATCGCCTTGCACATGATGTAGGAGAGGATCGCGCCGGAGGAACCCACCAGGGCCCCGGTAATGATCAGCGCCGTATTGCCCAGCGTGAAGCCGATGCCTGCCGCCGCCCAGCCCGAATAGGAATTGAGCATGGACACCACCACCGGCATGTCCGCGCCGCCGATCGGGATGATCATCAACCCGCCCAGCACCAGCGCCACGATGGTGATCAGCCAGAACAGCATTGGATCGGCCGAGACCGTAAAGGCCCAGACCAGGCCCAGCAGCACCACGGCCATGGCGATATGGATGACATGGCGCATCGGCAGCAGGATCGGCTTGCCGCTCATATTGCCGTTGAGCTTGGCAAAGGCGATCACCGAGCCGGTAAAGGTGAAGGCGCCGATCGCCACGCCAATGCTCATTTCCAC
>CAXBHD010000217.1:0-5668 GCA_963975335.1 uncultured Devosia sp. | reverse complement strand
CCCCGGGTGGGCGGCCCCGGCACCATTGATCTCGACGAAGACGACTATCGACCGCGCTAGCCGGTGCAGCGGGCCCGTGCTTGTGGCCCTTGGGCAAAGATGGTAGCCAGCAGCAACGCTTTTTCGACAAAGGAACCGTCAATGACCGACGAGAACCAGGGCGGCGCAACGGCCCAGGAAAACCCACCCAGCATGAATATGGTGGGCCAGTATATTCGTGACCTGTCGTTTGAAAATCCCGGCGCACCGGGCTCGATCATGGCTGGCGGCGGCAATCCGGCCTTTAACGTCTCGATTTCGGTCGCGGTCAAGAAGCAGGCTGACGACATCTATGCGGTCGAGCTGACGCTCAATGCCAAGGCCAATCGGGAAGCCGTGGTGCTGTTCAATGTCGAGCTGATCTATGGCGGCGTCTTCCGCCTCAAGAACGTGCCCGAAGCAACGCTCAGCCAGCTGCTGATGATCGAATGCCCGCGGCTGATCTTCCCGTTCGCGCGCCAGGTCCTGGCCAGCGTCACCCAGCAGGGTGGCTTCCCGCCGCTGATGATGGAGCCGGTCGATTTTGCCGCCATCTACCGGCAGAACCTGGCCAAGCTGGCTGCCCAGCAGGGTGCGGCCCCGCTTGCAGCACCCAGCGACGGCTCGGGCAAGCCGAACTGATCGGCTGGCACGCTTGTGATACAGAAAACCCCGGATCGCTCCGGGGTTTTTTCTTGGGCGAAGATCAAGACGCGGCGCTGGCGTCGTCCTGATAGCGTTGCCACAAAGCGGCCTCACCCATGGCGGCGATGAATTGACCATGGGCGGCCGCCTCGTCCGGCGTGAGCCGTGACGGCAGGGGCGTGGGCCGACGGGTGGCGGTGATGCGGGTGGCAATGGCATCGGCCCCCGAAACGGTATTTTCGGCGATCAGCGCCAGGCTCACCTGCTTGCCACCGATCAGCTCGAGATAGACTTCGGCCAGGATCTCGCTGTCGAGCAGGGCGCCATGCAGGGTGCGTCGCCCATTGTCGATGCCATAATGCTTGCAGAGCGCATCCAGGCTGACCCGGGCACCGGGATGCTTCTGGCGCGCCAGCATGACGGTATCGATCACCGGATTGGTCAGCCGCTTGTGCCCGGCGCGTTCGAGCTCGGCATTGAGAAAGCCCATGTCAAAGGGGGCATTGTGGATGACCAGGGTGGCATCACCGATAAAGGCGCGGAAATCGTCGACCACGGCGCCGAAAAGCGGCTTGTCGGCCAGGAATTCGTCGCTCAGCCCATGCACGCGAAACGCCTCTTCGGGCATGGCGCGCTGCGGATTGACATAGACGTGGAAGTGCTGGCCGGAGGGAATGTGGTTGATCAGCTCGACGCAGCCAATTTCCACCAGGCGGTCGCCGGAGGCCGGTGACAGGCCGGTGGTTTCGGTATCAAGGACGATCTCGCGGTTCATTGTTCTGGCCCCCTGGCCCGGATGGCGGCCACCAGCGCCGCCACCATGGCTCTGGTCTTGTCGATCGGCAGGCCGGTATCGAACAGATAGGTGGCGCGCGCCTTCTTGTCGTCGTGTGGCAGCTGGCGGGCAAGGATAGTGTCGAGCTTTTCCCCGGTCATGCTCGGCCGGGCCATGGCGCGCTGGCGCTGGATGGCCGGATCGACCCAGGTGACACCCACGGCGTGAAAGCCATAGTCATGACCGCTTTCAAACAATAGCGGCACTTCGACGACGGCGAGGGCATGGCCCTGCGCCTCGGCGGCGTCGAGAAAGGCGGCAATGCGGGCGCGCACCAGGGGATGGACCACTGCTTCAAGCCGGGCAAAGCCCGTGGGATCGGCGGCAAGCCGCTGCGACAGGGCCACCCTATCGATCACGCCATCCCTGGCCACGCCGGGAAACAGCGCATCAACAGGGCCGACGGCTTCGCCGGCATAGAGCTCGGCAACCGCCGCATCGGCGGAAAAGGTCGGCACACCCAGATCGGCAAAAGCCTCAAGCACGGTCGACTTGCCTGTCGCGATGGAGCCGGTCAGGCCAATGCGCCACATGTCAGGGCTCCAAGGTGGCTTCGATAGCCATCCGCAGCATCGGCGTGACTGTCGGGCGGATCCCGAACCAGGCGGCAAAGCCCGGTACCGCCTGATGCAGCAACATGCCCAGGCCATCCACCGTGGCCAGGCCCCGCGCCTGTGCGTCGGCCAGCAGCGGGGTCTGCAGCGGCACATAGACGATATCGGTCACCAGGGCATCGCCAGCAAGCCGCGCCAGGTCGAGGTTTTCGAAGCGGCTGCCATGCATGCCGACCGCAGTGGTATTGACCACCAGGCCGGCACCGGGTGCCAGATCGTTGAAGTCGTCGAGCGCGCCGGCCGTGATGGCGCCACCGATCTGCCGCGCCAGGGCTTCGGCGGTGGCGCGGGTGCGGTTGAGCAGATGAACGGCAATGCCCCGGCTCTGGAGGGCAACCAGCACGGCACGGGCAGCGCCGCCCGCACCCAGAACGATGGCGGGGCGGTCGGCACGATCCCAGCCCGGTGCATTGGCATCGAGATTGCCGAGAAAACCGAGATAGTCGGTATTGCTGCCATGCACCTGGCCATCCGCCACGACCAGCGTATTGACCGCACCGATCGTTGTGGCCAGCGGATCAATGCTGTCACACAGGGCAAAGACCGCTTCCTTGTGCGGAATGGTGACATTGCCGCCGGTAAATTCGCCGCTGCGCAACCGCCCGAAAAAGTCCGGCAGGTCGGCCGGCGCCACATCAATGGCCGTGTAGCTGCCGTCAATGGCATGCTCGGCCAGCCAGGCGCCATGTATCAGCGGGGACCGTGAATGATTGATCGGGTGACCGATGACAAAGGCCTTGCGGGTCAATTGAGCGTCTCGGGCGCGATGGTGCGCAAGGCAGCGAGCAGGGGCAGGAGGGGCAGCCCCAGCACGGTGAAATAGTCCCCAAGGACCTTTTCGAACAGGTGAATGGAGGGGCCCTCAAGGCGGTAGCCGCCGACCGCTGCCAGGACGGCATCGCCTTCGCGGTCCAGCACGTCGTCGCGCTCGGCCGCCGTGAAGTCGCGCATGGTCAGCTCGGCGGTCTGCACATCGGTCCATAGCAGGTCGGTGTCGCGCACCAGCGTCACCGCGGCATGCAGGCGGTGCGTCTTGCCACGCAGATGGTCGAGCTGGATGGCAGCGTCGGCGCGGTTGACAGGCTTGTGCAAAAGTTCGGTACCCAGGCTCAGCGTCTGGTCGGCCCCAATCACAATCGCTCCGGGATGGGCGCGGGCGACCAGTTCGGCCTTGTGTCGGGCCAGCAGGATCGCCACGTCTCGACCATCGCCGCCAGCGTCCAAAGCGGCCTGTTCCAGCGCGCGTTCGTCGATATGGGCGGGCGCGGTGGCAAAGCGCAATCCGGCCTGTTCCAGCAAGGCTTTGCGGGTGCTGCTCTGTGAGGCAAGGATCAACATGGCTAGCATGTTTTCCACACTGTCATGCACAGCTCAAGCCCAAGCTGTGACAATGACTCATGACTTTGCCTGAATGACGAACTTGTTCGACTTGGTTACCGAATTGTTAACATTACGGCCCGACCCGGTGGCGGCTGCCGGCATTTGATAGCTCTGGGGATAAGTCCAGCCGGACGAGGCCGCCCCATCAAGCGCTTATGCACAGCGCCAAGCGAATCGTTGACTCCGGAGTCGGCCCGTTAAGGCTTCATTAAGGAGTGTTAAGCAGAGGTAAAGGCGATGTCGCCGGACTCTATTAACAGAGCCTTAACGCGCTGGCTGCGCGCATCTGCCACGAGGTCAGGCGATTGTGGATCAGCGTGAATTGGCTCAAAACACCGCTATGATAATACAAATACGAAGTCAGAAAGACTCTTTGGGGTTTTGGAAGGGAAGCAAGACGTGATCCATAAACCTCTGCTCGCCACCGTTCTGGGCGAACACCAGGCCAGACCACCGATCTGGATCATGCGACAGGCTGGGCGCTATCTGCCGGAATATCGGGCGACCCGCAGCAAGGCCAGGAATTTTCTCGATCTCTGCTATACGCCCGAGCTGGCCATTGAAGTGTCGCTGCAGCCGCTGCGGCGCTTCGATCTCGATGCCGCGATCATGTTCTCGGACATTCTGGTGATCCCCGACGCGCTCGGCCAGCCGGTACGCTTTGAACAAGGCGAAGGGCCGATCCTGGATGCGGTGGACGAATCCAGCATCACCCGGCTGCGGCCGGAACGGGCCTTGGACCATCTGGCACCGGTGCTGGAGACGCTCAAGGGGCTCAAGGCGGCGCTGGCCCCTGAAAAGACCCTGATCGGCTTCTGTGGCTCTCCCTGGACGGTGGCGACCTATATGATCGGCGGACGCGGATCCACCGACCAGGCGGCTGCCCGTCTGTTTGCCGTGCGCCATCCTGAGGCCTTTGCCGCCCTGATGGATATCCTGGTGGCGACCAGCATTGATTATCTGGTGGCGCAGTTTGAAGCGGGCGCCGATGTGGTGCAGCTGTTTGAAAGCTGGGCGCTCAACCTGGATGACCAGGCTTTTGACGAACGGGTGATCGGTCCCAATCGGCGGATTGTCGAGGGGGTCCGCGCCCGGATCCCCAATGCGCCCATTATCGGCTTTCCGCGCGGTGCCGCCGGCAATCTGGCGCGCTATGCCGCGCAGACCGGGGTCAATGCGCTCGGGCTCGACTATGCCACGCCGCTCGATTTTGCTGCCGGGCATCTGCCCCCCAAGCTGCCCGTGCAGGGCAATCTTGATCCGCTGCGGCTGGTGGCGGGCGGCGCGCAGATGGATGAGCGGATCGACGCAATCATCAGCGCCTTCAGCGATCGGCCGCATATCTTCAATCTGGGCCATGGCATCGTGCCGGAGACCCCGATCGACCATGTGGCCCACTTGATCGACCGGGTGAAAAACGGCTAGTCCAGCCGCGTTGAAAAGGAGTTGCTGGTGATCGAATGGCTTACGGCACTGCATGTGCTTTCGGTGATCGCCTGGATGGCAGGACTGCTCTACCTGCCGCGGCTGTTTGTCTATCATGCCGGAGTAGCGGTAGGCTCTGAGGCGTCGGAAACCTTCAAGATCATGGAGCGCAAGCTTTATCGCGGCATCATGCTGCCGGCCATGATCGCCACCTGGATCTTTGGGCTATGGCTGGCCTTCGGTGTCGGCCTGGTGGATTTTTCCATGGGCTGGATGTGGGTCAAGGCGGCAATGGTCATTGCGCTGACTGGCGTGCAGGGCTTTTACGGGTCATTGCGCCGGGCCTTTGCCGAGGATCGCAACCGCCGCAGCCACAAATTCTTCCGGGCCATCAACGAAATTCCTTTCGTCATGGCGATCGTGATTGTCATCATGGTGATCGTGCGACCGTTCTGAGGCTCCTGCTCCAAACCAAAGCCAAAATTTGCCGTGGCGGGCGGCGTTTCACGTGAATCTGCAACGCAGGCGCTCGATGAACCTTGAATCCGCCGCGGCTTCGCGTTATGTGCATTGACACGCATCCCATTTCACAAGCTGGCCCGCCCGGGTCGCTGCGCGGTGCCTGTCCTCCCCATACGACTAGCGTCCAGATTTCCCTCAAGGGTTTATCCGTTACATGCAGAATATGAAGCTCAGCGAGCTCAAGGCCAAATCCCCGGCCGAATTGCTGGTGTTCGCCGAAGAACACGAG
>CAXBHD010000216.1:0-5673 GCA_963975335.1 uncultured Devosia sp. | reverse complement strand
ATCCGCGACGCCGACGGCGCGCTTTACAACCTCTCGGCCTCGGTGGTCGGCATCGACATGCCCGACATTGCCGGCCCGGCCAGCTCGAGCGGTCGCGCCACCGCCATCATGGACGACGCCTTCGGCACCCGCGTCCGCGTGGTCGAGCGGCGGGTGACGCTGGCGCCCCAAAGTTACGAAATCGTCGTCACCGGCAATCTCAGCGAAATCCTGGGCCTGGTCGACGATTTCCGCGGCCAGGCCTTCATCGTGCTGGGGGCGGTGGGGGTCATGCTGGCCGTCATGAGCTTTATCGTCGCGCGCATTGCGCTGCGCCCCATCGACCGGCTGAGCGCGGCGATCGAAAGCGTGCGCGAGGGCGAAAGCGCGGCGGTGACCGGCGCCTATCCGCGCGAGATTGCCCCGCTGGCCGAGGAGGTCAATGAATTGCTGGCCTCCAATGCCCAGATCATCGAGCGGGCGCGCAACCAGGTAGGCAACCTGGCCCATGGCCTCAAGACCCCCATTGCCGTGCTGCGCAACGAGGCCGGGGCCCAGCAGGGCGGGCTGGCCGCCGTTGTGCTGGCCGAAAGCGACAAGATGAGCGCCATGGTCAGCACCTATCTCGACCGGGCCCGGCTGACGGCGCGCACGGCGCTGGTCGGCAAGAAGGCCGATGCGGCCGAGATCATGGGGCGCCTGACCCGCGTCATGGCCAAGATCCATCCCGATGTCAGCATCACCCTGCCGCCGCCCGATCCGGCGCTGCCCTGGTTTCGCGGCGACGAGACCGATCTCGAGGAAATGGCCGGCAACCTGCTCGACAATGCCTGCAAATGGTCCGCCGGGCGGGTGGAATTGCGGTTTGATGCCGAACGCACCGGCCCGAGCGCCATGCTGCTGCTGCGCATCGACGATAATGGTCCCGGCCTCAGCGAAGCCGACGCGCAAAAAGTGTTGCGCCGCGGTGTCAGGCTGGACGAGAAAACGCCCGGCAGCGGCTTGGGGCTCGATATCGTCAAGGAACTGGTGGATGTATATGGCGGTACGCTGACCTTGAAACGCTCGTCCCTGGGCGGCCTGCTGGTCGAGCTACGGCTGCCGACGGCACGCCAGGGCGGGGTGGCCCGGGCTGCAGGCTGACGCACTTTCGCCTTAATGCAACAACATGACGCATCCAACCATCCAGAGGCCTCAAGACATGAACCGTTTCGCCATCCTTGCCACGCCACTGCTCGCCCTGACCCTGGCTGCGTGCAGCAGCACCGGTATGACCCAGGTGGTTCAGGCGCCCGTGGTCAACCCGGCACCGGTCGTGGCCACCCCCCTCGTTGCCAGCCCGGCCCAGACCACCCAGCAGGCTCTGGCCACCACCAGCGTCTCGACCGGCTTTGTCGATGCCGCCGCTGCAGCCCGCATGTCGAGCGCCGATACGGCCGCCGCCAATACCGCCCAGTTCTATGCGCTGCAGTTTGGCCGCCCCGGCGCCCCGCGCGCCTGGTCCGGCGCCGCCGGCACTTCGGGCTCGGTCTCGGTGGGCCCCTATGTCCGCGTCAACAATCTCGACTGCCGCGACTTCACCCATACGGTCAAGATCGGCGCCGATGAATTCGTCAAGAAGGGCACGGCCTGCCGCGAACAGACCGGCAATTGGACCGTCGAAAAGGGCGCGGCATAAACGCCGCGCTTCGGCTCAGGCGGTAAGGATTATTTACCAGTGGCGGATAGGGTTAGGGCAGTATCGCTTCCCAGACCGACTGCTTAGATGTCCCAAGCTGTAAACCGATCAGATCCGCCAACCCCAGTTGCCCGGCCTTCCAGCCGCGCCGCACGCCCGGTCGTGCGGCCTTTTGCCGGCATGCTCGACGTTGTCACCGTCGATGACCCCGCGACATTCCTGTTTCAGGGCTCGATTCGGCGCAGCAATATCGTGGCGGGCTGGACCTGGGTCTATCGCGACCTCTGCGCCGATATCATCTCTGCCGACGAGATTGCCGATGGCAGCCTGACCGCAGCCGCGCTCGAGCCGCACATGACCAAGATCATGGCGCAAATGAAGGCGGCCCTCGCGGCCGCCGACGCGGATTCCGAAGTCAACCGGCGCCTGCGGGCCATGCTGGGCAGCGACGAGGCCCGCGCCGCACTGCCGCAGCTGCTCAACGCGCTGCGCAGCCGGCCGCTGCTGCCCAAGGCCGTTGCCTTCGGCAAGGCCATCAATGCCATCGGCGAGGATTCCGCCCTGGGCTCGGCGCTGCAGTCCATGCCGCTCAACGATCCGCCACTGGCTGCCCTGCTGTTCCATGCCGCCATGGGCCAGATTGCCAACCCGACCCGGCTGATCACCACCGTGCTCAAGCTATCGGGCAATGCCAGCGAACTCTCGGTCGCCCGCAGCGGCTTCTCGCCGGTCATCGACGCCATGCTGGCGCATGCGCAAAACCAGATTCACCTGTTGCAGCCCACCGGGCCCTTTGCCGATATCGACCTGATTTGCCGCGCGCTCGAACGCTTCCACCGCCTGGTGCGCGCCCTGACCGGCTATATCGAATTCGAGCGCGGCAGCCAGTGGGCGGCCGTGCTCTCGGCCCTGACCAAGCAGGTCTCCGACCGGATCGAGCCGCGCCTGCGCGAAGTGGTGCCCGACCTCAACCAGGCGCTGCGCCGCGGCCGCGATGCTGCCAGCGACCGCCTCGACGATGACCGCATCCTGGCCGCCATCAATGGCATTTACCTGCTGGCCACCGTGCGCGAATGCCGCGCTTCGCTGGCGCTCAACGCCGTTTTCGACCAGGCCTGGAGCCAGTCGGGCGAGGCGCTCGAAATGCAGCTGCAGCGCAATCTCGAGCTGATCCGGCAGAACCCGGCCGATCCGGTGATCGCTGCGCGCCTCGATGCCGGCATCAAGATGGCCGAAGTGCGCTTCAACCCCGAATATGCCGAGACCCTGCGCCGGGCCCGCGCCTCGGCAGAACGCACCAGCTAATCAGCGCCGCCATCATGGGGCGCCACCAGGCGCACCGCAATGGCCCGACCATGCTCGCGCACGGTCAGGGACTGGCCGGCCCGGGCATGGCTGGCGGCCAGCAGGACCAGGGTGCCACCCTCGGCCGGGCGCAGCACGACGCCAATGGCGGCCAGCGGATCGGTCACATCGCCATTGGGCTGGATCAACGCACCGGGCTCGATTGAGCGGGCCTCATCGGGACGGATCAACCACATTTCAGCCTTGTCGCCGAATCGGCCGGCAAGAAAATCCGGCACCAGCGGGGCCTTCGTTGGCAGGGTCGGTTCGGCCGTGCTGCCCATGGCGATCATGGCCACCCTTTGCCGGGCGAGAGGGCCGGCGCGCTCGGCGGCGATGGCGCCCAATTGCACGCCGGCGGCAATATCGGCGGCATGCAGGGCCAGCGGCCCATCGGCCAGCGACCCTCTATAGGCAGGAGGCCGTCCGCCCAACCAGCCCGCGGCCGGCGCTGGCGCCAAGGGGCGAACCACGCCGCTGCGCCCGCCATCGAGAAAGGCCGGCGCGCCCGGCCGGGCCGGTATGTCGGCAATGGGCGTCGGACCATCCGGGCTTTCATAGATCGGGTCGACCTCCAGTTCGGCAATGGCGGGCACGGCCCGGCCCAGCAGATGCTCGATCGCCGCCGCGCCGCTGGCCAGACAGGCCTGGTGGCCGCGATAGCCGGCGGCATTGCCGGCCAGCACCAGCCCCTCGGGACCCTGGCCGGGGGCGAGGCGCTGGCCCCGGTCGTCCCAGCCACTGCTCCCGCCCGCGCTGTGCCAGAGCGCCAGATCGGGCTGCCAGCCGCCGCACAGCACCAGCCGATCGGCCATGAGCAGCGGCTCGTCGCGGTTAAAGCGCCCCACCCGCAATTGCGCCTGGATGGCCAGACCGCGCCGCTGTGGGCCCGGACGCGCCTCGGCAATGCTGGTGCCGGCCGCCAGGGTGATCCCATAGGCCTTGGAAAATTCGATGAAGCGTGACTGCGGCTGGGTGCGGCTGTCGAGAATGCGCGGCACGGCAATGCCGGCATCGCGCGCCAGCATGGCCAGTCGATAGGCCACATTGCTTGCGGTCGCCAGCAGCGCCGACTGGCCGCACCAGACGCCATAATGCTGGGCCATGTCCCAGGCTTCGCGCACACCCACCGTGCCGGGCAGCCGATTGCCGGCAAAGACCGGCAGGCGCTCGGTTGACCCGGTGGCAAACACAATGTGCCGCGCCTGCAGCGTCAGCACGCGGCCCCTCGGATGGGCGGCGTCGGTATCGGTGAGATGCGCGCGCACCGCGCCGGGCCGGGCGGCAAAGACCAGGGCCCGGGTAAGGACGGTGATGGAACCCGAGCCGGCAATGGCCGCGCCCAGCCGCAACAGGCTGGCATCGGCACTTTCCTCGCCCTCCAGCGTGCCGAAGAGGCGCGCGCTGCCGCCCAGGCGGGGCGCGGCCTCGAGCAGGATGACGCTGAGCCCGGCCGCGGCTGCCGCCACGGCCGCGGCCATGCCGGCCACCCCGCCGCCCACCACGATGACCTCCGCTGGCGCCGCGCCGGTGCCGATATTGGCCATGAAGGGCAGGGGCAGCGCCGCGCCTTCCGCCAGGGCCAGCCCCAGCGTGCTGCGCGGCGGCAGCCAGCGGCGCAGCTGCGCCTGCCAGCGCGGCCGGGCGGGCAGCGTCAGATAATCGGCCCCATCCGTGGCCGGGGTCTGCGCCATGGCCAGCGCCTGTTGCGGGTCATGGGCGCGCTCGGCGGCAATGATGGCGGGGGCAAACCGGCTCGACAGCGCCATGGGCCCGTCATGCCGCTGCCCCAGGCTGTCAATGCCGGCCGCCAGCACGGCACTGAGCACGCTGTCGCCGGCAAAGCCCTCGATGCGGCGCCCATCCAGCCGGAAGGCCAGGGGCCGATCCCGATCGATGGCGCTGCCGGCAAAGGGCCCGGCTGTGTCGGCGGCGAGGCGGTTGGGCTGGCCTCTCATGCCTGCTCTCCAATATCGCTGACGGCACCGTCACCGGCATGGCGGCTGACCAGCCGGGCGCCGCACCAGGCATTTTCGGCGGCGCTGGCGGCGCCACAGAGCCAGCGGGCCAGCGCCGGCGCCAGAAAGGCGCCAATCGGGCCAAAGCCGGCCAGAATATCGGGTCCGCTGCCGCCCAGCCGACCCATTGCTGGCGCGCCATCGCTGGTGACCACCCGCATCATTCGGGCCTGGCCGGCCTGCTCGAAGGCCTGCGGCAGGCCCACAAGCGGGGGTAGGCGGGCGGCCAGGTCGGCGATCTCGCCCGGCCCCCGGGCCAGCACGCCACCCTCTTGCTGCTGCTGCAGCACCAGGCCGCTATCGAGCTCGAGCATGACCGGCGCCGCCAGGGGCGCCACTTTCGGGGTCAGAATCACGCTGGCCAGCTGGCGCTGCAGCAGGTCCGGCCAGCGGCCCGCGGGCAGATGCGCCAGGATGGCGTCGTCATCGGCCAGAATGGTCTGGCCGACCGCTATGGTCGCGCCATCACGCATGACCTGCGCGCTGCCATTTTCCGCCATTGCGACAGCAGCATCAGGCGCCAGCTGACCCACACCGAGCCCGGCCAGCCAGCGCTGCAGCGCCGGCTCGAGCATCGGCCGCACCAGCATGACAGCGTCGCGCAGCACCAATCCCTCGCGCCCCTGGCCCAGTCGGGCGGATGTCACCGGCTCG
>CAXBHD010000215.1:0-5730 GCA_963975335.1 uncultured Devosia sp. | reverse complement strand
CCTGCTTGCCAAAATTCTTGGTATTGCCCAGGAACATTTCGGCGCGGATGCCGGCACGGCGCAGCTCGGAAACCATGGCCTGGTAGGCCGCGGTCTGCTCCTTGTCCATCACGAGGACGACGACGGGGCCGACGGGCTCTTCGGCATGCAGATTGCCCGTGAGCTTGAGGGCGCTGGCAAGGCGCGAGACGCCGATGGAAAAGCCGGTCGCGGGAACCGGTTCGCGCCGGAAGCGCGACACCAGACCATCATAGCGACCACCACCGCCAACCGATCCAAAGACCACGTCCTGGCCCTTCTCGTTCTGCACCTTGAAGGTCAGTTCGATCTCAAAGACCGGGCCGGTGTAATATTCGAGGCCGCGCACCACCGAAGGATCGAGCATGACCCGATCACCAAATCCGCTGGCCTGAACCAGGCCGAAAATGGTTGCCAGTTCCTTGACCCCTTCGAGCCCGGTTTCCGAGCCGCCGATGAGTCCGGCCAGGGCATTGATGGTGGAGACGACATGGGCGTTGCTGCCCCGCTCGATGCCAGCGGCCGGTTCGCCGCTCGCCACATAGGCCAGCAGCGGCGCGATCTGCTCCTCGGAAAGACCGGCGCCCTTGGTGAAGTCGCCGCTCTCGTCCTTGCGCCCGGCGCCGAGCAGCAGCCTGACGCCATCGGTACCAAACTTGTCGAGCTTGTCGATGGCGCGCAGCACGGTGAGCTTTTGCGCCTCGGTGGTGACACCGGCAGTGGCCAGGACGCCATCGAGCACCTTGCGA
The DNA here is from genome assembly GCA_963975335.1 of uncultured Devosia sp. Lineage (GTDB taxonomy): Bacteria > Pseudomonadota > Alphaproteobacteria > Rhizobiales > Devosiaceae > Devosia. The sequence goes on along the minus strand of CAXBHD010000215.1, from coordinate 4,963 downwards.
TTGTTGACGCGCACGATGTACTGGCCGGACAGGCCCAGCGCATCCATGACATCGGCCATCATCATGCACATTTCGGCATCGGCCTCGGGGCTGGCGGCGCCCACGGTATCGGCATCAAACTGCATGAACTGGCGGAAGCGGCCCGGGCCGGGCTTTTCATTGCGGAAGACATAGCCCTGGCGATAGGAGCGATAGGGCTTGGGCAGGGTCTCGAAATTTTCGGCGAAATAGCGGGCGAGCGGGGCCGTCAGATCGTAGCGCAGGCTCATCCATTGCTCGTCATCGTCCTGCAGAGAAAAGACGCCAGCATTGGGCCGATCGGTATCGGGCAGGAACTTGCCGAGGGTTTCGGTGAATTCGAAGAGCGGGGTTTCCACGGGATCGAAGCCATAGCGCTCATAGACCACTTTGATCTTGTCGATCATGGCGCCCATGGCGGCGATGTCGCCGGGGGTGCGGTCTTCAAAACCGCGTGGCAGGCGCGGGGCGATCAGCTTGGTTTTCTCGGTCATTTTGGCAGTCCTGCTCAGTCGCCGTGTTGTTAGACGATCAAAGGGGTGGAGACAACAGGCGCGCGGAAGCGCCGCCTGGACGCGGCTGTCAAAGACGGACGGCCCCCGGGGCGGCAATCGCCGCTGGTATGCTAAATAGTGAGACGAGAACCGCCTCGGGGCGTCGGTTTTTGGAGCGGTCCGGTCCTAGGGAACGCTCGCCCTGTCGGAGCAGCGGCCGGGGGGAGCCCGGCCGCCATATTGCGTCATTGCCGTCTCCGCCTATCCAGACTGGGCACCGCCGAGACCGGCGGGGCGGAGTACCAAAGCAGCGGGCCGTAATCCAACGGCAGGCCGATATCGGCCCGCAGGTGGTTGGGCAGGTTCTGCGGCAGGCGGGGTCGATTCCACCAGGCAGCAATGGCCGCGCCCAGAACGGAGAGCAGGCCGCGCTGCTGGACGGCGTCGGCGATGGAGAATTCAAGGCGCAGCACGATGCTGCCCTCGGAGAGGGGTGCATTGGACATGATGATTTCCGGGTGCGCGCAAACGCAGTCCGGCCTTCTGGATTGTGTTGGGTGATTGATGAGCCGTGGCGGGGCGCAGGGCGACCCGGTTTCAGCACATCAGTCGGTTGGGGCTAGGGATTGTCCACGGTCATGACGCGAAACGAGAGATGACCGAGTGGGGCTTGAAAACCGGCGACTAGCGTCGGGTGCAATGCCGCATGGCTTTACCCGGAAGGAGGTGTACGAACATGACTGTCATAGTGCCTCCCTCGGGTTGGCTATTGTGGACGATCTGCTTCTAGCTCACGGGATCGTGACTCGCAAGCGGGCGCGTGACGGGATGTCGCACTTGGTCGACAATGTTGCGCAATGGCAACAGGTTGCGGGATCAGGCTTTTCGCGTTGGCCGGATCAGCGCGGCGCGCTCGGCTTCGACATCGGCCCGGCAGAAGCAGTCATGGGTGTGATCGTTGACCAGGCCCATGGCCTGCATGAAGGCATAGCAGGTGGTGGGGCCGACAAACTTGAAGCCGCGCTTGCGCAGATCCTTGCTGAGAGCGCGCGAGGCATCGGTCTGGGCGAGCAGGCGCAAAGCAGCCCAGCTCAGATCATCGGGGCGATGTTCGGGCCGGGTTTCAAAGCCCCAGAAATAGGCGGCGAGCGAGCCGAATTCGGCCTGCACTTCCAGCGCACGGGCGGCATTGTTGATGGTGGCTGCGATCTTGCCGCGGTGGCGAATGATGCCGGCATCCTGCAGCAGGCGCTCGATATCGGCATCGCCCATGGCGGCGACGCGGGCAATGTCGAAACCGAAAAAGGCGGCGCGGAAATTCTCGCGCTTGCGCAGGATGGTGATCCAGGAAAGGCCGGACTGGAAGCCTTCAAGGCAGATCTTCTCGAACAGGCGCGTGTCATCGACGACCGGACGCCCCCATTCGGCATCGTGATAATGCCGATACAGCGCGTCATCGCCGGCCCAGGGGCAGCGCGGCAGGGCAGCGGATGGCGCAGTGTCGGCATTGGCAAGGTCGGTCACGGAAATGCCCCTCATTGGCATATGGTTGGGCCTGCATAGCCCGCCGCGCCGGCAATGGGAATTGGGGGCGCGCAACAACCAGCGCTGCGACGCGGTTGAGGACTGGGTAACCACCGCCGGCAGCAATGGTTTAACCATGCCCGTTCACCGCAGATTGGGCAATTTGCGGCAGGATTGCCCGACAATGCCGGCATGGAGCCGGAACAAAGCGGGTGGACAATGGCAATGGCAATCGCAACCAGAGGCGCGTTGGCGCTGCTGCTCAGTGGGGCAATGCTGCTGCCTGCCCTGGGACAGGGTCTACAGCCGGGCTGGCGCTTCCAGCCCCCGCCGGGGATTACCATTACCCAGTCAGCGCCGCGGCACGCTTTGGCAATGCAGGCCAATATGGCGGTGCATCCGATGTATCTGCGCCAGGTGGTAACCTACAATACCAGCGAACGCAGCGGCACGCTGGTGGTCGATACAGGCGCGCATTTCCTCTATTTCGTGCTCGGGGACGGGCGGGCGCTGCGCTATGGCATCGGCGTCGCCAAATCGGGCTTTGAATGGCGCGGCACGCATCGGGTGAGCCGCAAGGCGGAGTGGCCGAGCTGGACCCCGCCGGCGGAAATGCTCAAGCGCCGGCCGGATCTGCCACGTCATATGGCGGGCGGACCGGACAAAATGTGTCCTCGGGCTGCATCCGCATGACCAATGCCGACGTGATCGACCTTTACGGGCGCGTCCAACTTAATAGCAAGGTAGTCGTGCTTTAATAAGGAATTTTGGCGACACTCGGCGCGCTCCACTATGGGGCGATCAGCCCATGGGTGCCTGCGTCATGCGATTCTTTGCCAATCTCCTGTTCCGCTTTGGCCGCGACGAGCGTGGTGCCTTTGCGGTGATCTTCGCGCTGACGGCAATCGTGCTGATCGCGCTGAGCGGAGCGGTGGTGGACTATGTGTCGCTCGAACAGGTGCGCAATCGCGCCCAGATCGCGCTGGATGCCGCAACGCTGGCCCTGCAGCCGGAAATTTTCGAGAAGCCGCTGCAGTTGAGCACTATCCAGGATCGAGCGCAGGCGCTGGTGCTGGATCGGCTGGGCACCGATGAGGCATTCACCGCCAAGCTGACCACGCCGGTGGCGGATGTGGCCAATGGTACGCTGACGCTCGAGGCGGATCTGACAGTGCAGACGCTTTTCGTGACGCTGGTGGGGGTCCCCGAACTCAGGGCCCGTATCCGATCGCAGGCGACGCGCAAGAAGCTGGCCCTGGAAGTGGCCTTCGTGCTCGATAATTCGGGCTCGATGTCCTATACCGGCGCCGGTGCCAATGGCACGCGCCAGCGCATGCAGTTTCTCAAGGATGCGGCCAATTGCGCCACCTATACGCTGTTCTACGACGCAGTCGAGACTAAGTGGAATGCGCCCGATAGCTGCGTGGCGACGGCAACGGCCAAGAAGGTGGAAAATGTGCGCCTCGCAGTGGTGCCCTTCACCATGTATGTCAATGTCGGCAGCGGCAATGCCAATGCCAGCTGGATCGACCAGACTGGCGCCTCGGTGATCGCCAACGACAATTTCGATACCGACGACAACCAGAATACCCTGCCGGGCAGTTCCAACACGCCTGCCGTGCCCAATCCCCTCGCACTGTTCAGCGCGACCAAGGAGAACTGGCGCGGCTGCGTCGTGGCGCGGCCGCATCTCAAGACGGGATCGGCCAGTAGCGAATATCTGGATACCGATGACAGCGCGCCATTGGGCAGCAACACGCTTTATGTGCCGCATTTTTCGCCCGACATGGTCGATGGCATTGCAGGCAACAGCTATATCGAGGACATGCCCGCGACATGCGACCGGCCGGCGCAGGGCTCAACCAAGTGCAGCATCACCGAGGAGCGCAGCTACAGCTATTGGAGCGGCTGGACCGTTCAGCAGATCAATGGCGTGGTCGATGCCGCCGGCCCGACCAATTTCAGCAGCAATGCGCTCTATCCCGGCGGCTATTATGGCGGCCACCCGCCCAGCTGCCGCTGCCGCAGCGGCATTACCTATACGACCAACTGGGACAACAACAACAGGCGCAAGGGCACCTGCAACAGCTACATACCCTATGGCCTGTCCGAGCGCGTGCTGCAGGAGCGCGTCTGCAAATATTACGCCAATTGGAGCGGATCGGGCTTTTCGAGGGGCCCCAACGAGAACTGCACCCGCACGGCCATTCTGCCGCTGACCGACTCGCCGACCAGCGTTACGGGAGCCATCAACAGCATGCAGGCAGAGGGTGGCACCAATATTCATGAGGGGACGGCCTGGGGCTATCGCGCCCTGTCACCGACCCTGCCCTTTGCCGAAGGCGCCGCCTACGATAGTGCCACGTCCAAGGTGATGATCGTCATGACCGATGGCGAGAATACCGCATACAATCTGCCCAATCCCTACTATCCAAACGGGGGCCACTGCCACACGAACCAAGCCAACCTCAACGGCAGTTGCTATAATTCCGCCTATGGCTTTCCCTACAATTCGCAGAACAGCAGTACGACATCCTCAAGCGGGGGCAATATAGAGCGCCTGGCCCCCCTAAATACATCGAACAGCAATCTGGTCGCCAAGATGAATGATCGCACCAACCAGACCTGCGAAAACGCCAAGAAGGCCGGCATCACCATATATACGATTGGCCTGGCGACCGACAAAGCCGAGCAGAGCACGCCGGCCGTGGTGCAAAAGATGCTGACCGATTGCGCCAGCACGCCGGAAAAGGCCTATTTCCCCGAAACACCGGGTGAGCTGCGTGATGTATTCGCCAGCATTGCCAATGAACTGTCGGCCCTGCGGCTGTCACAGTGATGGGGGAAGTGGTACCACCTCTCGGGATCGAACCGAGGACCTCTAGATCCACAATCTAGCGCTCTAACCAACTGAGCTAAGGCGGCAC
>CAXBHD010000214.1:0-5732 GCA_963975335.1 uncultured Devosia sp. | reverse complement strand
TCAGCCCGCGCTCTCGACGGTGCGCGAAGTCGACCTCGAGATCATCGATCCTGATGCCAGCGAGGCCGAGGGGGTGATCGAGCGCGCCATCGAGACGCTGGATCGCGAAGCGCGCGGCGAATCCACGGCGGATGCGCCCGAAGCGACCCATGTGCTGGCCGACCGGATGTTTGCAGCGCCCCGTGACGATGCCGGCGACGCCGATGACAGCAATTTCGACGCCACCATGGCGAGCGGACGTTCGGGTTCGGGGCTGACGATTTTCCTCGTCGTGTTTGCCATCCTGCTGGCGGGCGTCGGTGGCGCGGGCTTCTGGGCCTGGCGCGAGGGTTTCATCGATCTCGACCAGATGTTTGGCCAGGCCCAGCCGGTGGTGGCTGAGGCCAGTGATACGACAGGTCCGGCAACGCCCACGCTTGACCCGGTGCAGCAGCCCGAGACCGCCGCCGAGCCGGTCGCGGCGCCCGGCAATACGGCGACAGCGCCGGCGGCCGAACCGGCCAATACGCTGGAAGGCCTCGAGGCCGAGGACCGGCTCGAACCGACGCCGGAGCCGGTTGTGCCCACCGGCAATGAGACCGTGCTGCCGCCGCTTGCCGGCGGCGAGGTCAAGGGCGAAGAGCGGCTTCCCGGCCAGGATGCGACCCTGGCGGCGAGCGATGATCCAAGTGCCAGCGTCGATCCGGCCGTGCTGGCGGGCAGCCAGTCCCTCCTGCTTGAAGCCAGCACCACCGGAACAACCGGTGCGGTGCCCTTTTCGGGCACGGTAGAGTGGCGTGAGGGTGTCGATGAACTGGGCCTGCCGACACTGATTGGCCATGCCAGCATTCCGGCCCGCAATATGGGCGTTGACGTCACGATCCGCAAGAATTCCGATCCGAGCCTGCCGGCCAGCCATCTGATGGAAGTGGATTTCCAGGTGTCCGATACCTTTATCGGCGGCACCGTTGCCAATCTTCCTGGCGTCCTGCTCAAGGATCAGGAACTGGTGCCCGGCACGCCACTGGTGGGTGCTTCGGCGCGGGTGGTAGGCAATTCATTCCTGTTTGCGCTCAGCGCAACGCCGGCCGATACGACGACCAATACCGATCTGCTGGAAAACCGGAAGTGGATGGATCTGGCGGTGGTCTATGGTACGGGGCGCAATGCCATTATCACGCTGGAGAAGGACGACGCCGCCCAGACCCTGTTCGACAAGGTGTTCAGCGCCTGGGCCCAGTAATGGCTCAGGCGGCGATCAGCCGCCTGTCGAGCAGCCGAAAGCGCCGATCGGCCAGGGTTGCGACGTCGTCGGCGTGATGGCTGACCAGGATGGTGTGCCAGCCATGGCGTCGCGTCAGCACCGCGACGAGGTCGCGGACGCTGGCGCGGGTCTCGTCATCAAGCGCCGAAAACGGCTCGTCGAGCAGAAGGACCGGCCGGTCCCGCAGCAGCGTGCGCGCCAGCGCCACGCGCTGCTGCTCGCCGCCGGACAAGGTGGCGGCGATCTGGCTTTGGGTGCCCTGCAGTCCCACCTCTTGCAGGGCCTGGGCAATGCGGTCCCTGGCCACGGCCCGATCGGTATGCGCGGGCAGGCCGAGCCGGACATTGCTGTCGGTGCGCAGGTGGTCGAACAGGCTGGCCGATTGCAGCAATAGCGAGACCGGTCGAGTTTCCGGCGGCAGGGGCAGCAGGTCGGTGCCGTCGAGCGTGAGGCTACCCGCAGCGGGCGTCAGAAAGCCGGCAATGAGGTCGAGCAGGGTCGATTTGCCCGAGCCGCTGGTGCCCGAAATCGCCGTGATCTCGCCAGGCGCCGCGGCAAAACTGAACACATATTGGGCCTGGCCGGGAAAGGCGAAGGTCAGCGCATCAGCGTGCAGCATTGGCAATCCTTGAGAATAGTCTGGGCAGGCCGACAAAGGCGAAGATGGTCCCCAGCAGCAGGATAGCGGCAATGGCGGCCGCGTCATTGCTGCGATAGCTGCCCAGAGCGCGGAACATCATCAGCGGCAGGGTCTGGAAATCCTGCGTGCCGAAGAGGGCAATGACCCCCAGATCGCCCAGGGAAAAGCAGAAGGCCAGCGCCAGCATGACGCCGATATCCTTGCCGAGCAGGGGATATTCCACGGCGATGAACTGTTGCCAGCCCGACAGGCCGAGGGCGCGGATCAGCTTGCCCCGGCCGCGGGCGATCGATTCAAGCGGCGGGCCGAGGGTAGCCACGGCAAAGGGCAAGGCGAGCAGGCTATTGGCGAGGACAACAACAAAGGGCGCTGCGGCGGCCGGCGTGAAGCCGAGCGCCCGGATCAGCAGGAAAAAGCCCAGCGAGAGCACCACGGCGGGAACCGCGAGATAGGCAAAGGCGGGCATGCCGAGCAGCGTGCGCAGCAGGATATTGCCGGTGGCCGCGCGGCCCAGAGCCAGAGCCAGGGTGAGGGCCAGCGTCAGCAGGGCGGAGGCTGTGCCGATCAGCAGACTGCTCAACGCAGCCTGCCAGAACGCGGGTTGGGCCAGCAGCTGCCCCATGCCGGTCGCAAACCCATCCATGAGGACCGACACCAAAGGCAGCACAAAGCCCATAATGCAGATCAGCAGCACCAGAGCCTGGGCAAGCCTGGCAAAAGCGCCATCCCGCCAGGCAGGGGCAGCCGAGGCGCCAAAGCTGGCCGAAACGGGTCCCAGAGCGGCGGCTGCCAGGATGACGCCAGAGCACAGGGCAATCTGGGTCAGGGCCAATCGTACGGCGCCGGCCAAATCGAAATCCTGGCGCACGGCGGCATAGATGGCGACCTCAAGGGTCTGGTTGGCGGGGCCGCCGCCCAGCAGCAGCACGATGGGAAAGCTGGTAAAGGCGAGCAGAAAGATGATGGCGGCCAGACCGGGCAGGGTGCCGCGCAGGGCCGGCCAGTCCAGAATGGCGAAGCGCTGCCATGCCGAGAGGCCCAGCGACTGGCCGGTCTTGAGACGACCGGCGGGTATGGCGTCAAGGCGCGCCAGCAGGATGCGGGCGGCAAAGGCGCCATCGAGAATGACATGGGCCAGCAGGATGCCGGAGAGGCCGAAGGCCGGATTGCCCAGGGGAAAGCCGAAGAGGGCGGTGCTGGCCTGGTTGATCCAGCCATTGCGACCCCAGATGGCGAGAAGTCCGAAGGCCACTACCATGCCGGGGGTGACGATGGCGGACGCAAAGAGGCCGACGACCAGGTCACGGCCGGGAAAGCGGAGGCGATTGAGCGCCCAGGCCAGGGCCGTGCCCACGGCGAGCGACAGGATAGTCGTCAGCCCGGCCTGCTGCACCGTCATGCGCAGCAGATGCGGGATGTCCACGCGCGCGGCACTGCCCTCGCTGCCGGTGGCGGCAGCGAGGATTGCCCATAGAACCAGGGCGATGAGGCTCACGATGGCCAGCGCCAGGCCAGTCGCGACAGCGATGCGGGCGGGCCGATGCGGCAGGGTGAGCATGAGGGTCCTTCGTGCTACTGCACGGCGGTCAGCATTGCATCAATCCAGTCTTTGGCGCCGGCGGCGATGTCGTCGTCGCTCAGGGTCAGCGTCCTGGCCGGCTGCGGCAGGGCAGCAAAAACCGGATCGAGGGCTTCCCCCAATGGCGTGACCGGCATCATCCAGTTGGTGGTGGGGATGAGCTTCTGCCCATCGGCCGAGCTGAGATAGGCCAGGAACTGGCGAGCCAAATCCTGATGCGGGGAGGACTTGAGGATGCCGGCCACTTCGGTCTGGGCCAGGTGTCCCTCGTCGAACAAGGCGGCCTGGATGGTATCATCACCTTCCGAAATGATGTGATAGGCCGGCGATGTCGTGTAGCTCAGCGCCATATCGGCCTCACCGGTCAGGAAGAGATTGTAGCTCTCGCTCCATTCGCGGGTAATGGTGAGGATATGTGGCTTCAGGCCTGCCCAGATCTCGGGCGCGCGATCGCCATAGGCGGCGTGAATCCACAGTACCAGGCCCAGGCCGGGCGTCGCCGAGCGCGGATCCTGGATGGCGATCTTGAAGTCGGCCGGCAGAGCGATGAGTTCCTCGAAGGATGCCGGCGGTACCGCAACGGTGTCGGTATCGTAGACGAAGGCAAAGTGGGCATAGTCGAAGGGGACGAACTGCCCATCGGTCCAGGGCTCGGGAAGGCTCAGATTGGCCAGATCAAGACCGTGATCGGCGAAGAGCCCGGTCGCCCGGGCTTCGCCGGCAATGGCGGTATCGAGGCCAACGATGAGATCGGCCTGCGTCGTGTCGCCTTCGAGCTGAACGCGGCGCAAGGTGCCGATGGAACTGTCGGCGGCGACCCACTCGACAGTGCAGCCGTCACAAATGGCCTCGAAGCCGGACTTGAGCGCGGGGCCCGGGCCCCATTCGGCGGCAAAGCCATCATAGGTATAGATGGTGAGTACCGGCGCGTCCTGGGCCAGAGCGGGCATTGCGAGCAGTCCGGAAAGGACCGCAGCAACGAGACAGGTGGACTTGACCATGGATCATCCCTTCGTTGATTGCGGTCATGAAGAAGGGGATGGTGTCAATGGCGGGACGTCGAGAGACGGCCTTGCCATCTCGAACTTCCTCCGCCAGCATGACCTGGTTCAGGTTCAATGGGTAACTCTCAGCCCCGGAAAATCCGGAACACCCCAGCGAGACATCCTCACACTTAATGAGAGCTTTGTGACAGTGCAAGAGACTTCCATGCGTTCTGCGGCGCGCGAGATCATCCGTTTTGACCGCCCCATGGCGATCGTGGGCGGCGGTGCCGTCGACCCGGCATTGCTGTGCGAACTGGCGGAGCGGGGCGTGGCGCTGGTGGGTGCGGATGGCGGTGGAGACGCCATCGGGGCAGCGGGACTGGTGCCCGAACTGATCGTGGGGGACCTTGATTCCCTGAACGATCGCGCCGGCTGGGCGGCCCGAACGCGGGTTATCCATATTTCCGAGCAGATCACCACCGATTTCCAGAAAGCGCTGTATTCCACCGCGGCGCCGGTGACGCTGGCGCTGGGCATGACCGGCCGGCGGCTCGACCATACGCTGGCAGCGCTGAGCGCGGTGCTGCAATATGCGCCGCAGCGTCGCCTGGTCCTCGTGGACGAGGTCGATGTCGCGCTGGCTGCCATTGGCACACAGGCTTTTGCCGCGAAAAAGGGTGAGCGGGTGTCGATCCACCCGCTGGTGCCGATCCGTTTCGTGTCGTCAGGCGGGCTGCGTTATCCGCTCAATGGCCTGCTGCTTGAACCGGGCGGCCTTTTGGGCACGTCCAATGAGGGCACGGGCGAGCGGGTCGAGATCATACCGGCCGATGCCACGCCCTGGCTGCTGATCCTGGGCAAAGAGCGGCTATGGGACCTCATCGGCCCAGTCCGTCAGGACTGAGCCATGGCGACGCAACAAGGTCCGCAATCGCGGGCCTTCCTGCGGCGCTTACTGGTTACTGGTTGCGAAAGCGCAGGCGACCAATCTCGTCATATTCGGACTGCTCGATCTTGAGCTGCTCGGCGGCCTCGCGCTGGTGCTCCCGCTGGTCCAGCAGTTCGACCTTCTTGAGATCCTCAAGGGCCTCGGCCAAGGCGTCCTGAGCCGCCTCGAGCTTGCCACGCATGTCGCTGGCCGAAGCGAGCAGATTGTCACGCCGGTTCAGGGCTGCCTTGGCAAAGGTGGAATAGGCAAAATGGGCAATGTCGGAAATGCCCGTCTTGGTGTGCTCGATCTCGATCTGCTGGTCGAGTTCGGACGCCATGCGTTCGAAATCGTTG
>CAXBHD010000213.1:0-5806 GCA_963975335.1 uncultured Devosia sp. | reverse complement strand
TAATTTTGTCGATTTTTGCCCCCGGCGCGCCTGTCCCGGCCGGTTAATGCCGTCCGTCGCCGGCCGGCCGCGCGCGTAGGGCTATCGCAAGATTGGCCGTTTTGGCCGCGATCTTCATGCTTTGGTCATCTCCCTGAACGGGTTTGCCCCCCGCCCGGCATGTCGGGCAGCCAAGCCGGCCGGTCTAGTGGCAGGCGCCGCCGCAGCCCACCACATGCAGCCGTGAACAAAGCCGCATTCCCGGCCAAGGCCGATTCGCCCTCTATTCGTTCCGGCTTTGATCCCCAAGTGAAGAGATCACCCGGCATGGACGACAAACTGTGCCGGAGCGGGACGCCGCCCGGCCGCCATCAGCCCTGGCGCGCAGTGGCCGCGCTCATGCCTGGCACGCGGACGAATCGCTCTTCGCGCTTGCGCCGGGGAATGGCGGGAAAGGCCTGCTTGCGGGCGCGCACGCAGATCACCCCGCTCATGGCCGGGCCGAACAGGCGTCCCAGCCGCTCGAACAGGCGCGTGGACTTGAGCACCAGCGGGTGCCCGAAGGGCGGCAGGAACAGCCCGTCCCGCCAGGCCAGCGGCACGAAGCTGTGGTCGCGCAGCAGCTTGTCGAGCTGGCCGCCCGAATAGGGATTGCCCTGCCCGAAGGGGGTATTGTCGCGCTGCGCCCAGATGCCCCGCCGTCGCGGCACGACCAGGATCAGCTCGCCATTGGGCGCCGTGATGCGCCAGAGCTCGCGCATCAGTTCCTCGGCATCGGCCACATGCTCCATGGCATGCACGGCAATGGTCAGGTCGATCGCCGCATCGGTCAGCGGCATGTCGAGCGGATCGCACAATACCGTGTGCGACGGGCCCTCGCGCGGCCAGGCCGAGGCCCCCTGCCGCGCCGGCATGAAGGCCAGCACCCGCTCGGCTCGGCCCAGCGCGAAACGCAGATAGGGGGTGGCAAAACCCAGGCCCAGCACGCGCTTGCCGCTGATATCCTCGGCCAAAGCCATGACCTGCTCGCGCACCAGTGCCCGGGAGATCCGGCCCAGCGGCGAGCGGTAAAAGGCAATGAGGCGGTGCACGTCAGCGGTCATGTCGCAACTCTGCCGGTTTCGCGCCGACTTGTCTAATCGCTGGTTGTCATCGCCCCCGCCACTGCCTAGTTTTACGCCAATAGGTTCAATAGGCGGAGTAGTGCAGTGGCGGCGATCGTTGAAGTCTTTGGCGCGCGAGAGGATAATTTCGGCTATCTGGTGCATGACGAGGCCACCGGCCGCACCGCCGCCGTGGACGCGCCGGAAGCCGCCGCCATCAAGGCCGCTTTGCTGCGCCGTGGCTGGGAGCTGACCGACATCTTCATCACCCATCACCATATCGACCATGTCGAGGCCATTCCCGAACTCAAGGCCGAGTTTGACGCCCGCGTCGTCGGCCCGCGCGCCGAGGCCGACAAGATCGATGGTCTCGACGTGCTGGTGGGCGGCGGCGATACGGTGACGCTGGGCGAGACCAGCTTCGACATCTATGACGCGCCCGGCCATACGCTGGGCCATATCGTGTTTCACGACCCGGTCGGGCAGCATCTGTTCAGCGCCGATGCGCTGTTTTCCCTGGGCGTCGGCCGCATGTTCGAGGGCACGCCCGGCCCGATGTGGGAAGGCGTCAAGGCCCTGCGCGCCCTGCCCGACGCGACGCTGGTCTATTGCGGCCATGAATATAGTGCCAGCAATGCCAGATTTGCGCTCTCCATCGATCCCGACAACCAGGCCTTGCAGCGCCGCGCCGCCGAAGTCACCGCCCTGCGGGAAGCGGGCAAGCCGACCATTCCCTTCCGCCTGGGCGAGGACAAGGCCGCCAATCCCTTCCTGCGCGCCGACGCGCCCGAACTGGCCGCCCATTATGGTCTCGACGGCGCCGACCCCGCCGCGGTCTTTGCCGCCATCCGCAAGGGTAAGGACAACTTCTAGCCCGCGGCTCCTCCACCCGATGGACATGGCCACGGCGCCCTGCGGGGCGCCGTGCTTTTTGGGGCCCTCGGCGCCCCCTCACCGGTCTTTGATGTTAACTACGCTGCGTTTTCGCATCCCAAATCCTTAACAAATCGTTACCATCTGGCACAGCGTTTGCTCCTTTGGGGGCATAGGGCCAGTAACAGTGTTTCATTGTGAGACAGTCTGGCCCGTTTCGACACAGGCGAGGCACAGATGGCCGATAATGAAACGCTCTTACCCGGACTGCCCGTGGCGACCGAGCCGGGCCGTCCCCGCCCCTCCCTGGTCCGCAGCCAGACCGGCGCCGCTTTCGTCAGCCAGCTGCTGGCCGCCCGCGCCAATCTGGCCCCGCAGCGCCAGCGCCGCCGCGGCAGCAGCGAAGGCGCCATCGGTGCCTATGCCGACGGCGCCAAGGTAACCGTCAAGCGCATGCCGGCGGGCTATCGCAAGACCGTGGTGGCGTAACACCTGCTGATGGCCGCTTCGGCTTGGAACTATCCCCGGCCCCATCGAGTTTGGGCATTACCTGAACCGAGGAGAACCAGCATGAAGAAAATTGCCCCCATTGCGCTGATCCTGATGAGCGCCCTTTCCATCACCGCCTGCACCACCACCGAGCGCACGGTTTCTGGCGCAGCCATTGGCGGCGGCGCCGGCGCGCTGGCGGGTGGCGCTATCGGTGGTTATGGCGGTGCCGTTGTCGGTGGCGCCGGTGGTGCCGCAGCCGGGGCACTGATCGCCAACAATTAGCGCCCTCCCCCGAATAGCCGATCCGAATGCCCCAGCGCTGCGTGCCTGGGGCATTCTTGCGCAGTGGCCATGCACGATTGGATGCGGCCCAATCCGCGATCAGGCGGGTTAGCGAGGCTCGTTGAGCAATCCCTTGACCAGGCAGAAACAGCCCCCCAGCAGGATGATGGCAAAGGGAAAGCCGGTGGAGACCGCCATGGCCTGCAGCGCCGCCAGGCCCCCGCCCAAGAGCAGGGCTATGGCGACCAGTCCCTCAAAACTCGCCCAGAACAGACGCTGGCCCACGGGCGCATCGATCTTGCCGCCCGCCGTAATGGTGTCGATGACCAGCGAGCCGGAATCCGAGGAGGTCACGAAGAAGATGATGACCAGCGCAATGCCGATAAAGGATGTAATCTGGGTGAGCGGCAGGGCCGCCAGCATCTGGAACAGCTGCAGCTCGAGCGCCGAATTGGCCACCGCCGCATAGCCATCATTGACGAACTGGCTGATGGCCGTGCCGCCAAAGGTGGTCATCCACAGCACGCTTACGGTGGAGGGCACGATCAGCACGCAGATCAGAAATTCCCGCACCGTCCGGCCGCGGCTGACCCGGGCAATGAACATGCCGACAAAGGGCGACCAGGATATCCACCAGGCCCAGTAGAAGGCGGTCCAGCCATGGCGGAAATTGTCGTCCGTGCGGCCGAACGGGTTCGACAGGGCCGGCAGATGCTGTCCATAGGCCCATAGATTGGCAAAAAAGCCGGTCAGGATCTGCATGGTCGGCCCCACGGCAATGACGAAGACCAGCAGCAGCGCTGCCATGAGCATGTTGATTTCGGACAGGCGCTTGACGCCGGCATCGAGCCCCGCCACGACCGAAATCAGCGCCACCCCGGTTATGCCCACGATCAGCAGGGACATGGACCAGTTGTTCACCGGCAGGCCGAACAGGAAGTTGAGCCCCGCATTGGCCTGGCCGGCGCCGATGCCCAGCGAGGTGGCCAGGCCGAACAAGGTCGCAAACACCGCCAGAACGTCGATGGCATGTCCCGGCCAGCCCCAGATGCGCTCGCCAAAGATCGGGTAAAAGATCGACCGCATGGTGAGCGGCAGACCCTTATTGTAGGAAAAGATCGCCAGCGCCAGGGCGACCACGGCATAGATGCCCCAGGGATGCAGACCCCAGTGAAAGATGGTGGCCGCCATCGCCAGACGACGCGAAGCTTCGGCATCGCCGGTCGCGCCGGCCAGCGGCGCCCAGTCCGTCCGCACCCCATTCTCGACCACCGGCCCGGCCAGCGAGGCGGTGAAGTTGGAGAGCGGCTCGGACACGCCATAAAACATCAGGCCGATGCCCATGCCGGCGGCAAAGAGCATGGCGAGCCAGCCCATATAGGAATAGTCGGGCCGGGCATCGCGCCCGCCGATCCGGATCTTGCCCAGAGGCGAGACGATGAGCCCGAGGCAGAGCAGCACGAAGACATTGCCCACCAGCAGGAAGAACCAGTCGAACCTCGCCGTGAGGAAATCCCGCAAGCCGATAAAGGCATCGGTGGCCGTCGCGCCCAGCAGCAGGGTCAGCGCGACAAAGGCGACGATGGTGACGCCCGAAATCAGAAAGACCGGATTGTGGAAGTCGACACTGAACACGCCCCGGCGGGCGACGAAATTGTCCTGACCGATGGAATAGTCGGTGTCGATGATTTCTGTCGGGCCTTCCGGAGCGCGAATTTCCTCGCCGCCGGTATCTTCGGGTTGCGTCATGACCTCGCCGTGTCTTCAAGGGGCCCGGCACTGCGCCACCCCATCAGGGACAATCCAACACATACAGCCAGATTGCGCGAGCGACAATTTCGGCCAGGAGAGGTAAACTACTGGGCTGGATTGGAATTTTCTCCACGCGGCAGGTCCCGATATTGCCATATCTGGATGTCGCAACCTGGGCGCAAGCGGGTCCGCAGGAGCCAAGCCAGCCGTGCCGGCAGGCATGCTGCCGCTATAGTGACCGGAACTGGCGCGCTTGACCGCTGCAGCAGGCCCTGGCCAGCCGGTCGGGCCTAGCCTGACGGACCTGGATGAATACCCGCCCCTAGTTCATCGTCACGTCGCGACCGGCGGCGGTGATGGAGACGGTAAAGCCGGCCACCACATCGATCAGGCTCATCACCATGAGCAGGAAGAACACCGAACTGGAGGCCGCGCCCACCAGCAGGAACTCCACCAGGAACAGCACGAAGAGCAGCATCGAGAGCATGTGCTCGACGATGGAACTGCGGCTGGTATTGGTGGATTTGAGCACTTCCACGAACAGGCAGATAATGCCCACTACCAGGATGAAATCCCCGGCCGACACCGCCCAGGGCATGCCCGAAGGCATGGGGATGGCAAACATGCCGGCGCCCCAATTGACCGGATTGGCGCCGAAAAAGATGAACACCACCAGATTGTAGAGCACGAAGGGAATCACCAGAAGCGGTGGAATGAAGGCGCTGCTGCGGCGCGGGGCGTGCGGGGTGGGCATATAGACTGGCTCGGTCATCGGGGCGGCTCCGGTTCGACTGCCGCACCATGCCAGAGGTGGGCTGGGGCGTGAAGGCTTGATCGGCGTCAAGTCGGACGGAGCCCAGCCTGCTAAGCTGACGGCATGACGTTAGCTGCGCTGGCCGGTCTGGCGGCCCCCTTGATCTATCTGGCGGCAGTGATGGCCGGCAGTTGGGCCACACCGGGCTATGACCAGCTGGCCATGCCCATCAGCGCGCTGATGGCCGGCGGTGCTGGTCCGGCCTGGCTCTACGGACTGCTGCTCGCCTATAACCTGACGCTGCTCGGCTTTGGCCTGTCGCTGCCGATCGCGCGCACACGGCTGTCCCTGGTCGCCAGTGCCGTCGTAGGGATCGGCATGCTGATCTTTCCCATGGATGCCATTGGCGCGCCAATGCGGGCGACGGGAATGGTTCACCTGATGCTGGCGGGCGTGGCGTCACTGACCAGTCTTGTCGCCATTGCCGGCGGGATGCGGCATTTCAGCCGACGCCGCGAGAGAAGGCGCGCCTGGATTTCGGCCCTAGCGCTTGGCTTTATCCTGGTAACCG
>CAXBHD010000212.1:0-5846 GCA_963975335.1 uncultured Devosia sp. | reverse complement strand
GCCCAGATTGGCCTCGATTTCGGGGACGATGGCGCGGATCTCGGCGGCGCCGCGCTCCTCGGTATGCAGATCATCGATCAGGACACCCAAAGATTCGGCCATGGAGAGGATTTCCCCCGCCGTGGGGGGACTGGAAAAGGCGCGCTGGCCGGCGGGAGAATTGGCCCATTGGTTGACGAGACTGGACAGCACCAGGCGACGCTCGAGGCCAGAGGCCGCCGGCAGCGGCACGGGCGCGTCAAAGGGCGGCAGGAAGGGCTCCTCGTCCTCGACCTCGCCGCCAAAGGTGCGGATATCGGGCAAAAGGCCATGGCCGCGGCGAGCAAATTCATCGGCCAAAGCCTGCTTGGCGCGGCGGGTGGGCAGGACGATGGTGACATCGGTAAGCCAGAAAGGCTGGCTCTGGTCGGCCCCGCCCAGCAGGGTGCCATCGATGACCCGGTCGGCCAGGGTGGCGATGAAGCGGGCATGCGGGGCGATGGAAAAGAGCGTCATGAGGCGGCAGGCGCGAGGCGCCGTTCGGCTTCGGCAAGGCCGGCCGGATCGCCGACATGGAACCAGGGCGCGTTGAGGGCGACGCCATAAAGGGTTTCGCGCTCGAGACAGGCATCGAACAGGTCATTGAGCGAGAAGGCGCCATCGGGGGTATGGGCGAAGAGCGCCTTGCCCATGACGGCGACGCCGCCATAGATGACCGGCGCGCCATAGTCGCGGGTGATTTCGCCGCTGGGGGCGAGGCAGAAATCATGGCTGCGGGCAAAGCCGCTGGCGTCGCGCGGATGCACGCAGAGCAGGACGATTTCGGCCCTGTCATCGGCAAAGCGCGCCAGCAGGCGGGCCAGGGGCGTGTCGCTGCCGGCGGGCCAGAAGGCATCGGTATTCATAACGAGGATGGGATCGGAATGCAGCATGGGCAAAGCCCGCTTCACGCCGCCGCCGGTATCGAGCAGGGCGTCCTCGCGGCTGACCTTGAGCAGGCCGCCAAAATGGGCGAGCAGCTGATCGGCGCGGTAATGGGCATTGGCGACGAAGCGCCTGGCGCCCTCGGCCCGGGCATTGTTGATGACCCGCTCGATCAGCGGCATGCCGGCCACCGGCACCAAAGGCTTGGGGATGGAATCGGTGATGGGCCGCAGCCTGGTGCCCAGGCCCGCGGCCAGCAGCATGACATCGGGGAATCGGCTGGGTTCGGTCGTGTCGGTCATGGGCGGATAAGACCGATGTTGGCCCGCTTCGTCCAGCCCCGATGGAGCAGTCGATCTTCCTTCTCGCCTTGAGGGAGAAGGTGCCCGAAGGGCGGATGAGGGGTGCTGCGCTATCCGACAGCGTCGAAGCATGGGATAGCGCAGCACCCCTCACCCTGTTCTGCCGCTGAACGCGTCAGAACTCTCCCTCTCCCTCAAGGGGAGAGGGAAAAGAGCAGCGTGCTCAGGCCCGCAGCACGCCGCCGGTGCTCTTGGTGACGGCGGCGACGACGGCGGCGGAAACCTTGTCGATATCCTCGTCGGTCAGGGTCTTGTCCATGGGCTGCAGGGTCACGGCGATGGCGACGGACTTCTTGCCCTCCCCGACATGGCTGCCGGCAAAGACGTCAAAGATATTGACGTCGCGGATCAGCGCCTTGTCGGCGCCGCGGGCGGCCCGCAGGATGGTCGCGGCGGTGACCGTATTGTCGACCACGAAGGCGAAGTCGCGGCTGAGCGGCATCAGCGGTGACAAGGCCAGCGCCGGCTTGGTGCGGGTGGCCTTCTGGCGCGGCTCGGGAATGGCATCGAGGTCGATTTCAAAAGCGGCGACGGGGCCGGTGAGGTCCAGCGCGGTGGCCCAGGCCGGGTGCAGCTCGCCAAACCAGCCCAGCGTGACCTTGGGGCCGAGCGCAATGCGGCCGCCGCGGCCGGGATGGCTCCAGGGCGCGGGTTCGGCCAGGACCTGGACCTTGTCGATATCAACGCCCAAGGCATCGAGCGCGGCGGCCAGATCGGCCTTGGCATCAAAGACGCCGACCTTTTCGGCCTTGGCAGACCAGTGGCGGCCCGCGCCGGTCAGCTTGGCCGTGCCGGTGCGGATGCCGGTGGCATAGGTATGCTGACCCTCGGGAGTGGCCGAGAGGAAGACCTGGCCGACTTCGAAGAGACCGAGATCGTCAAGGCCGCGATTGGCATTGCGGCGGGCCGCCGCCAGCAGGCCGGGCAGCAGCGACGGGCGCATATCGGTCATGTCGGCGGCAATGGCATTGGCCAGCTGCAGCTCTTCCTGGCCGCCGCCGAAGCGGCTGGCTTCGGCATGGCTGATGAAGCTCCAGGTGACGGCCTCGTCGAGACCGCGGGCGGCCAAAGCCCGGCGGGCGAGACGACGGCGGTTCTGGATCGTGGTCAGCATGCGCGGGGCGACGTGGCTGAGCCGAGCCAGCGGCTCGACCGGGATATTGTCGACGCCGACCATGCGCATGACCTCTTCGACCAGATCGGCCTTGAGGGTGACGTCGGGACGCCAGCTGGGGACCTTGACGGTGAAGACATCGCCCTTGGGGGTGAGCGCGAAGCCGAGCTTGGTGAGGATGGCGGTGACGATCATGGGCTCGACATCGAGGCCGGTGAGGCGGCGGACTTCGCTCAGAGGGAAGTCGATGGTGGTATGGGGATAGACATCCTCGCCCGAGATGGCGGGCTCCATGGCTTCGCCGCCGCAGAGCTCAAGCACGAGACGCGTCGCCAGTTCGAGGCCGGGATCGGTCAGGGCCGGATCGACATGACGTTCGAGGCGATAGCGGGCATCGGAGACAATGCCGGTCTTGCGACCGGTGCGGGCGATGAGATCGGCATCCCAGCTGGCGCATTCCATGAAGACATTGGTGGTGCCATCGGTGACGCCGGAGCGGATGCCGCCCATAATGCCGCCCAGGCAGAGCGGGCCGGTATTGTCGGCAATGACCGTCAAGGTCTCGTCGAGCGGATAGATCTTGTTGTCGAGCGCATCGAGGCTTTCGCCGGGTCGCGCATTGCGCAGCACGGGCTGGCCGTCGAGCTTGTCGGCATCATAGGCATGCAGCGGCCGGCCCCAGCCGAGCGAGACGAGATTGGTGATGTCGACAATGGTATTGATCGGGCGCAGGCCAACGGCGCGCAGGCGCTGCTGCAGCCAGGCCGGGGATGGGCCGTTCTTGACGCCCTTGATATAGCGCCCGCCAAAGCGGCGGATGGCCTTGGGTTCACCGGCGGCAAACTGGTGCGGCAGCGGGGCGATGGGGCTTTTGCCCTGCGAGGGCACAGCGGACATGTCGGTGGGCTTGAGCGTGCCCAGGCCATAGGCCGCCAGATCGCGGGCAATGCCATAGACGCCGGTGGCGTCGCCGCGATTGGGCGTGATGGAAATATCAAAGACCACGCCGTCAATGCCGGCATAGCTGGGATAGCTGACGCCGATAGGGGCGTCTTCGGGCAGCTCGATAATGCCGTCGTGATCCTCGGAGAGCTCGAGCTCGGCATTGGAGCAGAGCATGCCATTGCTGACCTGCCCGCGGATATTGCCCTTGCCGATGGTCATGTCCTTGCCCGGAATATAGGTGCCGGGAAAGGCAAAGACGGTCTTGAGGCCGGTGCGGGCATTGGGGGCGCCGCAGACCACGTCAATCAGTTCGCCGGTGCCGGCATCGACCTTGCAGACGCGCAGCTTGTCGGCATTGGGATGCTGTTCGGCCGAGACGACATGGGCGGTGACAAAGCTGGCCAGCGCCTTGCCCTGATCTTCCATGGCTTCGAGTTCGAGCCCGACCAGGGTCAGCGTTTCGGCGATCTGGGTGGCCGACGCATCGGTGTCGAGATGTTCCTTGAGCCAGTCGAGGGTGAATTTCATGAGTTGGGCACCTTAGCGAAAGTCGGACGCGCTGCCTGATATCGGCGGCAGGGCATGGGAAATCTTGAACAGTTCGACCAGCACATGGGCAAAGCCGCGCGCATCGTCGATGGCCTTATGGGTATGGGCGATATGGCCGTAGAATTCGGCCGGCAGCTTGCTCATGCCCCAGTCGAGATAGGGGGCGCCGCGCAGGGTGCCGGCCATGGTATAAAGGCAGATGCCGCCGCCGCGAAAGATCTGCCGACCCTTGAAGGGGCCCGAGAGCACGCGGGTGCCGGCATATTCATCGAGATAATGATCCATCCACAGCCCGTCAAAGACCATCGGCGCGGCGACGAAGACCTTGGGACCGGGCAGGCCTTCCACCCAATCGGCAAAGCGCGGCATGACCACGGCGGGGTCTTCGGCATTGGCCGTGGTGGCGGCCCAGGCCTCGGGCTGGGTGGCCCACCAGTCCATGGTGGTCTGGTTGGTGCTGCGATCGGGGCGCTGGCACAATTGGGCCTCGAACTCGCCATGGCTGGTGCCATCGGCCGTGATGGCGACCGAGGCAAAGCTCAGCATGGAATTGTGCAGCGGGGTGGGACCGTCGCTTTCGATATCGGTGACGATGAAGATGGGCGTGGCGACGCGATTATAGACATCGCGCCCGGCCGGCAGGACGGTGACCAGGCGGAAGGTCTCGCAGACCAGCTCCATATCGGGGGAGAAGCCGCCATTGCGGGCGAAGTAGCGTTCATGACCCTCGCGCCAGGCGGCGTAGTCGCCCTCCCCTTCCTTGTCGGTGAAGTCCGGGTCGACATCGTCAAAGCGCCGGGTTTCGACGCTGAGCGTCTCGATGACACAGGCCGGCTGGCCGGCGCCATTGCGCACGACATCGCGTCGCCCGGGCTCGGGCATGGGCTCGCCGCCCGGACCATAGTCGCGCAGGGCGCCGCAGGTCGCGGTCTTCCTGCCGGCCAGGACCAGAGCCAGCAGGTCATCGGCCAGCTCGGGCGTGTCGCCGAAGCTGAACTGGATGGCGTCGGCATAAAGGGGCGGGAGAGCGGTCACGAATGCTTCTTCACGTGTTCGGCAAGGACGTCGTTGATGCGGCTTTGCCAGCCAGGACCGGTGGCGCGGAAATGCTCGACGATGTGGTGGTCAAGGCGCAGGCCGATGCGGTCCTTTACCTCGGATTTTTGGGGACCACGTTGGCCGCGGGCGCGCGCATTGTTGAGGGCTTCCAGCAGGTCCGGGAAATCCGAAATCGGCCGGGCCTGCTTGAAATTTTCGTCGGTCCATTCCGGCGCGTCGTCGCCGACACGCTTTTCGAAATCATCCAGCGACTCGCCGGGAAGGATCCCTTCCATCGAGCCTGGCTCCCTAGCGGGCTTGATACTTTTTGCGTTCGCGGTCATTGGCTTTCCTCATGGAAATGATGCGGATGCGACCATTTCTCGGTGTCCAGCAGAAGTTGATCAGCGTGTCATTCAGATAGGCATAGCTGGAAAACCGGGCCTCGCCATATTCATGACGCGTGTCCTGCCCGGTGATGAGACTTGCGGGGTCGATTAACGCGACATCCGCGAAATCCATCTGGCGACTTTCCAGTGTCTGCCGTCGCTTAACCTCGTCCCACTCCAAGTCCATCTACCACACTCATTTAATTGTGGCCACAATTAAATCAAGAGCTCAGGCCGCCAAACAGGGTGGGCAGGTCGAGTGGGCGGAAGCCATAGTGATCGAGCCAGCGCTGGTCGGCGTCGAAAAAGGCGCGCAGGTCGGGCATGCCATATTTGAGCATGGCGATGCGATCGATGCCCATGCCCCAGGCAAAACCCTGATAGACTTCGGGATCCAGCCCGGCATTGGCGATGACATTGGGATGGACCATGCCGCAGCCGAGGATTTCGAGCCAGTCGCTGCCTTCGCCGATCTTGACCTCGGATCCCGAGCGGTCGCATTGCACATCCACTTCCATCGAGGGCTCGGTGAAGGGGAAGAAGCTG
>CAXBHD010000211.1:0-5865 GCA_963975335.1 uncultured Devosia sp. | reverse complement strand
AATACCAGGACAGTAACACGGCCCAATATCTCTGGCTGCGCCTGCTGGCCCAGGGCAAGCCGGCGCCCGAGGCCAATATCTGCGTCGTCGGGGACGACGACCAGTCGATCTATGGCTGGCGCGGCGCCGAAGTCGACAACATCCTGCGCTTCGAGAAGGATTTTCCCGGCGCCAAGGTGATCAAGCTCGAGCGCAATTACCGCTCGACCGGCAATATCCTCAAGGCCGCCAGCAATATCATCGCCTTCAATGAAAGCCGCCTCGGCAAGACGCTGCAGACCGATGTCGCCGAGCTGGGCGAGCCGGTCGCGGTCACCCAGGTCTGGGACAGCGAGGAAGAGGCGCGCAGCATCGGCGAGCAGATCGAGCAATATCAGCGCGATGGCGACAGCCTCAATTCCATGGCCATCCTCGTTCGCGCCAGCTTCCAGATGCGCGAATTCGAAGAGCGCTTCATCACTCTGGGGCTCAATTACCGCGTCATCGGCGGCCCGCGCTTTTACGAGCGCAAGGAAATCCGCGACGCCCTGGCCTATCTGCGCCTCGTGGCCCAGCCCTCCGACGACCTGGCGCTCGACCGCATCATCAATGTGCCCAAGCGCGGCCTCGGCGATTCCACCGTGCAGCTGCTGCATAGCGCCGCCCGCGCCGCCAATGTCCCCCTGCTCTCGGCCATCCGCATGCTGGTCGATACCGAGGAGCTCAAGCCCAAGCAGCGCACCACCTTGCGCGCTTTGGTGGGCCAGTTCGATTTCTGGGCCATGCAGGCCCAGACCCTGCGCCCCTTCGAACTGGTCGAGCAGATCCTCGAGGAAAGCGGCTATACCGACATGCTCACGGCCGACAAATCCGTCGAGTCCCAGGGCCGCAAGGAAAACCTCAAGGAACTCAGCCGCGCCATGGAGGAGTTCGACACCCTGGGCAGCTTCCTTGAACATATCGCCTTGGTCATGGACCGCGACAGTACCGACGCCGCCGATGCCGTCACCATCATGACGCTGCACGGCGCCAAGGGGTTGGAATTCAACACGGTTTTCCTGCCCGGCTGGGAAGAAGGCACTTTCCCCAGCCAGCGCTCGATGGACGAGAGCGGTCGCGCCGGCCTCGAGGAGGAGCGGCGCCTCGCCTATGTCGGCATTACCCGCGGCCGCAAGCGCGTGCGCATTTCTGCCGCGCAGAACCGCCGCATCCACGGCCTCTGGCAATCGGCCATCCCGTCCCGCTTTCTCGATGAACTGCCCGCCGACGCCGTGGAAGTCACCGATACCGGCTCCTCCTATGGCGGCTATGGCTATGGCGGCGGCGGTGGCGCGGCCAGCCGCTTCAACAAGGCAGACCCCTTCGAGAGCGTCTACGAAACGCCCGGCTGGCAACGCGCCCGTGCCCAGCAGGCCAGCCGCAGGAGCGCCGGGCCGATGACCATCGACGGCGATCTGGTCGCCCGCTCGGTCGATATCGGCAACGACAAATCCGCCTTTAACTTCGGCGAACGCGTCTTCCACCTCAAATTCGGCTATGGCGCCATCGCCGGCATCGAAGGCAACAAGCTGACGATTGATTTCGAAAAGGCCGGCCGCAAGAAGGTGCTGGAGAGTTTTGTGACCAAGGGCTGAGGGCCCGGCGCCCACAGCGGCGACGGGCCCGGCCGCTTCGCACCCGCCTGCAGCAGCAGACCTGCCGATACGGCACGAGACGGTTTGGCGCCGCTAAGCCGCCACTGCGCGTTCGGCAAAAACCTCACGCGCCGCTGCTATGCCATTGAGTGCGGCCGGAAAACCGGCATAGACGGCCATCTGCATGATGGTCTCGACCACTTCCTGCTGGCTGAGGCCGACATTGATCCCGGCATTGATATGCACCTTGAGTTGCGGCCGGGCCGTGCCCATCGCGGTCAGCGCGGCAATCGTGGCGATTTCGCGGGCCCGCAGGTCGAGCCCCGGGCGCGAA
This sequence comes from uncultured Devosia sp., assembly GCA_963975335.1. Lineage (GTDB taxonomy): Bacteria > Pseudomonadota > Alphaproteobacteria > Rhizobiales > Devosiaceae > Devosia. Next base: position 3,918 of record CAXBHD010000211.1, on the reverse strand, counting down.
TAGACATCACCAAAGGCAAACTCGATCACATAGCGAGCCAGATCGGGCGCGATGTCGGCCAGTGAATCGATCACCGCCTGCCCGGCCTCGCCGTCAATCTCGGCCAGGGCTTTCTGGCCACGCGTATATCTCTCATTGCTGCTCATTGTCGTCATCCTCATCCAGCATCAATCGCCATAGCCGGCGATCTTGGCATCGAGCACATCAAGGCAGGCCGTGAGGGCAACCACCCGCAGCGCGACGGCGTCGCGATGCCGGGCCAGCATGGCCTTGCGCCGCCCCTCGGTTCCCGCGCCGGCTGCGCGCAGCCTCGCATAGTCCAGCATGTCGCGAATGGGCATGCCGGTGGTCTTGAGGTGCCCCAGGAACTCCACCCAGACCAGTGTCCGCTCGTCATAGGCGCGATGCCCCGATCGGTCGCGCTGGGCGGCGGGCATCAGGCCAATACGCTCGTAATAGCGGATAGTATGGGCCGTCAGGCCGGTGCGTGCGGCAAGGTCGCTGATCTTCATCTGATCCCCTGATCTCCCGATTTGCCTTGGCTACAACTTCGAGCGCACTCTAAGTCAAGCGACATTCAGCAGCAGTCGCATCGCCGCCCCTTACAGTTTGGCGTTCGCGACGCTATCTCTTGGGTCTCACAACCAAGCAGGCCCATCATGATCATCTCCACCACCCCGACGCTTGAAGGCCGCCCGGTCCGGGAATATCTGGGCATTGTCACCGGCGAGGTCATTGTCGGCGCCAATATCTTCAAGGACCTGTTTGCCGGCATTCGCGACATTGTCGGCGGCCGCGCCGGGGCCTATGAGGGCGCGCTGCGCGATGCCCGCCGCCAGGCCTATGAGGAACTGCGCTACGAGGCCGAACGCATGGGCGCCGATGCCGTGGTCGGCGTCGATCTCGATTATGAGGTCGTCGGCCAGGGCGGCTCCATGCTGATGGTGTCGATCTCGGGCACGGCCGTCAAACTCTGATCCTTTCCGTGGCGCGCCGCTTTGCTGCCCCCAGCATAGCCCGCGCGCGCGCGGCGGGGACAAGTTGGCATTGACGCCCGCAAGCCGATGGCGCAACAAGATCAAAATCCATCCTGAAGGCTTGCTTATGTCCGTCGACCAGCTCTCATCCGTACCGCTCTCCAAGGACCAGGCCTATGCCCTGGTCGATGCGGTGATGGAGCGCGACGACCTGGCGCTGACCGCCTCGGCGCATGAGAATGAAGCAACCGGCGAATGGGTCTTCGAGGCTACCTGCGACAGCCCGCCCGATATTGACGCCTTTGTTGAACTGGCCCGCCAAACCCTTGGTGGCAGCGTCGAATTTTCCGTGGCGCCGATCGACCCCGATTTCAACTGGGTCGCCAAGTCGCTCGAGGGCCTGGCCCCGGTGACGGCCGGCGGCTTCTATGTCTATGGCAGCCACGAAACCGGCCCGGTTCCCGGCGGGCTGACCGCCATGAGAATCGATGCGGCGCAGGCCTTTGGCACCGGCCACCACGAAACCACCACCGGGTGCCTCGAAGCCATCAACCTGCTGCTCAAGCGCCGGAAGCCGCGCCATATGATCGATGTCGGCACCGGCACCGGCGTTCTGGCCATTGCCTTGGCCAAGCGCACGCGCATGCCCGTCATTGCCAGCGATATCGACCCGATTTCGGTGACCACCACCATGGCCAATGCCGAGCAGAATGGCGTGGGCAAGCTGATTGTCGCCGTCGAGGCCACGGGGCTAACCCACCCTACCATCACGCAAAACGGCCCCTATGACCTGATTGTCGCCAATATCCTGGCCGGCCCGCTAATGGCTTTGGCCCCCGCCGTGGGCCGGGCGGCGCAAAAGGGCGCCACCATCATCCTGTCGGGCATTTTGCAGCATCAGGCGCGCGGCGTGATCAATGCCTATGCCCGCCAGGGCATGACGCTGACGCAGAAGCTGCAGCGCAAGGACTGGACCACTTTGATGCTGGAAATGAAGTAGCAGCACTCTCGATCTCGCACGACCGTGGGCACCAAAGCGTGCTCAACATGCTAACCGCCGGCACCACCGTTTCGACCCGGCCGTGCGGGATAAATCAGGGCGCTACAAGCAAAATCCCCGAAGCAGGCTTCGGGGATCGCAAAAGGATCGTCAGTGATGGCGCCCTGGCTTTATGGGCGCTTGGTGAAGGCGCCGATCAGCTGGTGCTGCATGCGATAGCTGACCTGGCGGGTCGACTCGCGACCGCGGGCGTCGATCACCGAACCCAATGCCTTGCGAAAATCGTTCTTGCTCTCAGTCATCGTCATCTCCATGCACGTCGCGCTGGCCTTCTGCCATCGTCATATTATGTTTAGGCTGATCCGCAGCATTGCGTTAGGCCTAAAACCGCGCGGCAGCTCTGCAGGACTCGCAGAGCCCGTTACCGCTTCGTTAACGCGCGATTATGCTTGCCATAGTCGCGCTCGAACTGCTCGACATAGCGCTTGGCCGCCAGCTCGCGGCTGGCGATCATGGCATCGAATGCCCGGACGAAGAAATTCTTGTCATTGGCCATGCTTGTCTCCTGTATTGACCTCTAAGTAAGGCTTTTCGCGCGATTTGCACCGCCCTGATGCCTCAAGCCAGCCATGAGCGGCGCGCAGGCCCGCACCGACCATGAACGCCAAGGACGATTGATGACCGCCACAACTTTCCCGCCGACCGTGTTTCAGAGCTTTGTCGAACAGGCCGATCCGGGCAATGTCGCCCCCCGCCTGGCCGATCTGCGCGCGGCCATGGCCGCCGCCAAGGTCGATGCCTTTCTGATCCCGCGCGCCGATGCCCATCGCGGCGAGTCGGTGCCCCCCGGCGAGGCGCGCCTGGCCTATGTGACCGGCTTTACCGGCTCGGCCGGGCTGGCCGTGGTCGGGCGCGAGCGGGCGGCCCTGTTTGTCGACAGCCGCTATACGCTGCAGGCGCCGGCCCAGACCGATACCAGCCTGGTCAGCGTGCATGAATGGCTGCAGCCGGGCTATTCGCCCAACCTGCTCGATTGTGTGCCCAAAGGCGGCGTCCTGGCCTATGACCCCTGGCTGCATACGCCCGGCGAGCTGCGCCAGCTGGCCAAGCTGGTCGAGGGCCATTGTACCCTTTTGCCCCAGGCCAATCTGGTCGACGCCATCTGGACCGGCCGCCCCGGCGCCCCGGTCAGCAGCGTCGAATTTCTCGGCCATAACCGCGCCGGCCAGAGCGCGAGCGACAAGATCGCCGCCATCCAGGCCAGGCTGGTCGCCGACAAGGCCGATGCCGCGGTACTCACCTTGCCCGAGTCGATCTGCTGGCTGCTCAACATGCGCGGCCGCGACGTGCCCAATACGCCCTTCGTGCTCGGCTTTGCCCTGCTGCCCCAGAGTGGCCAGCCCACGCTCTATCTCGATGCCGCCAAGATCACCGATGCGGTCATTGCCGCGCTCGATGGCGTGGCCCATGTCGCCAATAGCCTGACCCTTACCGCCGATCTGGCCGCCCTGGGCGCCGCCGGCAAGGCCGTGCTGATCGATCCGGCCACCGCCCCCGTCGCCATTGCCAATAGCCTGACCGAAGCGGGCGCGACGCTGGTGGAAAAGCCCGACCCGGTCCTGCTGCCCAAGGCCAGAAAGAATGCGGCCGAACTGGCCGGCATGCGCGAAGCCCATCTGCTCGATGGCGTGGCGCTGGCAAAATTCCTGAGCTGGTTCGACCAGGCGGCGCCGCAGGGCGGCCTCAGCGAAATTGCCATCGTCACCGCGCTCGAGGCCTTCCGGCGGCAGGAGGCGAGCTGCGTCGACGCCAGTTTCGACACCATTTCGGGCGCCGGCCCCAATGGGGCGATCGTGCACTATCGCGTCACCGAAAAGACCGACCGCATCTTGCAGCCCGGCGAGATCATGCTGGTCGACAGCGGCGCGCAATATCTGAGCG
>CAXBHD010000210.1:0-5903 GCA_963975335.1 uncultured Devosia sp. | reverse complement strand
GTCGACGCTATCCCGATCGCCCGTATGCTCATCAACACGCTGGTGTTTTCGGCAGTGTCGACCGTCTTTCAGCTGCTGACCGGCATTCTTGCGGCCTTCGCCTTTGCCCGCTGGAAATTCCCTTTCGACAAGCTCGTCTATACGGCAGTCGCCCTGACCTGGCTGGTGCCCTTCCAGGTGGTGATGATCCCCAATTACCTGCTGATCGCTCGCATGGGTCTGCTGGACAGCGTCTTGGCGCTGATCCTGCCCAATATCGCCGCAGCACTCGCCATCATGCTCCTGGCCCAGGCCATGCGCGGCTTCCCCAAGGAAGTCATCGAGGCCGCCCGCATGGACGGCGCCAGCAATTGGCGCGTGCTCTGGGAGGTGCTGGTGCCCAATCTGCGCGGCACGATTGCCTCGCTGGCCATCCTCATCTTCATCTCGACCTGGAATGAGTATTTCTGGCCGCTATTGCTGAGCCGTACGGCCGAGAACAGCGTCATCCAGATCGGCATCCAGATGTTCATGACCGCTGAGGGCAACCAATGGGGCCCGTTGATGGCCGCCTCGACCCTGGCCAGCCTGCCGGTGCTCGCCATCTATGTCGTGCTGCAGCGCCAGGTCGTTCAGTCCTTCATGAAATCCGGAATCCGCTGATGCAGCCGCAACGCCGCCTAAGCATAAAGGGCACCTACAATATGCGCGACCTCGGCGGCTATGCCATTGCGGGCGGCGAGACGCGATGGGGCCGCCTGCTCCGCGCCGATGCACTGCACCGGATCGACGCCGAAGGCATGCAGGCCATGGTGGCCTGCGGCATTGTCACGGTCATCGACCTGCGCAATGGCGACGAACTGATTCACCAGCCCAACCCCTTCACCGGCCACCCCAGCGTCACCTACCACAATGTCGCGCTGCTTGATGGCCTCGCCCCAGCGCTGATGCGGGAGGGTGATGTTCTGCTCGATCTCTATAGGCTCGCCTTGACTCATCGTCAGCCAGCCATTGCCCAGGTCCTGCAGATCATCGCCGACGCCCCACGGGGCGCCGTACTGTTCCACTGTACCGCCGGCAAGGACCGTACGGGGATCATCGCCGCGCTGCTGCTCAGCCTCGCTGACGTCGATCCCCGGCTGATCGTCGAGGACTATGCCCTCAGCGAAGGCGACCTCGCCCCGATCATGGCCGAAATCACCGCTGGCGCCGTGGCCCGCGGTGCCGATCCCGTGAGCTTTCAGCGCCTGCTGGCCTCGGCTCCCGCCACCATGACCGCCACCCTCGCCTTCATCGGGACCGAGTTCGGCTCGGTGCCTGCCTATATCCGACACATCGGGCTCGATGACGCCACCATGGCCCGCCTGCGCAACCGTCTCCTGGGAGAATTCTGATGGCCGACGTCACGATCACCAATGTCAAGAAAAGCTATGATGGCAAGCCAGTCCTGCATGGCATCGACGTCGCGCTGCCGGACGGCCATTTTGTTGTCATTGTCGGCCCCTCCGGCTGCGGCAAATCCACGCTTCTGCGCATGATCGCCGGCCTCGAGGACATCACCGCCGGCGAGATCGCCATCGGCGGCATCGTGATGAATGACATTGAGCCAGCTGACCGCGGCTGCGCCATGGTGTTTCAGAACTATGCGCTCTATCCGCATATGACGGTGCGCCAGAACATCGCCTACCCGCTGCGCCTTGCCAAACTGCCCGTGGCAGAGCGCGAGGAGCGGGTTGCCCAGGCCGCCCGCATTCTCAACCTCACCGACTATCTAGACCGCCGTCCGGCGCAGCTGTCCGGTGGCCAGCGCCAGCGCGTCGCCATGGGCCGCGCCATCGTGCGCGAACCCGATGTCTTTCTGTTCGATGAGCCGCTGTCCAATCTGGATGCCCTCTTGCGCGTGCAAATGCGCATTGAGATCAAGCGCCTGCACAAGCGCCTCAACGCCACCTCGATCTTCGTGACGCATGATCAGGTCGAGGCCATGACCCTGGCCGATACCCTGATCGTAATGAATGCCGGGCGCGTCGAGCAGATCGGCTCGCCCGCCGAGATCTACCGCCGGCCTGCCTCGGTCTTTGTTGCCGGCTTCATGGGCGCACCGGCCATGAATCTCCTGCCGGCCACCGTCGGCCCGGGCGGCACGGTGGGCCTGGATGGCTTGGCCAATGACATATTGCTGGGTCAATCGAGCCTGCCCGTAGGCACCGCGCTGACCATCGGCATCCGCCCCGAAAATATCGCGCTGTCGGCAATTGCCGGTCAGGGCTTGCCGGCAACCGTTGATCTTGTTGAGGAATTGGGCGGTTCGCGCGTGGTCTATTGCAACCTGCAGGGCCGCGAGCTTGCGGTCGCCTTGCCGCCGGGCGATGACAGGCTTGAGGGCAGCGCGGTCTGGCTGACTTTTCCACCCCAGCTGATCCAGAGCTTTGATCGCGTTTCCGGCCTGCGGCTCGACGGGACGATCACGACAGCCCCCGCCCATAGCATGCAGCGCGAAGAGGCCTGACGCGACAGCGTCGGCGGCAAAGCGTCTGGAATATCAAGGGGATGAGACCGAGTAAAACGCGCTAACCCTAAAGAAAGGGTGGCGCGAGAGACGGGGCTCGAACCCGCGACCTCCGGCGTGACAGGCCGGCGCTCTAACCAACTGAGCTACTCCCGCAGCGGCGGCGGAACAAGTCTGCCGCGCAACGTGGGTGTCGTTTACCGACCCCCTCGGGTCAAGTCAAGCGAGCAAATCCAGATTGCTGTGACATTTTCAAGAAAGTGCATTCCACTGTGGAAAAACCTCGCGCAAACAGCCGGTACCGGCAATTTGTTGATGTGAGGGTTCAGAATGACACTGCATTCGATCTCTCGCCACCGACCAGGGCAAACGGCTAGCAAACCGTTCACCGGTCCGGGCACCTATTGCGCGATGGGGAGAATGGTGGGCGATGACGGGCTCGAACCGCCGACATCTTCGGTGTAAACGAAGCGCTCTACCAACTGAGCTAATCGCCCGCTGCGGTCAATCGACCGCTGCAAGGTGGCTTTGATTAAGGGCCCTGCCCGCCAGCGTCAACCACCAAAATGGCCTGGCCATGAAAAGGCCCCGGCGCAGAACGCTCGGGGCCGATCTGGTATCAGTCAATGTGACTGATCTTAGTTGATCGCGTCCTTCAGGCCCTTGCCGGGCTTGAACTTGGCCTGATTGGAGGCCGGGATCTGAATCTCGGCACCGGTGGCGGGGTTGCGGCCAGTCGATGCCTTGCGCTGCGAGACAGCAAAAGTGCCGAAACCAACCAGACGAACTTCGTCGCCAGCCTTGAGCGTGTCGGTGATGGCGGCGAACACGGCATCAACCGCCTCAGCAGCCTGTGCCTTGGTGATCGTCGCCTTGTCGGCAACTACGCCAATCAGATCGTTCTTGTTCATTGCGTTTCCTCAGAGTGAATTGCCCGCCTCGCTGGCAAACATCAAAACGCGGCAACCCTTGGTCGATTCTGAGTGAAACGCAAGGATTTCCGGGCTTCTCGCGAGGCCGGACGGTGCAATGCCGTTAATGGACCGGAAATTTCAAAGCTACAAGTCCGCAATGCGCTTCCAGGCAGGATTTCCGGGCTTTTCCGCCGCTTTTGTGGGTTATCCACCACTCAGAGGGCCGCAGCGACCCGTCGCCTGATTCCCAGCATCAGCGGCAGCGCCAGCAGGTAGATGGCCGCGCCGACCAGCCAGATCAGCCCCGGCCAGGTGCCGCGGGCGGCAAAATAGACCAGGCTGAAGAAGAGCGGCCCGAATACCGCGGCCAGACTCACCAGGCTCGCCAGCACGCCCTGCAGCTGTCCCTGCTGGTCAGCACTGACCTGGGTTGTGGTCAGCGATTGCAGCGCCGGCATGCCAATGCCGCCCAGGGCAAAGAGCGGCGCCAGCGCGAACAGGATCCAGCCCTGGCTGGCAAAGCCCAGGACCGCCAGCGCGGTCAGCTCGCAGCCCATGCCCACCACCAGCGCCCAGCGCTCGCCCAGCCGCGCCACCGCCGGGCCGGTGAGAAAGGCCTGCGCCCCGGCATGGAACACGCCAAAGGCGCCCAGCGACAGGCCGATCATCATCCCACTCCAAGCAAAGCTGTCTTCGCCGAACATGGCCCAGATCGTGCCATACATGGTGCCGACAAAGTTCATGATGACGAAAATCGCCATCAGCGGCAGCAGCGGCCTGAAGGTCAGGGCCCATTTGAGCGGCTTGAACGGGTTGAGGGTATCGGGGTCAAAGCGCGCCCCCGCCTGCCCCGGCCGCGATTCCGGCAGCACGAACAGGGCCAGCGCGAAATTGGCGCCATTGAGCAGCGCCGCGGCGATGAACGGCGCGCGCACCCAGATATCGCCCAGCAATCCCCCCAGCACCGGGCCGATGATGAAGCCAATGCCGAACATGGCGTGGAACAGGCCGAAGCGCCTGGCCCGCTCGTCCTCGCTGGAAATATCGGTGATATAGGCGGTGGCCACGGCCATATTGGCGCTGGTTATGCCGGCAATGGCGCGGCCCAGCACCAGCATCCACAGCTGCGGCGCCACGGCCATGACCGCATAGTCGATCGCCGCACCGGCAAGCGAGAGCAGCAGCACAGGCCGGCGCCCATAGCGGTCACTGAGCACGCCCAGCACCGGGGAAAACAGGAACTGGCACGCCGCATAGAGCGCCAGCATCAGGCCCAGCAGCGTCGCCACCTCGCTGACATGGCCCACATCGCGCAGCAGTGCCGGCAGGATGGGAAAGATCAGCCCGATGCCAATGGCATCCAGCATGACGGCGGCCAGAATGACGACAAGGGCCCTGTTCAAGCTTCGTTCCTCCTCGGTTCCGCCGTTCCGGGCACAAAAATGTAACCGCTTCACAGCCACGTTACAAGTTTTGTTCTATTTTTGTTCCGACCAACCACGCTGTCACCATGACGGGCCGTGCTGACAGATTTCGACAGGAGGCCCGCCAAAACGAGCAAGAGTGGAGATAACTCCCCCTTTCCCCGCACCGCCGTCGCTGCCCATCATTCGCGTCGGTCGCCACGCACCGGACGGTGTGGGCTGGACCTCCCCTCAACAAAAACGGCGGCCCCGAGGGGCCGCCGTCCGATAGTGTCTGTCGCCCTGGCCGCTTAGTGCGGCAGGCCCGAGCTGGCATCGTCGACCGGTTCCGGCTTGGCAGCCACGGCGGCGGCTGCCGCAGCGGCGGCTTCGAAATCCCATTCGATCGGCTCGGGCTGGCTGACCAGAGCATGCTTGATCACCTGGTCCATCCGGCTGACCGGGATGATTTCCATGCCTTCCTTGACGATGTCCGGGATCTCGGCGAGATCGCGCACATTTTCCTCGGGGATCAGCACCGTCTTGATGCCGCCGCGCAGGGCCGCCAGCAGCTTCTCCTTGAGGCCGCCGATCGGCAACACGCGGCCGCGCAGCGTGATCTCGCCGGTCATGGCGATGTCATTGCGCACGGCAATGCCGGTCATCACCGAGACAATGGCGGTGGCCAGGCCAATACCCGCCGATGGACCATCCTTGGGCGTCGCGCCTTCGGGCAGGTGCACGTGGATATCGCGCGTGTCGAACATGGGCGGCTTGATGCCGAAATCGATCGACTTGGAACGGACATAGGCCGTTGCCGCGGTCAGCGATTCCTTCATCACTTCCTTGATGTTGCCGGTAACCGTCATGCGGCCCTTGCCCGGCGTCATCACCCCTTCAATGGTCAGCAGCTCGCCGCCCACCGAGGTCCAGGCGAGGCCCGTCACCAGGCCCACCTGGGGCTCGGCCTCGATCTCGCCATGGGTGAAGATGTCCGCACCCAGGAACTTGGTCAGCTTTTCCTCGTCGATGACCACGGTCTTGACCTTGGTCTTGACGATCTCGGTCACGGCCTTGCGCATCAGCTTGCTGATTTCG
>CAXBHD010000209.1:0-5914 GCA_963975335.1 uncultured Devosia sp. | reverse complement strand
GAGACCGGCACGGTCCTGTACCAAAAGGATGCCGATCTCCCCATGGAGCCGGCCAGCATGGCCAAGCTCATGACGCTTGCCGTGGTCTTCAACGAGATCGCCAATGGCCGGCTTGCCCTGACCGACGAGCTTTACGTCTCTGAAAATGCCTGGCGCACCGGCGGCGCCGCCTCGGGTGGTTCGACCATGTTCGCCGAGCTCAATTCCACCATTGCCGTGGAGGATCTGGTCCGCTCGGTCATCATCCAGTCGGGCAATGATGCCGCCATCGTGCTGGCCGAGGGCATTGCCGGTACCGAGGCCACCTTCGCCGCCATGATGAACGAGCTGGCGCTCGATATCGGCCTCACCGATTCCCACTTCACCAATGCCACCGGCCTGCCGGATCCCGAAATGCTGGTAACCGCCCGCGATCTTGCCGATCTCGGTCGCTATCTGATCCGCACCTATCCGCAATATTACCACTACTTCTCCGAGCCGGAGATGGAGTGGAACGGCATCAACCAGCCCAATCGCAATTCGCTGATCGAGGTGGGTATCGGTGTCGATGGCCTCAAGACCGGCCATACCGAGACCGCCGGCTATGGCTCGGTCATTTCCACCGATGCGGGGGGCCGGCGCCTCGTCGCCGTGGTGCATGGCCTGGCCTCGATGCGCGAGCGTGCCGAAGAGGGGCGCAAGCTGATCACCTGGGGCGCCAGGGCCTTCGAGCGCGTCGCCGCCTATGCCGACAATGCCATTGTCGCCTATGCCGATGTCTTTGGCGGCGAAAGCGGCAGCGTCGGCCTGGTTGGCAATGGCGAGATTGCGCTATACCTGCCGCGCGGCTCGCGCCGCTGCCTCAGCGCCGAAGTGCACTATGTCGGCCCCCTGATGCCGCCTGTCATGGCAGGCGATCAGATCGCCGAACTGCAGGTTTTCTGCGATGACCGCCTGGTCCAGGTGGCCCCGCTCTATGCCGCGCAGAGCGTCGCCGAGGGCGGCATCATGCGCAAGGCAACCGACGCGCTGCGACAACTGGCCCTTGGCTGGCTTTAAGATTTGGATACAACGCTGATCATGCTCGATGCGACCAAAGCCACGCGCGCCCGCTTCATCACCTTCGAGGGGGGTGAAGGCGTCGGCAAATCCACCCAGGTCAAGCGCCTGCTGCACAACCTGCAGCGGCACGACATCGCTGCCGTGCGCACGCGTGAACCTGGCGGCACCCCCAAGGCCGAGGCCATCCGCTCCTTCATCCTGCAGGGCCGCTCGGAAAGCTGGGGCTCGGGTGCCGAAGCCGTGCTGTTCGCCGCCGCCCGGCTGGACCATGTCAACCAGCTGATCGCGCCCAATCTGGCCAATGGCACCTGGGTCCTGTCTGACCGTTTCCACGATTCCACCCGGGCCTATCAGGGGCTGACCGGCGGCGTCGACGACAAGCTGATCGACGCGCTGGAAAGCCTGGCGCTCGATGGTCACGCGCCCGATCTCACCATCATGCTCGACATGGACCCGGTCGCCGCCTTCAAGCGCGTTGCCGACCGCGCCCTCGAGGATGGCCTAGCCTTGACCGGGGACCGCTTCGAAAAGGAAGAGCTCGACTGGCATATCCGTCTGCGCGACGGCTTCCTGGCCATTGCCCGCGACAACCCCAAGCGCTGCGTCGTCATTTCTGCTGCCCAGGACGAAGACGCCCTGGAAGCGGCGATCTGGACCGTGGTCAGCCAGCGCTTTCCCGAGCTGCTTGCAGGCTCGCAGGCATGATCGACCCCAATGCCCTGGACGGCGTGACCCTGCCAGAGCGCCGCCAGCGGGCGAGGGGACATGACGCCCCCCGGGCCGCCATCACCAGCCAGATTGCCGACCGGCGCCTGCCGGGCGCCATTCTGCTGCATGGCCCCATGGGCATTGGCAAGGCCACCTTCGCCTTCGAGATCGCCGCTGCCATTCTCACCGCCACCGGCGACGAGGATGGCCACCGGGTCGAGGAGCAGGTCGCCGCCTTGTCGCACCCCAATATCGCCCTGCTGCGCCGCCGGCCCAAGGATGCCAAGGGCTATTACACCGTCATTCGCGTCGAGGATGTGCGTCAGCTGCGCGACAGCCTGCACCATACCCGCGGCAGGGCAGGGCACCGCGTCGCCATTATCGACAGCATTGACGACTGCAACCCTGCCGCCGCCAATGCGCTGCTCAAGACGCTCGAAGAGCCGCCCGCCGACACCACCTTCCTGCTGGTCTCGCACCGCCCCGGCCAGCTGCTGCCCACCATCAAGTCGCGCTGCCATAACCTCGCCCTGCGGCCAATTGCGGCAGATGACGTTCGTGCCATCCTGCTCGAACACGATGCCGGTCTGGCCCCGGCCGAACTGGACCGCGCCGTCGCCCTGTCAGGCGGTCGCCCGCGCCGCGCCTTCGAGACCCTGGCGCTGCAGGCCGGCTCGGCCCTCGACGCCCTGCAGACCTGGCTGGCTGACCCCACGCGCCACGCCACCGGCGTGGCGCTCAAGCTGGCCGAGAGCCTGGGCGCGGACAGCCAGAGCCCCGAGCTCTCCTTCGCCCGCGAAATGCTCGATGACTGGATGGCCGACGAGGCACGCAGTGCCGCCCTGCAGCCGGGCGCACGGATGCGCCTTGCCTCGGCCAACGAGCTATGGGACAAGGCGCACAGCCTTTTTGCCGATGCGGACGCTATCAATCTGGATATGAAACAGACCCTCGTCGCGCTGTTTGACGCGATCAGGAAACACGTATCCATGACTAATCCCGTTGCCCCCGAGACCCCATGACCGACAAGCCCTTCTATGTCACGACCGCGATTTCCTATCCCAATGGCGTGCCCCATATCGGCCACGCCTATGAGATGATCGCCACGGACGCGATCGCCCGCTTCAAGCGGCTCGAAGGGCGCGAGGTCTATTTCCTCACCGGCACCGACGAGCACGGCATCAAGATGGTGCAGACTGCCGCCGCCCAGGGCGTGACCCCGCGCGAGCTGGCCGATCGCAACGCCGCCCAGTTCAAGGCGCTGGCCGGCGCGCTCAACGTCTCCAATGACGATTTCATCCGCACCACCGAGCAGCGGCACCACGAATCCAGCCAGGCGATCTGGAAGAAGATGGCCGCCAGCCACAACGGCGATATTTTCCAGTCCACCTATAAGGGCTGGTATTCGGTACGCGACGAGGCCTATTTTGACGAGGAAGAGCTCACCGAAAAGGATGGCAAGCGCTTTGCCCCGTCCGGTGCTCAGGTCGAATGGGTCGAAGAGCCAACCTATTTCTTCCGCCTTTCGGCCTATCAGGACAGGCTGCTGGCGCTCTACGAGTCCAATCCCGATTTCATCGCCCCCAGGGAACGCCGCAACGAGGTGATCTCCTTCGTCAAGGGCGGCCTCAAGGATCTCTCGATCTCGCGCACCACCTTTGACTGGGGCATTCCGGTGCCCGATGCCCCCGGCCATGTCATGTATGTCTGGGTCGATGCGCTGACCAATTACATTTCCGGCCTCGGCTTCCCGGACGAGACCGCCGAGCTGTTCCGCAAATTCTGGCCGGCAGACCTGCATGTCATCGGCAAGGATATCATCCGCTTCCACACCGTCTATTGGCCCGCCTTCCTGATGAGCGCCGGCATCGATGTGCCGCACCGCGTCTTCGCGCATGGCTTTCTGACCGTCGACGGCCAGAAGATGAGTAAGTCGCTGGGCAATGTCATCGACCCCTTTGCCCTCATCGAGGAGTTCGGCGCCGATGCGCTGCGCTATTTCCTGTTGCGCGAAGTCTCCTTCGGCAATGATGGCGACTATAGCCGCGACAAGCTGACCAACCGCGTCAATGCCGACCTCGCCAATAATCTGGGCAATCTGGCCCAGCGCTCGCTGTCGATGATCAACAAGAACTGCGACGGCAAGGTGCCGGCCCTGGGCGCCCTGAGCGAGGCCGACGAGGCCATCATCGCCGAGGTGGGCGCAGCCATCGACGCGGCGCAAAAGGCCATGGACGAGCAGCTGGTGCATGAAGCCAGCGGCGCCATCGTCGCGGCGTTGAGCTCGGCCAATAACTACTTTGCCGGCCAGGAGCCCTGGGCGCTGAAAAAGACCGATCCCGAGCGCATGGCCACGGTGCTTTGCGTCACCGCCGACACCGTGCGCCGCCTGACCATTCCCATGCTGGCCTTCGTGCCCGCCTCGGCGGCGCGCCTGCTCGACCAGCTCGTCGTGCCCGAGGGCGAGCGCCTGCTGGAGAATGCCAGGGCAGCCAATCGCCTAGTCCCCGGCACCGACCTGCCGGTGCCCCAGGGCGTCTTCGCCCGTATCGAGCGCAAGGCCGAATAGATGCTGATCGACAGCCATTGCCATCTCGATTTCGAGGCCCTGGCCAACGATATTGACGGCGTCATGGCGCGCGCCGCCGCCGCCGGCGTGACCGGCATGGTGACGATATCCACACATGTGGAAAAGTTCTCCACATATACGGCGATCGCCGAGCGCTTCGACAATGTCTGGTGCTCGGTGGGTACCCATCCGCACCATGCCGACGAGGAACTGCATATCACGACGGATGATCTTGTCCGGCTAAGTGCCCATCCCCGTTGCGTTGCCATCGGCGAGGCCGGCCTGGATTACTTCTACGACAATGCCCCGCGCGAGGCCCAGGCCACCGGCCTGCGCCGCCATATCGCGGCCGCCCGCAACACCGGTCTTCCACTGGTTATCCACAGCCGCAAATGCGACGACGACATGGCCGCCATCCTGACCGAGGAAGCCGGGCAGGGGGCCTTCCCCTTCCTGCTGCACTGCTTCACCGCGACCCCGGCCCTGGCCCGCACGGCGCTCGATCTGGGCGGCTATATCTCGTTTTCCGGCATCATCACCTTCAAGAATGCCGAGGAAATCCGCGAGGTCGCGCGTTTCGTGCCGGCCGATCGCTATCTCGTCGAAACCGACGCGCCTTACCTCGCGCCAATCCCGCATCGCGGCCAGTCCAACGAACCCAGCTTCGTGCGCCATACCGCCGAAAAAGTCGCCGAGGTCCGCGGCATCAGCCTTGAGCAGCTCGGCGCCGAGACCACGGCCAATTTTGCCCGCCTCTTCGCCAAGACCGGGCTGGCCTGAGCCATGCCGGCGGCGCAGACCATCATCGCCACCATTCTGGGCTGCGGCTCCTCGGGCGGCGTACCGCGCATTGGCAATGTCTGGGGTGTCTGCGATCCCGATGAGCCGCGCAACCGCCGCCGCCGCTGTGCACTGCTGATCGAAGGCTGGAGCGAGGGCAGTGACCAGCCGACCCGCGTGCTGATCGATACCGGGCCCGACCTGCGCGAACAGCTGCTCGACGCCCGCGTCGATCGCGTCGATGCCGTGCTCTATACCCATGCCCATGCCGACCATATCCACGGCATTGACGACCTGCGCGTGCTGGCTTTGCACAACCGCAAGCGGGTGGACGTGTTCTTCAATGCCGAGACCGGCGCAAGGCTACGCGAGGCCTTTGGCTATTGCTTCGAGACACCCGTTGGCAGCGACTACCCGCCGATCCTGGATGCCCATGAAATCGTGCCGGGCCAGCGCCTGGTGGTCGAGGGGCCGGGGGGATCAATCGAT
This sequence comes from uncultured Devosia sp., assembly GCA_963975335.1. Lineage (GTDB taxonomy): Bacteria > Pseudomonadota > Alphaproteobacteria > Rhizobiales > Devosiaceae > Devosia. The sequence continues at coordinate 327 of CAXBHD010000209.1, read as the reverse complement.
CTGCTGGTTTTCGAGCAAGAGCACGGCAACATCACCTCGCTGGGCTTCCGCGTCCGCGACTTCGCCTATTCGGTGGATCTTTCCGGCTTTCCCGCGGCCTCATACCCGGCCATTTCCGGACTGGGCCTCTGGGTCATCGATGCGCTGCGGCCCACCCCGCATCCGAGCCATCTCAGCCTGCCCGAAACGCTCGACTGGATCGCTCGTTTCACCCCGCGCCAGGCCGTCCTCACCGACCTGCATGTCGATCTCGACTATGCCCGGCTCGATGCCACCACGCCGGCCCATATCACGCCGGCCTTCGATGGCATGCGCATCGATGTCATA
>CAXBHD010000208.1:0-6011 GCA_963975335.1 uncultured Devosia sp. | reverse complement strand
GCGCGGCGATCGGGCGCTGGCCGGAAGTGATGGAATGCTATCTGATGACCGGGCAGTTCGACTTTCTGCTGCGCGTGGTCTGCGCCGATCTCGAGGCCTATGAGCGGTTTCTGCGGGCGCGGCTGACTCAGATTGCCGGCGTCGCCTCGATCGAGAGCAGCTTTTCATTGGGGCAGATCAAGCAGTCGCGCGTATTGCCGCTTTAGGCCAAGCGGCGCCGGGCACCTTTGCAGCGCCCGGTGCCGATCGCGGCGGATATGCTGTCAGGACAAGGCCTAGAGATCGACCTTGGCATTGTCGCCCATGTCCGGGGTCTGGCCGGTGACGGCGGCAAAGGCCATTTTGGCGGTCGAGACTAGGCGGTTGGGGCTGTCCCAGAGCTCGCCATCCTCGGGGGTGACGGTGAGCAGGCGAATGGCGGGGTCGGTGGCATCGTCCCACCAGGCCTTGTCCCAGTCGCTCCAGAGCTCGCCGATCAGGGCGCGGTCATTGCTGAGCCGCGCCTTGCCCGACATGACCGCATATTTGTGGCCGCCGCTATCGACCCAGGCCATCGAGACATAGGGGAAAGCCTCGACCTGCTCGTTCTTGTGGCCGGCCTCGTCGACGAGGAAATAGATGGCGTGGTCGTCGCGGAACACGCGGGCCGAAAGTGGCCGGCTGCGCTGGCGCTCGCCATCCCAGGTGGTGAACATGCAGATGTCGATGCTGTCGGCCAGTTCCCAGAGGCGGTCCTGGACTTCGGCGGGTGTCTTGTCATTATCGTGGTGCGGCTTGACCATGGGGGTCTCCTTGGCTGTCTGCCAGAGCAACGGGCGGGCGCGCCACAGGTTGCCGGCGAAATTTTTGCCGCAGCGGTGATCCAGCGCGCGGGGCGCGGCCCTGCCGGTCAGTTCAGGGTATCGTCGGCCGCGCCGGTCGGGTCGTCCCAGGCGGGGGTGCTGGCCTTGAGCGGGTCGAGCGGATCAAAGCCGGTGCCGGCGGGCAAAAGGCTCTGCGGATCGGGGGCGATATTGACCAGACTGCGGGCATGGACCCAGCCGGCGCCGCGCACCAGGCACCAGGCATCGGCGTCCGGCGCGGGCTGGATGGTCCGGCCGGAAGCGCCGCCGCCCGGCAGATCGGTGCTGCAGCGTTCCAGCGTCACCGTGGCGCCGGCCGGCAGGGTCTTGCCGGTCGTGGCAAATTCCGGGCCCGGCCCGGCATGCAGGTCTGGCGCGCCGCTGACCGTGGCGGTCTGGGCGGCCGGAACCGGGGCGCTGTATAGCGCGGCGGCGAGCAGGAGCAGGGCGGCGGGGGAAAAGCGCATGGCTCTCCCTGCACAAAATGGCGCGCCAGGGCAAGCGGCGGCTTTACTGCCTGATGGTGAGAATATTGCGCTCGGGAATCATCACCAGCTCATAGGGCTGGCTCAGCCGGTAGCGGTTATATTCCGGATTGAACTCGGCAAAGCGGAAGCCGGCCTCGGCCATCTGGCTGGCCTCGGCCAAAGTGAGCGGCAATTCGCGGCTGGTGCGGCCGGCCAGTTCGGTGGTGAAAATATGCATCATCGCGCCTCGACAGGTTGTGTTCCGCATTTGTTCTAATATGGACGCGGATGGGAGTCGAGGGGGTGCTGATCACAAGGCGCGCTGCCATAGGGGCATTGTGCGCATCGCCTTGGCACGCCGTTTACGGCCCTGGGCCCTGTGGCCATTTGCAGGGAGGGAGGCATGGCGGAAGGGGCCGGGGGGCTTTGACTGGACTCTGGCGGCATGAGCGCGCAGGCTGGCTTGGGGGGACTTATGCGCAAGATTGTGTGGTTCGTGCTGGGGCTGATGCTGCTCAGCGCCATGGGTAATTTCATCGGCGGCAGCGACACGCCGGCAACGGCTTCGGTGAGCGCCCCGGCCGGGCGCCCGGGGCTGCGCAGCGCGGGGCCGGTGGTGCCCAGCTTTGAGGCCCGTCTCTATGTCACCGCCAATAGCCTCAACCTGCGCGACAGCCCGTCAGCATCCGGCCGCGTGCTGGGCACGCTGGCGCGCAACAGCCTGGTGCAGGCCGGGGCGCAGCAGGATGGCTGGGTGCAGGTGTCGGTCAATGGACAGATTGGTTGGGTCAGCGGCAATTATCTGGGCGCCGATCCCGTCGCGCCGGCCCGGCCGGCGGCGCCGGCACGCGTGGTGCCGGCGCAATCACCCAGCCCGGTCTATGCCGCCCCGGTGCAGAACCAGTCCCGCCAGCCGGTGGCGCAGCGCGGTAGCGACGCGTCCTGCCCGCGGCGGCAATATTGCACGCGCATCGGGACCTGTGCAGAGGCCCGCTGGTATCTGGCGAACTGTAGCTGGGGCGCGCTGCTGGACAGCGACAGCGACGGGGTGCCGTGCGAGGCGATCTGTCGGTAGGGGGGATTGTGGTGAAGCTCTGCCGGTCTTGGGCGTGGTCGCCTAGGCTAAGTTTAACTTTCGCAAGAGGTCATTTCGAAGCTCTGCTTCGCCGCTAGACCCCGGCCTATAGTTTTGGGTATCAAAATGGTCCCACTCAAAATCGACACGAGCGAACAGTCTCCCAAACGCTCCGCGACCAACAAAGTCCCCGGGGGCGGCGATTTGCCGGTACGCTCTCCCAAACACTGATGCCAAGGCTCTGTAGCCGTTAGTTCGCGCAAGCATATTGCCCGTCCCTCGGTACTGCCACGCCAGAGGCCATCGTTCTGCGATAGCAGAGAAGTACTCTTCGTATATTTTCCCGATTTTGATATCATCGCCCGAGATAAAAAGCCCTCGAAACACCAGAGCTTCAAGCTCTTTAGCGCTGGGCGGCGGCAATTTGTGGCCGCGAAGAATTGCATCTCTGTCGGCCTTAGGATCCAACGATATGTATCGAAGAAGGCTATTCACAAAGGTTGCTTGAGTAAGTGTCTCAGGTTCATTTCTGCCATCGGTTGCCACGCCAAGTCGCTTTATTTTATGAAAAAATGGACTGTTAGGTGTTTGGTCCAGTGCAACCGCGATATTATGGCAAGTTTTTAGAGGGCTTCTTGATCGTGCTAATTCAAAAAGATCGTAAGCCAGGCTTTTATTTACTTTAGTTTGTTCAAGATTTACGGTCGCAAATACGTATGCTTGATCCGAAATGTCGCTTTCAAGGAAAAATGACACTATAACGTCAAATTTTCTTCCGCTTTCGGACCTAAATTCATCCAGTCCTGCAATTCTATGTTGGCCGTCGATTACTCTGCCGATATTGCTAAAATTAATGCTTGGAACATCCTCGTACTCTCGGCAGTTGCTTAATACAATTTCAGATGCGTCCGAGTCGTAAGTAGCGTACCCAGGTTCAATTGCAACGATCACCGAAGTCGGGAACGTTGCATCTATAAAGTTCACGTACTTGTTCAACTCAGTTACACGTACTTCGTTGAGTGGTCGTTGGATGCCGAGGTACTTCTCGATGTCGCGTTCAACTTTTAATCTTCTGCGTACGTCAAACCGAGTCATCTTGCCGATCGAGGCAAAGTCAACCGACGCGACGAAGATGTCTCCGATGGGTTGAGATACCTTAAGCGCTTTATACCGACGAACGATCCTGTCGGGGTCTCTGAGGTCTAGCTCATTCTGCATTGCGCTCTCCTACATGACCATACGCATCGACAAAATCTCTTTCAGCCTGAATCATTAGTTCAGAAGCGCCTGCTTCTCGAGCCGATTGCGTACCCACGACTGCAAACCACACAATGACAGACACAATTGCTACCGTCCCAGAAAGAGCGGAGAGAGCATTGGCTGATAATACGCCATCGGGACCAAGTGCAGTTTTGAATCCCAGTATTGCAGCAGAAAGAATACAAATTACCAATATAGTAAGAATGTACATTTCACGGAGAGGGAATAATTTCCCCCCTTTCTCTACACGTAAGTCAGATGATATTATGGTGAAAAGGAGGGGGCCGACAGTGGCGCTAGACAGTAGTAACGCCTCTCCATTTGTCAGGTATCCGGCCAAATATATAAATGGATCGTGACTCTGCAGTAATTTAAAAACTGCTCCAAGCCACACTGGCATCAGGGCAACCGCCACCAAATATCGAAACTCGCGAAACGATCTGTGCGCATGCCTAAGGGTAATTTTTGCTAGCGGCGGTACTGTTATTCGCACTATTCGCCCCCGCATTGGATTAGCAATTCAGTTACGCCCTGACGTCCTTTTATCTGCCCCGAAATAACGGACGCGCGTGAGATTGATCTAACCTGCGCAAAATCTTCATACAGGTTTCGCACAGAAGTATGATCGGCATTTGTGGAAAGTACCGAGGCGCCTCGCTGCGCCGCACGCCTAATCGCCTCGGCCAATCGAATTTGATCGTCCCACGAGAAAATATTCTCGTTGTATTTAACAAATCCATTAAAATTGTGCGCTGTAGTATAGGGGGGGTCAATAAATACCATATCCCCCTCGGTTGCCAAATCAATCGTGCCTTCGAAGTCACTTGATAATATTATGGCGTCTTGTAAGGCAGCGGATGTCGCTTGGAAATTATCAGAATCTGATAAAATCCAATTTTTGGTACCGATCGGCACGTTAAATTCGCCCTTTAGGTTGACGCGATATAAGCCGTTCCAACAGGCCCTGTTCAGATAGATAAACTGGGCTGCCCTCTCAAGTTTTTCAGAAGGCCTCATGGACCGGATTTCGTAGTAATAGTCTTTACTATGCAGTTCGTGATGTTCAGTAATTTTTTCGATTAACCTGCCGACGTCATCCCTTATGATAACGTAGGTTTCGACTAGGCGTTCGTTTAGATCACTTAATACAGCCAACTTTGGTTGGAGGTGGAAAAAAACGGCGCCTCCGCCAAGGAACGGCTCGATGTAGCGCCCGGCAAAAGCTGGTGGCCTAAATTGGTCGCTAGCAATAAGCCAGCGTTTGCCGCCGGCCCACTTTAGAAATGGCTTCAATAGGATATCCCCCTTTCAATACTGTGGCCGAATGTAAGGTGAGTGGTCAAGCATTCGAAAGTGGGTAGCCGGGATACAATGCCGCGCAAAGTCCGATTTAGGGAGACAAGAGAAATGCGCTGGATATTACGGATCATCGGGGTGATCGCCCTGCTGCTCGGGCTGTTGTGGCTGGTGCAGGGGCTGGGGCTGGTGACGATTCCGCCCATCCTTTGCGTCGCCGACTGCGAGGTGCTGACCGGGCCGGACCTCGGTTGGGCAATGGCCGGGCTGGTGCTGGCTTTGGCGGGCGCGGCGGCGCTGGTGTGGTCGCGGCGGTGAGCCTTCCCTAGCCTCGATACCCCCACCTGGCCGACCATTCGAGCTGCCACTCGACCTCCCCTCAAATCGCGCCACCGGCGCGATTTGCCCTGCGGGACGGCTCGACGTCGCGTGGCCTTCTCCGCCCAGATTGATCCACCGGACACATGCCGGTGGGCGGGGGCGCTTCGCCCCGCCTAGTAATTGGGCTTGAACTGGGTGGTCCAGCGGCCGTCGGGATAGAGCCGCACGATATGGCGGGCATTGTAGACATTGGCGCGGCCGCTTTCGGAGGCTTCGATGCGGATGCGGCAATCGAGCGTGCTGGCAGTGGCCCGCACCGTGGTCGAGCTGGTGATCGCCACCTGGGTGGCATTGGCAAAAGTCCGGCCGCCGCCATTGTCGAAGCTCAGGCCTTTGAGCGATTCCAGGATATCGGCAATGGTGCCGGCATCCTCGCAGCGGGTGGCGGCAAAGCCGGCATAGCGGTTCCAGTCGGTTTCAGCCTGGGCCGGCCCGACCAGCAGAGCAGCGACGATAAACGGCGTGAGCAAGCGCAGCATGCGATATCCCCCAAAGAAGGGGAAACTAGCAGGACGGGGCGGTGGTTGCACGGGGGTGTCGCGCTAGTTGACCTCGCCCGACAAGGTATCGAGCTCCATCTCTCTGAGCCGCTTGACCTCGTCGCGCAGCCTTGCGGCCTTTTCGAATTCCAAATTCGTCGCGGCTTCGCGCATCTGGGCTTCCATGTCCTTGATGACGGCGGCGAGGTTG
>CAXBHD010000207.1:0-6073 GCA_963975335.1 uncultured Devosia sp. | reverse complement strand
CAAGTTGGGCGGTCTATAGGGGAAGCAGGGGCGAGCGTCAACTGGATTCAGCCCAGCGCCGGTCAGGGTTTCTTCTGGCACACCGGACAAAAGAAGGTGGAGCGGCCGGACTGGACAATGCGCTCGACCGTGCCGGTGCAGAGCGGGGTGGGACAGGGCTCGCCCTCGCGGTCATAGACGGCAAAGCGGTGCTGGAAATAGCCTGACGTGCCATCGGCATGGCGGAAATCGCGCAGCGTCGAGCCGCCCACCTCGATGGCCTCGATCAGCACCTGGCGCACGGCGCTGGCCAGATCCTCGAGCGCGGCCTTGGGCTTGCCTTTGGCCGTTACCAGCGTTCCGGCCAGCACGGTGGGCAGGATATGGGCGCGGTGCAGCGCCTCGGCGACATAGATATTGCCCAGGCCGGCCACGACGCGCTGATCGAGCAAAGCCGCCTTGATCGGGCTCTTCTTGCCGGCAAACTTGTCGGCCATTTCGGCGGCATTGAAGTCATTGCCCAGCGGCTCGGGCCCGAGGTCCCGCAGATAGGGGCTGTCGGCCAGGTCGGCATAGAGATCGATAAAGCCGAAGCGGCGCGGATCGGCATAGATCAGGTGGCTCTTGCCGTGCCGGGGATGGGAAATGTCGAGCACCAGATGATCGTGCTTGGGCGCGGTGCCCGGTTCGTAATAGCGCGGCGGCTTGTCGATGCCGTGCTCGGCAAAGCGCCAGGAGCCGGTCATGCCCAGATGGCTGAGCAGGGTCTGGCCGCTCGAGAGCGCCAGCAGCAGATATTTGGCGCGACGAGCCACCGCGGTGATGGTGGCGCCTTCGAGGGCGGCGGCCATGCCGGCCGGGAAGGGAAAGCGCAGATCGGGGCGGTTGAGCGTCACATGGTCGATGCGGGCGCCTTCGAGCCAGGGCTGCAGCCCCCGGCGGACGGTTTCGACCTCGGGTAGTTCGGGCATTAATACCTCATCTACATGCGCGCCTTTGCGCCATGGCAAAGCCAATAGTGCTTCTATATGGTGCGCCACAGTTCAAAAACCCCAAGAGTGAGCCCTGCCATGACTGACGCGCGCGAGACCACCCATTTCGGCGAACAGACCGTGGCGCTGGACGACAAGCAGGGCCTGGTCAACCAGGTGTTTCACGGCGTGGCCGACCGCTATGACCTGATGAACGACCTGATGAGCGCGGGGGTACACCGGCTCTGGAAGAATGCCATGGTGGCCGATCTGGCGCCGCCCAAGGGTGGCAGCCGTCCCTATCGCGTGCTCGACATGGCCGGCGGTACGGGCGACATTGCCGAGCGCATCATCAATGCCTCGGTGGGCTATGCCGAAGTGGTGGTCTCCGACATCAATTCGGACATGCTGCGGGTGGGCGCCGAACGGGCCAAGGCCTGGCGCTATCCGGCCCAGGCCAGCTTTGTCGAGGCCAATGCCGAAGAGCTGCCCTTCGCGGACAACAGCTTTGACGCCTATACGATCGCCTTTGGCATCCGCAATGTGCCGCGCATCCAGAAGGCGCTCAATGAGGCGCAGCGCGTGCTCAAGCGCGGCGGGCGGATCATGGTGCTCGAATTCAGCCAGGTCGACGTGCCGGGGCTGGACCTGGTCTACAAGGCCTTTTCGGACACTGTCATTCCGCCCATGGGCAGACTGGTGACCGGCGACGCCCAGCCCTATCAGTATCTGGTGGAATCGATCCGCAAATTCCCCAATCCGGCTTTGTTCCAGGCCATGCTGGTCGAGGCCGGTTTCAAGCGCGTCAAGGCAACCCCGTTCTCGGGCAATATCGCCACGCTGTTTTCCGGCTGGAAGCTCTAGCGCATGCTGTTCTCGGCCTATTTCCGCCTGCTGCGTGCCGGCTATGTGCTGGCCCGCGAGGGCGCGCTGTCGATCATCTCGACCAAGGATCTGCCGCCGGCTTTGGCGCCGCTGCGCGCCGGCATCTGGCTGGGCCGGCTGATCGAGCGGCCCAGCGTGCGCCAGACCGGCCATGTCGACCGCCTCAACCGGGCGCTCAACCTGTTGGGCCCCACCTATGTCAAGTTCGGCCAGACCCTGGCGACCCGCCCCGATGTGGTGGGCCCCACCATAGCCAATGACCTGGCGGGCCTGCAGGACCGCATGGAGCCGTTCGACGCGGCGCTGGTCCCCGCCATCCTGACGGCGGCTCTCGACGGCAAGGCCGGCGAGCTGACCGAGCTCAGCGCGCCCATCGCCGCCGCCTCGATCGCCCAGGTGCACCGCGCCCGGCTGGTGCCGGCCAAGGGGCCGGCCCAGACCGTGGCCGTCAAGATCCTGCGGCCCGGCGTGCAGGCGCGCTTCATGGCCGATATCGAGAGCTTTTATGCCGCGGCGCGGCTGGCCGACCGCTTCGTCGCCTCCACCAAGAGGCTGCGGCCGATCGAGGTGGTGGAGACGCTCGATCGCTCCGCCCGGCTCGAGCTCGACCTGCGGCTCGAAGCCGCGGCGATCTCGGAAATGGCCGAGAACATCAAGGACGATACCGGTTTCGTCATTCCCAGCGTCTCCTGGGATCATGTCGCCCAGAACGTGCTGACCACCAGCTGGGTCGATGGCATTCCGATTCGCGACCTTGCCGCGCTCGACAGGGCCGGGATGGACCGCAAGGCGCTGGCGGCCAACCTGCTGCAGAGCTTTCTCAAGCACGCCATCCGCGACGGCTTCTTCCATGCCGACATGCATCCGGGAAACCTGTTTGCCGATCCGCGCACCGGCAATGTGATCGCCGTCGATTTCGGCATTATGGGCCGGATCAACCGGCAGGAACGCCGCTTCCTGGCCGATATTCTTTATGGCTTCATCACCCGCAATTATCGCCTGGTGGCCGAGCGGCATTTCGAAATCGGCTATGTCCGCAAGGACCAGTCGGTGGATGATTTCGCCCTGGCGATCCGCTCGATCGGGGAACCGCTGCATGGCCGCACCGCCGCCGACATTTCCATGGCGCGGGTGCTGGGGCAGCTCTTTGCCATTACCGATCTGTTCGACATGCAGACCCGGCCCGAACTGGTGCTGCTGCAGAAATCCATGGTGCTGGTGGAAGGGGTGGCCCGGGCGCTCGACCCCGACCTCGATATCTGGAGCGTCTCCGAGCCGGTGGTGGGCGACTGGCTGCGCCGCGAAGCCGGGCCGATGGGCCAGATCGAGACCCTGGGCGAGCATTTCAAGACCATAAGCGAGGCGGCCGGCCGCGTGCCGGTAATATTGGCGCAGGCTGAACTGGCGCTGGCCGATTATCATGCTGTCAAACATCGCCGCTATGATCCGCTCATGCGCTGGAGCGTAATAGGGCTGGTGGCTATTGCCGCCGTGACGCTGCTGGCGGTGCTGTGGCGGGTGCTGACGCTGCCCGGCTGAGCCCGCCTTGTCCGTGTTGTCCCGACGCCCTAGATTGCCCGAAGTCGATGCGTTATTGCGAGTGACCGATGTCTGCCAGCCGCGTTTCAATTCCCCTGCAATGGCTGGCGCATGGCCTTGGACTGGCGCTGCCGGCCCAGCAGACCGCCGGCGCGGCGGGGCTTGATCTGGCGGCGGCCTTGGCGCCCGACGAGACGGTCGAAATTGCTCCGGGCGCCTATGCCATGATCCCGACCGGCCTGGCCCTGGCCCTGCCGGATGGCTTCGAGGCACAGATCCGGCCGCGCTCGGGGCTGGCGGCAAATTATGGCGTCACGGTGCTCAATGCGCCCGGCACGGTGGATGCCGACTACCGGGGCGAGATCAAGGTAATGCTGATCAATCATGGCGCCGCGCCCTTTGTGGTGCGGCGGGGAGAGCGCATTGCGCAGATGGTGGTGGCACCGGTAAGCGCAGTCAAGTTAATCGAAGTGGAGGCACTGGATGGCACGAAACGGGGCGATGGCGGGCATGGTTCGACGGGCCGCTAGCCTGGTTTTTGGCATTCTGGGCACGATTGTCCTGCTGATCGCCCCGGCGCTGGGCGGGGACCGGGCGCAGCTCGATCTGATCGGCTATTCCGAGGATGGCAGCTATTTTGCCTTCGAGGAATTCGGCGTGCAGGACGGTTCGGGCTTTGCCTATTCCAGCATCTACATCGTCGACCTTGTCGATGACAGCTGGGTGGTCGGCACCCCCATTCGCGTGCTGGCCGAGGACGAGGCGGTGCCCCTGCCCGAGATCAGGGCCGAGGCCGCCGCCAAGGCCGCCAATTACATCACCACGCTGGGCATTGCCGTGCCGGCCGAACTGGTCGCCATGGTGGGCGACGGGGTGCCCGACAGTGACGGGCAGCGGCTGACCTTTGGCATGCCTGGCCAGGATGCCGGCGCCGTCATCGGCAGCCATAGCCTGGAGCTGACGCGCTTTGACACCAGCTCGGCCACGCCCTGCCAGCAATGGTTCAGTTCGCCGCCGCGCGGCTACCAGCTGACCATTGCCGACGATGCCGGCAAGCGGGTGGTCAATCGTGACACCAGCCTGCCCCGCTCGCGCGGCTGTCCGGTGGATTATCGCCTCTATGGCGTGGCGCTGCCCTTCGCGGCCGATCCGCTGGGCGCCGCCGTGGCCATCATCTCAGTCTATAGCTTTGGCTTTGAGGGTCCGGACCGGCGCTTCATCGTGGTGCCGCTTGGCTTCTGACCCTTTCTCACCGGCCGAAACGCAACGCTATGCGCGCCAGCTGGTGCTCAAGGGCATGGGCGGGCGTGGCCAGCAGGCGCTCAAGGCGGCGCGGGTGCTGGTGGTGGGGGCCGGCGGGCTGGGCAGCCCGGCCATCGCCTATCTGGCGGGCGCCGGCATTGGCCAGCTGGGCATTGCCGATCCCGACCAGGTATCGCTGTCCAATCTGGCGCGGCAGGTGATTCACAGCACGGCGGGCATCGGCGACAGCAAGGCGGCCAGTGCCGGCCGATTCGTGCAGGCGCTCAATCCCGAAGTGGTGCTGGACCTGCATGCCACCGCCGTCACCGCCGACAATGCCGCGCCAATGCTGGGCGCCTATGACCTGGTCCTGGACGGCACCGACAATCTGGTGACCCGGCGCGCCGTGGCCGCGGCGGCGGCGGCCCTGGCGCTGCCGCTGGTCTCGGGGGCGGTGTCGATGTTTGACGGGCAGGTCACGGTCTTTGCCCCGGGCGGCCCGCAATTTGACGCCCTTTACCCCGACAGCGCCAGCGATGCCGACCTACCCAGCTGCGAAGCCACCGGCATTGTCGGGCCGCTGACCGGCGTCATCGGCACGCTGATGGCCATGGAGGCCATCAAGCTCATCACCGGCATCGGCGAGCCGCTGATCGGCCGGGTGCTGACCTATGACAGCCAGGGCGCCCGCTTTGCCGAGTTTTCCTACTGAGGCAGGGCTGCCCGGTCAGGCATCGGGATGCTTGAAGACCAGAGCCGCATTGGTGCCGCCGAAGCCGAACGAATTGGACAGGACCACGGCCAGGTCCACATCGTCGCGGCGCTGCTGGACGATGGGCATGTCGGCAAAGGCGGGGTCGAGATTGTCGATATTGGCGCTGGCGGCGATGAAGCGGTGCTTCATCATCAGGATCGAATAGATGGCCTCATGCACGCCGGTGGCGCCCTGGCTGTGGCCGGTCAGCGACTTGGTGGCCGAAATGGGCGGGCACTGGTCGGCGCTGCCGAAGACGGCGCGGATCGCCTCGATTTCCTTGAGATCGCCGACCGGGGTCGAGGTGGCGTGCGGATTGATATAGTCGACCCGGGGGCCGACATGGCGCAGCGCCATCTGCATGCAGCGCGCCGCGCCTTCCCCGGAGGGGGCGACCATGTCGAGACCGTCGGAAGTGGCGCCATAGCCGACCAGCTCGGCCCAGATCCTGGCGCCGCGGGCCTTGGCATGCTCATATTCCTCCAGCACCAGGACGCCGGCGCCGCCCGAAATGACGAAGCCGTCGCGATCGGCATCATAGCAGCGTGAGGCCTTTTGCGGCGTGGCATTATAGCTCGAGCTCATGGCGCCCATGGCGTCGAAGAGGTTGGACAGGGTCCAGTCGAGATCCTCGTGACCGCCGGCAAAGACGATGTCCTGCTTGCCCAGCATGATCTGTTCCATGCCATTGCCGATGCAATGC
>CAXBHD010000206.1:0-6135 GCA_963975335.1 uncultured Devosia sp. | reverse complement strand
CATCTTGATATCGAGAATGGCCAGGTCGGGCTTGTCGGTGGTCAGGCCCTCCAGTCCCGAGGCACCATCAGTATAGGTGGCGACCTGATAGCCTTCGGCCTCGAGTGCCAGCGACACCGAGGTGAGAATATTGCGGTCGTCATCGACGAGGGCGATCTTGGGCATGAACTGCCTTTCTTGTTTGGACGCTTGCAAACATGACGGTCCGTGCGACCGCTATACCTGCTTGCAGGCGACAAATACGCGTTAAATAAGGCGTGGCCAAGGGCTGTATAGCCAGCGGGTCACCCTCAGTGCCCGGTTTCCCCCTGATGCAACTTCCGTCTTACGACCCATTTCCCGATGGTGAACGATGGCCTTGGCCCGCTAATTTGCATCCGGAGCAGACGGCAATACATGCCCGCGAGCGATGGAGTTGAACATGTTCGATCATGAAAGCCTGCGAAAAGCTGTAGCCGCGCGCGCCGGCTCGGTGTCCAGTAATGCGATCGAACCGGTTCTGGTTGCACGGGCCATGCAGGGGGAAGAGGGCGTGCTGACGGCCGATGGCGCGGTATCGGTGCGCACCGGCGCCTATACCGGTCGCTCGCCCAAGGACAAGTTCATCGTGCGCGACGCCCTGACCCAGGGCAGCGTCTGGTGGGACAATGCCGGCGCCATGAGCCCGGCGCATTTCGACGTGCTGCTGGCCGATGCAACGGCGGCCATGGGCGGCCACAGGCTGTTCCGCCAGGATCTTCTGGCCGGCGCCGATCCGCGCCACCAATATGGCGTCACCGTGCTGACGCCCAGCGCCTGGCATGCCTTGTTCATCCGCAACCTGTTGATCCGTCCCGGCGAAATGGTGTCGAGCGGCGACAATCCGACACCCGTCACCATTGTGCATGCGCCGCATTTCCAGGCCGACCCGACCCGCCATGGCAGCGCCAGCAGCACGGTGATCGCGCTCGACATGAGCCGCAATATCGTTGTCATCGCCGGCACCTCCTATGCCGGCGAAATCAAGAAAAGCGTGTTCTCGCTGTTCAATTTCCACGCGCCGCGCCAGGGCGTGCTGCCCATGCACTGCTCGGCCAATCTCGGGCAGGATGGCGAGGCGGCCCTGTTCTTTGGCCTGTCGGGCACGGGCAAGACCACGCTTTCCAATGATCCGGCGCGCCCGCTGATCGGCGACGACGAGCATGGCTGGAGCGAAGATGGCGTCTTCAATCTCGAAGGCGGCTGCTACGCCAAGACCATCAAGCTGAGCGCAAAAGCCGAGCCGGAAATCTTTGCCGCCACCAAGCGCTTCGCCACGGTGCTGGAAAATGTGGTGCTGGACGAGACGCATGTGCCCGATTTCGACGATGTCTCGCTGACCGAAAATACCCGCGCGGCCTATCCTATCCATGTGCTGCCGGCCATTGCCAAGGGCAGTGTCGGCGGCACCCCAAGGACAGTAGTGTTCCTCACCGCCGACGCCTTCGGCATATTGCCGCCCATTGCCCGTCTGTCGCCCGAACAGGCGATCTATCACTTCCTCTCGGGCTACACCGCCAAGGTGGCCGGCACCGAGCGCGGCGTTACCGAGCCACAGGCGACTTTTTCGGCCTGTTTCGGCGCGCCGTTCATGCCGCTGCATCCCACGGTCTATGGCGACATGCTGGCCGAGAAGCTCGACAGCAGCGGCGCCTCGACCTGGCTGATCAATACCGGCTGGACCGGCGGCGGCTATGGCCTGGGCAAGCGCATCGATATCGCCTCGACCCGCCGCCTGCTCAGCGCCGCGCTCAACGGCGAGCTGGACAATGTCGAGATGCGGACCGATGACCTCTTCGGCTTTGCAGTCCCGCTCGCGGTACCAGGCATTGAAGCAAAGCTGCTCACACCGCGCCTCACCTGGGCCGATGCCGACGCCTATGATCGCCAGGCGCTACACCTGGCTGGCTTGTTCCAGCGCAATTTCGAAAAGTTTGGTACGGCGGCCAATGCCGCGCCGGGGCCGCGGCTAGCGCAGGCGGCGGAGTAGGCCAGGGTTGCCGTGCGGCGCACCTGCTTCCCCCGCTTGCGGGGAGGGGGACCGCCACTAGGAGGTGGAGGGGGCCACATCCACCACGTCAATGGACATTGCGCGATCGGGCCACGGTTTCACGCCTGTGGCTCCCCTCTCCACCACGCCGGGCGTGGTCCCCCTCTCCCGTGAACGGGAGAGGAAGCGGCACCCTGGCATCTCTCTGAGCCGTCAGAGTCGCCGGGATAGCATGGGGCAAGGTGTGACCCACCTCTACAATCTTGCGGGAAGACCGACCGGGACGCATCTCGCCCCACGCGCAGCCGCAGGCCCAAGGCCGTGCGGAGCTTCGTCACATCATGATGAAGGAGAGGTCAGCCTCAGTTGGGCGAATAGAAGATGTGCGAGCCGATCTGGGCGACGGCATTATAGGTATTGGCCCAGTTCGGCCGGACATTGGTGGTGTGATAATAGAGCGCGGAGCGCGGCACGGCGCCGACGGCCTCGCCGGTAGCAAATTCGGCATAGACCGACTGGGCCAGCGCCATGGAACGGGACCAGGCACTACGCTCGCCGGGCGCATCGGTCCGGCCATCGCAGGCAAAGGTGAACTGGCAGCGGTGGAAGCCCTTTTCGGCATTCTGATAGATCACACCGCACAGGGTGGATGGGAATTTGGCCGAGCGGGCGCGGTTGACGATGACATTGGCCACGGCCAGCTGGCCGGCAGCGCTTTCCCCGCGCGCTTCGTGATAGATGGCCTGGGCCAGGCAGTTGCGCTCGGCTTCGGCCTGCTCGATGCGCTTGCCGGTGGGCTGATAGCCGGCGTCGATATAGGCGGCGAGTGCGGCGGGATTGATGGAGGGCTGCGGGGTCACCGGCGCGCTGGCAAAGCTGGCAATGGCGGAGACGGCGCTATTGTCGTTGAGGGCGCCGCTGGCAATGTAACCCAGCAGCACATCCGAATTGAGCGGGCGCGGCGCGGCGATGCCGAGCACATCCACGGCCTGCAGGGTCTTTTGCCGCGCGACGTAATTGGCCAGCAGTGCCGGGGTCAGCGCCTGTTCGCCCGGCGCCAGGGGCACCAGCGTCGGTCCGATGGCAGGCTGAGCGCGCAGGGCAACCAGATCTGAGGGTACGGGGAGTGGAGAAACGGCAGCGACTTTGAGCGATTCTGCCTGGGCGGGCACGAGAGTCACAAACAGCACGAGCGCCACAGCGCACAGGGCCAGGACATGGGAGAAAGCACGTCCAGCTTTGAGCTGCCAGGATTTCGTCATGCCCCGTCCTTACCCCTGGGCGCATCCGGTCATATCCGGTGCACCTTCGTCCGGACCCGCTGGCGGGCCCTTGGTCACTTCCCGCGCACCCTAGCCAAGGCAGGGCGTCGTGGGAAGCCAGAATTTACGACTGGTTAACTATAGCCGTTAGCTTCTTAAGTTAGGGTTAACCCAGGGGCGGGCGGATGAATACCCTTGAAAGACAAGGGCTTGATGCATGGTGAAGGGGGGATGGGCGGCAAAGTTAAAAGTTTACGGACCGCTGACACGATTCGGCCGGCGGGAGCGCGCTTAACAATTGCGGACAAAAGAAAGCCCGAGCGCAGGCCGGGGCGCCATGGCAATAGCCGCTGGACGGCCGGGTCAGCGGCGGTCGAAGGCCGCGGCGCGCACGTGGTTGAGGCTTTCCATGACGGCAATGCCCAGGGCGCGGATTTCTTCGCTGGGATGGACCAGATCGGGCACCATCACTGTCTGCATGCCCGCCGCATGGGCGGCGCGCACGCCGGCATGACTGTCTTCGAGCGCGAGGCAATGCACGGGCTCGACGCCCAGGCGGCTGGCCGCCGTGAGATAGGGTTCGGGATGGGGCTTGGGATGGGTGACGTCGTCACGGGTGACGATGGTGTCGAACAGCTCGAGCAGCCCAGCCGCGCCCAGATGGGTATGGGCATGGGGCGCGCGCGAGGAGGTTGCCACCGCCGTGGGGATGCCGCGCTCGCGCAGGTCGATCACCAGTTCCCGGGCGCCCGGCTTGACCGGCACGCCGGCATGGCTGCGCTCGCCCATGATGACGCGGCAGCGCTGATCGAACAGCGTATAGGGAAAGGCAACGCCATAGGCCTCGATCAGCAGCTGATTGGTGCGTTCGTGGCTGCCACCGACCATAGAGAGATGAACATCGTCGGTCATGGGAAAACCGAGCTCGTCGCAAACCTCGAAGACAATGGTGCGGAAAACGCTCTCGGTGTCGAGCAGCGTGCCGTCCATATCAAAGATCACCGCCTGGAAGGGGCTAAGCTGCAGCAGTTCAGTCTGGAGTGTCATCTCGGTCGATATAGGCCGATTTGCCCCTCAGTGCTAGGCTGGCTTGCGAAAGGCTGGGTTGCGCGCTGGCGCATGGGCACAGCTGTGATAGCCTTGGACCATGTCTGATTTTCTGCCTGCCCGGAACCACGAGACGCTGGGCGATGCGTTCTATGATCGCGTTGCCCCGGCCGCTTTCCCGCAAACCATCCTGCGTCACCGCGACCAGCGCTGGGCCGCCCGGCTCGGGCTCGACAGCCTGAGCACGGCGCAGTGGCTGGAGCATTTCGGGCGCTTTGTTCCCCTGCCCGGCTCGCTGCCGCAGCCCTTGGCGCTGCGCTATCATGGCCACCAGTTCCGCAGCTACAATCCCGATCTGGGCGATGGTCGCGGCTTTCTGTTTGCCCAGGGCTTCGACCTCAAGGACGGCAGGCTGCTCGATCTGGGCACCAAGGGCACCGGCACCACGCCCTGGTCACGCGGTGGCGACGGGCGGCTGACCCTCAAGGGCGGGGTGCGCGAAGTGCTGGCCAGCAGCATGCTCGAAGCCATGGGCGTCTATACGTCCAAGAGCCTGTCGCTGGTGGAGACGGGCGAGGAACTCGAGCGCGGCGATGAGCCCTCGCCTACCCGCTCGGCGGCCCTGGTACGGCTCAGCCACAGCCATATCCGCATTGGCAGCTTCCAGCGCCTTGCCTATCTCGAAGACACGGCCGGGCTGCAGCAATTGCTCGATTATGCGATCGCCAGCTACTATCCCGAGCTCGCCGGCGCCGCCGATCCAGCTGCGGCGTTTCTGGGTGCCGTGGTCGACAATGTCGCCCGGCTGGGGGCGCAATATATCGCGGCCGGCTTCGTGCATGGCGTGCTCAATACCGACAATATCAACATTACCGGGGAGAGCTTCGACTATGGTCCGTGGCGCTTCATCCCCAGCTATGACCCCGATTTCACGGCGGCCTATTTCGACCAGACCGGGCTCTACAGTTTCGGCCGGCAGCCCGATGCCCTGGCCTGGAACCTGACGCGGCTGGCCGAGTGCCTCGTGCCGCTGTCGAGCATTGCGGCGCTGGAGCCGATGCTCAACATGGTTTGGCCCGCCTTCCGGGCGGCATTGCCGCGGCACATGCTGGCCCGCCTGGGTCTCGTGCCCGGCGAGCTAGAAGCCGATGGCGCCTTTGTCACCACGCTGTTCGAATTCCTCGGCAGCACACAGGCGCCCTATGAGCAATTTCTGTTTGATTGGCGCGGTGGTGCCCTGAGTGCGCAGCGGGCGGCAGCCAGCCCCTCGGCATCCCATTATGCCAGCGAGGCCTTTCGGCCGGTTGCCGACCTGCTTGAAAGCTATCAGCCCAGCGCCGATGTCAATCTGGACCATGCGTATTTTGCGCGACAGCGACCGCGCAGCATGCTGATTGAGGAGGTCGAGGCCATCTGGGCACCGATTGCCGCCCGCGACGACTGGACCCTATTCGAGAGCACACTGGCCGAAATCGACCAGATGCGCCAAGCCTATGGCAATGGCTGAGGAGAAACGCGATGACACTTTATGCCCTGGATGGCATGGCCCCGCAGATTGACGCCGATGTCGCCTGGATCGCGCCGACGGCAGTGCTGATCGGGCGCATCATCGTTGAAGCCGATGCCGGCATCTGGTTTGGCGTGGTGGCGCGGGGTGACAATGAGATCATTACCATCGGGGCGCGCAGCAATGTGCAGGAAAATGCCGTGCTGCATACCGATATGGGCTATCCGCTGACCATTGGCGCGGGTTGCACCATTGGGCACAAGGCCATGCTGCATGGCTGCACCATTGGCGACAATACGCTGATCGGCATG
>CAXBHD010000205.1:0-6159 GCA_963975335.1 uncultured Devosia sp. | reverse complement strand
CCTGGCTGCGCTTTGACAATCTGCAGCTGGGCGTGGTCATCGGGGTCGCCATGGTGATCAACCTGGTGGTGGCCGGCACGGCGGGGATACTGATCCCGCTGACGCTGGACAGGTTCAAGGCCGACCCGGCAATTGCCTCGGCAGTCTTTGTCACCACGATCACCGATGTCGTCGGCTTCTTCGCTTTCCTGGGGATAGCGGGGCTGTGGTTCGGGCTGTTCTAGGCCATGGCCGAGCCGGGCAGGATCATCTTCGTGCATGGTGCCTCGAGCAGCGGGAAGTCGACGCTGGCGCGCGGCATCCAGGCGCGGATCGAACTGCCGTTCTGGCATATTTCGATCGATCACCTCCGGGATGCCGGGGTGCTGCCGACGGCGCGGTTCAAGAGCGGCGACTTCGACTGGAAGGCGGCGCGCCGGCCGTTCTTTGACGGCTTCCACCATTCGCTGGCGGCCTATGCCGGCGCGGGCAACAACCTGGTGCTGGAGCATATTCTCGATACCGCCGGCTGGATGGATGATCTGGTAGCGCTGTTTGCGCCTTTCGACGTGTTCTTTGTCGGGGTGCATTGCCCTCTGCCGCTGCTGATAGAGCGCGAACGCGCGCGCGGCGACCGTGCCATCGGCAGCGCCGAACAGGATTTTCACAGCATCCATGTCGGCAAGAGCTACGATTTCGAGGTGCGGACCGACGCGGATGCCGAAGAGAATGTCGCACGGGTGATTGCGGCGTGGCGCGGGCGGACCGGGGATTCCGTGTTCAGGCGACTGGCGGAAGGGCGGGGGTGACTGGACCGGGCCCTGGCTAGAGCGGCGCCATCGGAACGATTTTCCCGTGGGCCGGCTGCTATTCGGCCATAGGCCTCATGGCCGCCTCAGCTAAAATCGCGCCACTGGCGCGATTTTGCCCTGCGGGCCGGTTCGGAGTGTGACATCTTCGCCGCTTGCAAAGGATTTGTGACAGGGTTAACGCTTTGATACCGGGAGTGTGGCGGCATGGTCCGCCTGCTTTCCGGAGCAGTGAACGGCTGACAAGGAGCGATAGATGCGTAGTCAACCGAGAGCCACAATGTGGCGCGCAGCAAGCTGGACTATGGTTTGCCTACTCTCGATGGGATTGGTTTTCTCCGTGGTTGCTGGCGTTTAGGCGCTAGAGTTTTTCACTCACAAAATTTAAGAACGGGCGCCCGGGCCACTCGGGCGCCCGTTGCTTTGCTGGAAGGCCCGTTGATGATCCACATGATCAAGCTATGCGTGGGGGTATCGAGCTTTGAGGAGCTCGAGAGCTACCGCCATGAGCGCGCCCACTGGTGGGGTGCCGATTATGGCGAGGACGTGCATGTGCATCGCACCCGGATGATGCCCAAGCGGGCCGCCGAAATGGAGGGCCTTGCCTCGATCTACTGGGTGATTGCCGGGCAGATCACCTGTCGGCAGGCCATTATCCGGCTGGCGCCCTATGAGGACGAGGAGGGCAAGAGCTATTGCGACATTATCCTCGCGCCCGAGCTGATTCGGACGCTGCCCTATCCCAAACGGCCGTTCCAGGGCTGGCGCTATCTGACCCCGGCCGATGCGCCGCCCGATCTGGGTGCCAATGAAAATGCCGGTTCGCTTGAGCTGGCCGCCGACCTTGCCAAATTGGGACTAATCTAGCTGTTGGCATGCTGCCATCTTAAGGGGCTATTAACCATAGCGGCCTCTGTTAGCGATGTGCGGCAGGCGCACTGATTTGGGGGCGGCGATGGCGCGAAGCGGTGCGCATGTCATTGTGGTGGGAAATGAAAAGGGCGGCTCGGGCAAGTCCACGACCGCCTTTCATCTGGCCATCTATTTGCTGCATGCCGGCTTGCGGGTGGCAAGCGTGGATGTCGACAGCCGTCAGCAGACGCTGACCCATTACCTGCGCAACCGGCGCGCCCATGCGCAGGAGCGGGGGCTGACCCTTCTCAACCCGCAGCATTTCCACCTGCCATCGGCCTGGGGCGACTCGGTGCGCGAGAACGACCAATCTGACAAGGCTGTCCCAGTCGCTGGCGGATACGCTGGTGACCCCCGTCAATGACAGCCTGATCGACCTCAACGTGCTGGCGCGGGTCGACAGCCAGACCGGCCAGCCGATCGAAACCAGCCACTATGCCAAGCTGGTGCAGCGCGCGCGCTCGGAGCGCCTGTCGGTGACCGGGGAAAGCGTCGACTGGGTGCTGGTGCGCAACCGCATCTCCATGCTGGGGTCGCGCAATGCGCGCCAGGTCCAGGTAACGCTGGACGCCATTGCCACGCGCTTTGGCTGCCGGGTGGCCGACGGCATTGCCGAGCGGGTGATCTTCCGCTCGCTGTTTGCCAGCGGATTGACCGTATTCGATCCGCTCGACGGCGATATGGGCGCCGATGGCTCGAGCGTCTCGCATCTGGCGGCGCGGCAGGAATATCGCAATCTGGTGGCTGCGCTCAACCTGCCGATCAGCCAGCCAGCCGGGCAGGCCGGCGCCGAGGCGCTGCGCCTTTCCGCCTGAGCGCCATTAAGCGTTTAACTATTATTGACCATGCCGGTGCTTGCCAGGCCGCGCCCAAACCCGGACAATTGTGCCCAGGTATCGGGAGCGCGCAATGGCCGGACACGGCGTACATGTCATTGTTATCGGCAATGAAAAAGGCGGCTCGGGCAAGTCCACCACGGCCTTTCACCTGGCGATCCACCTGCTTTATGAAGGCTATCGGGTGGCCTCGATCGATGTTGACAGCCGGCAGCAGACGCTGACCCATTATGTGCGCAACCGCCGCGCCTGGGCCAAGAATCATGGCCTTGCCGTGCCGCATACCACCCATTTCCACCTGCCGGTGTCGCGGGGCGACTCGCTCAAGGCCAATCACCGCATCGAGTTCGAGCTGTTCCGGCAGGCGGTGGGGGAGGTCGAGCATGATGCCGATTTCCTGATCATCGATACGCCCGGCTTTGACACCAACCTGACAAGACTGGCCCATTCGCTGGCCGATACGCTGGTGACCCCGGTCAATGACAGCCTGATCGATCTCAATGTGATGGCGCAGATGGACCCGGTGACGGGCGAGCCGCGCGAGATGAGCCACTATTCGCGGCTGGTGCAGCGCGCCCGCGCCGAGCGGCTGGCGATCGACGGGCGGAGCTTTGACTGGGTGCTGGTGCGCAACCGTATCTCCATGCTGTCATCGCGCAATATGCGGCAGGTGCAGACCATGCTGGAGCGCATCGCCCTGCGGCTGGGCTGCCGGGGGGCCGACGGCATTGCCGAGCGGGTGATCTTCCGTTCGCTGTTTGCCAGTGGATTGACGGTGTTCGACCCGCTCGACGACGATCTGCTGGGCGGGCTGCCCTCGGCGTCGCATCTGAGCGCGCGGCAGGAATATCGCCAATTGGTGGCGGCGCTGCATCTGCCCACCAGCGAGAGGGCCCAGGCCCGCAAGGCCCTCAATGAAAGCCTCTCGCCGCAGGAAACCGCCAAGCAGCGCTTCCTGCACATGCTGCAAACGGAAATCTGACGCGGCAATTGGGCGGGTTCAGCGCTCGCCGATATCGAGCTGCACGGCGCGGGCGCCGCCGGGGGCAAAGACGTCGATATCGACCTTGACCGGGTGCTGCACCATGCGGCGGGTGCGGGCGGATAGAGCCAGCACCACGCCCAGCAGATCGCCGACGCTGCGCTTGCGCGGCAGCATGCGGCCGGTAATGCCGGCCAGCACGCGGTTGCGCGCGGCCATGTCCTCGTTCAGCAGACTCGAGCGGCCAACGAAATTGGCCAGTTCGGTCAGGGCAGTTCGTTCGCTCATTGGGCTACTCCAAACACAGGCACCAATTTGCTTCCCCTCGTGGCCGGCGGCTCACTGGCCCCGGCTCGTTCTCTATCTCGTGCAGGCTCGGCTCAACTTTGCAGCGCCAGGCAGGACAGGTTCTGCTGCTTGAGCTGGTTGCACATGGCCGTGGCGTCGTCGCGGCCGCCAAAGCCGATGAAACGGGCGCGGTAGAACACGCTGCCGTTCTTTTCGAAGCGCTCGACATAGGAGCGGAAATCGCTGAGCCCGCCGGCCTTGCCGGCGGCGTCGGCGAGCATGGCGCGGGCGCTGTCCTCGGAAGGCCCGGCGCCGATCTGCACGACCCAGCCACCGGGTGCGACGCCGGCATCGGGTGCGACGCCGGCATCGGCGGTCTGCACGCTGCCCGAGGTCAGCAGGTCAACCGGCTGGCTCGGCGCCGGCGAACCGGTATCGGCGGGCGGCACATAGCCCAGCGGGGCCGATGGCGGTGTCTGGCCCAGGGCCGTGGGCGGGGCGCCCAGATTATAGGTATCGCTGAGCCAGGCGCCGATGACGTCCTGGCTGGGATAGAGGGGCTGCGGCGCCTGGCTCGGCTCGCCCAGCGTATTGGCCGCCTCGAGTGCCTGGGGCGGTGCCAGATCGGCCGGGATGGGCTGGGGCAGGGGTGCCGGCTCGGTGGCTGCCAGTTGCGGCACGGATGGGCTCAGCGGCGCCTGCGGCTGGGCGCCATTGGCGGCCACCAGTTGGGCCAGGCGGAAGCCGGGCATGGGCATGGGCACGACGAAGACGGCGCGCGGTTTGGGCGACTGGGCCACGGCGACCTGGGTGCTGCCCTGGCTGCCGGGCATGGGGATCATGGCGGTGCGCAGATAGTCGCCCTGCCTTCCCTTGGGCAGGTAGGTCGAGACCAGCTGGCGCACTTTTTCGTCGCGCGAGGCCGAGGAGTTGAAGCCGAAGGCGACGACGACGATGTGTCGATTGTCCTTGCGGGCGGCGGTCAGCAGGTTGGAGCCGGCGGCATTGATATAGCCGGTCTTGATGCCGTCGACGGCGCCCAGATAGCCCAGCACCCGGTTGTGATTGCCATAGGTGGATTTGCCGTAGCTGAAGCTCTTGGTCTGGAAGATGCCGTAATAGCTGGGGAAATGCTGATAGATGGCAATGCCCAGAATGGCCTGGTCGCGCACCGTGGTGACCTGGCCGCCATCGGGCAGGCCCGAGGCATTGCGATAGGTGGTGTTGCGCATGCCCAGGGCACGGGCAGTGGCCGTCATGCGCTGGGCGAAATTGGATTCGGAACCGGAAATATGTTCGGCGATGACGCGGGCCATATCATTGGCCGACAGGGTCACCAGCGACTGGATGGCGTCTTCCACCGTGATGGTGGCACCGGCGCGCAGGCCCAGCTTGGTGGGAACGGCGGCCGCGGCATGGGCCGAGACGGTCATCTTGGTGGAGAGCTTGAGGTTGCCCGCGCTCAATTCCTGGAACAGGACATAGAGCGTCATCACCTTGGCGACCGAGGCGGGATAGCGCCGGCTGTCGGCGGCTTCCTCGTAGAGCACATTGCCGGATTTGGCATCGACGACGATGCCGGCATATTTGCGGAGATTTTCGATGGCCTGGGCCGGTGCCACCATATGAGCACTGACCGCCAAGGCGAGCAGGACTGCGGCAAGGACGCGCGAAAGCGCAATGCGCCATGGGGATTTCGCCTGGGAAGCCACCCGGTACTCCAACTCTACTCTCGGGCACAACAATGCCCGTACGCAACTAGAACAACGCAAACATCACAGCGTGTCGGGGAGCCCCACGCGCCCGATCCGCCTTACAAGCCTCTGGTTTTACGCCGGCCCCGTTACTATTCCGTAAAATGCCATCGATTTGTGTGCGGGCCGTGACAGCGGGGGACGGTGATGGCCATTGCGCGCCCCGTGCTGCCGGCTTAGGGATGCGGCAAGGCCGGGTGCCGAGGCGGGCGCCCTGGCCAGTTTTGCCCCGGCCGGGTCAGCCTCCGGGCCCCGCCAGCGTCGGCTTTTGCCGCCCTCACAAATTCGGGATGAGTTGGCCCTTAACACCGGCTGGATTTTGCCTACATAATGGCTCCCACCAGCTGCTTCGTTTTCCTCACGACAGATGATTTGCCATGACCATGAAGAACCGTCCCGCTATGACCGCCGAGGTGCCGACCGCCCAGGGTCTGGCGCCTATTTTCAGCATGGCGGGGCCCAAGGGTGAGGATCCGGGCAAGGGTGATACCGATACCGGCACCATCACCAAGACAAGACCCAAGACCAAGCGCCCGAGCCTTTACCGGGTGCTGCTGCTCAATGACGATTACACGCCGATGGAATTCGTCATTCTCGTT
>CAXBHD010000204.1:0-6177 GCA_963975335.1 uncultured Devosia sp. | reverse complement strand
TGCGCCTTTTCCGGCGATCTGGGCCCCAAGATCAAGGAAGGCGACCGCCAGAGCCCGGAGGGCTTTTACACCATCACCCCCGGCCTGATGAACCCCAAGTCCAACTATTACCTGGCCTTCAATACCGGCTTTCCCAACAAGTTCGACCGCGCCATGGGCCGCACCGGCTCCCAGCTGATGGTGCATGGCGACTGCTCGTCGCGCGGCTGCTATGCCATGACCGACGAGGGCATTGCCGAAATCTATGCCCTGGCGCGCGAGACCTTCAAGGGCGGCAATGCCAGCTTCCAGCTGCAGATCTTCCCCTTCAAGATGACGCCGGCCAACCTGGCCAAGCAGGCCTCGAGCCAGCATCTGCCCTTCTGGCAGGACATCAAGGAAGGCTATGACCTGTTCGACCTGAACAAGCAGCCGCCGGTCTGGGATGTCTGCGAGCGGCAATATATCTTCAATGCCGGTGGCGCCGGGGCGCTCAACCCCATGGGCCCCTGCCCCGCCGTGGTGCAGACCGCCGCCCTGGTGGAAAAGCAGCAGGCCGACGCGCGTGCCTTTGCCAATACCCTGGCCGCCGAGGAACGCAAGGTTGCCGAGGCCGCCGCCATCAAGGCACGCGGCGAGGCGGTCAGTGGCATGGCCAGCGGCCTGCTGGGCGGGCTGGGCAGCCTGTTTGGCGGCGGCGAGCAGGTGACCAAGGTGATGAGCGGCAAGGCCGCGCCGGTGCCATTTCCGCCACCCAGCCGCTAGGCCTTGCGGCGACCGGCGTGATCAGCAGCTGACCCGCACCTCGGCAAAGCCGCTCAGGGCATCGCCCGCGCTGGGCAGCACGCCCAGCATGCACTGCGTTTCAGGCAGGCCCACCGTGCCGCCCTGGGCGACAATGGTGCCGTCGGCCAGCGTCACATAGCCATTGTCGACCGCGGCAATCCCCACCACGCCGGTCGTGCCGCAGACCGGATAGCTGTCGCCCGCCGCCATCATGAAGCGCATGCCCACCGGCAGACAGTCATCGCCCGCGGCCGCCGCGCCGCCGGGGGCTGCCGCCGCGCTCGCCAGGGGCGGCAGGCTGGCGGGGGCAGTGACCGGATTGGCCTCGAGCAGGGCCACCCGGTTGGCCAGCGCCTGCAAGGCCGCGTCACGACCATCCGCCGGCGCGCTGCCCGCCGCCTGCTGCTGCTGGCCGAACAGTTCAAGGCTGAGCCGGATCTGGGCGATATCGGTCGAGACGCGGCGAATTTCGCGCTGGGTTTCGGCATAAAGCCAGGCCGTGGCCCCCAGCGATGCCAAAGCCACGGCGGCCACGACCAGGCTCAGCAGCGGCGGACGCGGGCGCGCGGCCGGCGCGGCGCCGCCAGCGGGCGTCGCCGCCTCCCGCTCGGGGACCGGGCGATCATCGGCGCGCGACACGCCCTTGAGGTTCCAATTGTCTGCCACGGCACAAATCTCCCTTGCCCGCGGTCACTAGCACGAACCGGCAGGGCATGGCCGCAGATTGCGGCCCCGATATGATCAATGGCGACGGTCGGGTTCAGCGCGGTGCTGGCGCGTCCACATGGCCTAGCTGCCGACGTAGGCGACCTTGCGCGGCTCGGCGGCCGCCACCGCTTCATTGCGCGCGTCATAAATGGCCCGCGCATCCATGATCGAGCCGTGATTTTCCGAGGACCAGTCCCACAGCGCACTGATCGGCTGCTGCAGCGTCTTGCCCAATTCGGTCAGGCCATATTCGACGCGCGGCGGCACTTCGGGATAGATGGTGCGGGTGACAAGGCCATCGCGCTCGAGATTGCGCAGGGTCAGGGTCAGCATGCGCTGGCTGACGCCATTGATCAGGCGCTTGAGCTCGTTAAAGCGCAGCGTGCCCTGGCGGCCCAGCATGCCCACCACCATGACGCTCCACTTGTCGCCGATGCGGTTGAGCACGTCGGACATGGCGGTGCAGTTGGAATGGTCGGAAGTGTCGAGCAGAGACATGGGTCAGGCTTTCTTATCAGGAACTCAGGCACTAATATAGACGTGGTTCCCTTCTGTGCCTAGCCCACATGTGTCACGCTGTCTTGATGGGCCCGATCGCCTGGTCTTCTTCTGCCGTCTAGCCGCCGGCGCATGAAAAAGGCCGGCTCATCGAGCCGGCCTTTGCATTGGGCGTCCGGGCTGGCTTCAGCCCTTGATGGTCACGATCACGTCCCTGCCTTCAAAGGCAATGTCAGCGGCTTCGCCATTGACGGTCACCGATGCAAAGCTGCCGGCCAGATTTGCGCCGCTCAGCACGGTCAGCGGACCGGCCTGGGCATCGTCCAGGGTAATGGCAAGCGTGGCGCCATCGACCACGACATCACCGGCAACCACCAGGCTCGCCGCCCCGTCGAGCGCCAGCACCGCATCCCTGGTGAGGCTGAGCGCGCCGCCAATGGCAAGCGCCGTATCCTCCACCGCCAGGGTGCCCGCCTCGACATAGACATCGCCCGTGCCCAGCGCCGTGGGCGATGTCGCCACCAGCGTACCGTCCTTGACCAGCGTGCCCCCGGCATAGCCATTGTCGCCGCTCAGGGTCAGGCTGCCGCTGCCGGCCTTGCTCAACAGACCCGCCCCGGCAATGTCATTGCGCCAGTTGTCGGCGGCGTTGAAGCCACCCAGCGCGGCATCCATGCTCACCACCACATCGCCATCAAAGGCGCCATAACCATCGGCGGCCCCGAAATAGTTGAGGCGACCATAGCCCTCGGCATCATCCATCACCGGATTGCCGGCGGGGAAGGCCGTTGTCTTGAGCACCACGCGGCGCTGCTCGGCACTGAGATAAGGCAGCCGCGTTTCCAGCAGCACTTCGGCGCCCTTGGGCACCACGACCGCTGCCTTGCTGTCCGCATCGGCCGCAACGATGCCATAGTCGGCGCGCGCGGCGACATAGGCGGCATTGGCCGCATGGTCGGCAAAGCGATCGGCCGAAACCGGCGCCGCATGGGCAGCGGCCAGCAGTTCATTGGCCGTCTCCGCGCCGGTCTGGCGCATCAGCCAGGCCTGCGCCTGGGCATAGGCGTCGGCCTTGATGGCCTCATTGCCTGCCATGTTGAAATTATAGACCACCGCTGCCGTGCCCAGCATGCGGCCGCCAATGACATCCATGGGGCTATGCATGCCGGCCAGGATGCGGTCATCGCCCAGCTGATAGGCGCGGGTCAGCATTTCCTGGTAACGCTGCGGCACCAGATAGGCCATGGTCAGCCCATTGCGCCAGGCTTCGGCCGTATGGCCGCTGGGAAAGCCGCCATCCTTGGCCGGCGTATCGCTCTTGGCGGCTTCAAGCGTGGGCACCACGGCCACATCCATGCTCCAGCGCCATGGCCGTGCATATTTGAAATAGCGCTTGGTCGGCTCGGTCGAGGCATCGACACCCACCAGATCGAGCAGGTCGATCGCAAGACCCAGATCCTCATTGGCCGGCTGATCATCCACCAGGCTGCCGACGCCGACATTATTGCCGTGATCGTCATATTTGACGGATGTGGCATCGGCCGGCACGCCATTAATGGTGGTGAACTGCCAGGCGCCCGAGCGCCAGGCATCGGTCAGCGGACCCAGGCCATCGACCATGCTGGCATTCTTGCCGCGACGGTCATCGAGATAGGCATCAATGGCCTGTGCATCCGTACGCGCCGCGGTGGCCGCGACGACATAGGCAATATTAGCATTGTGGAGCGCTGCATCGACCACCGCGCCATCGGTGGCGCTGCCCGGCACGCCGTCCCAGTCGGTCTTGACCACGGCGGCGCAACCATCCTTGGCCTCGGCCTCGACATCGGCATCCACGAAGGGCGTGCGCGGCGTCCAGACCTTGAGAAAGCCCGACAGCAGGCGCACGCCGGCATTGGTCTCCACCGTGGCCATGCAGGCATCGCCGCGCTGGTTGGTAACGCCGGTATCGACAAAGGCAGGGAGATCGGCGACAGGCGCCATTTCCACCTGGCCAAGGCCAGTGGGCGCGGCCGGCAGGGTGGTCGCGGACTGGGCAAAAACGCCCGAAGAGCCGACGGCCAGGATCAGCGCCAGGGCTGAAACCAGCCCGCTATGGGGATGAACACGAAGCATGATTATTCCTTGTCAGGCAATGGCAGGGACCTGCCAATTAGGCAGACAGCGTGACAAAAGCGCTTAGATTGCGTGACACCTCCATGTCACCCGCTGCGACAGCCTCGGAATGGATGCGGCCGCCCCGGGGGACGACCGCTATGGCAGCCAATGTGACGCGGTGGCGCTGCTAGGCCGGTTGCAGCAGCGGCTCGGATGGTCGCGCCGGGGCCGGAAAGGCCAAAGCCAGCGCGGCGGCGGCCAGGCCGATGGCGGCCGAGCTGATATAGAGCCACTGATAGTTGCCGAAACTGTCAAAGATCCAGCCGCCGCCCAAGGGGCCAAAGGCCATGCCGATGGCCGAGGTCATGGTAATGCCGCCCAGCACCGCCCCCATGACCTGGGGCGGGAAATAATCGCGCGCCAGCACCGCATAAAGCGGCATGACCCCGCCATAGGCCATGCCCAGCACGGCGGCCAGCAGGTAGAAATCGCGCAGCTGCGTGACATAGATATAGGCAAAGATCCCCGCCGCCTGCAGCACAAGGCCGCTAATGATCACCCGCTTGACGCCGAACCGGTCGGCCGACAGGCCGAACAGCAGCCGCCCGAACAGGCCCGCCACGCCTTCGACGCTATAGATGCTGGCCGCCGCCAGCGCCGAGGCGCCGCAGATCATGGCATAGCTGACCGTGTGGAAGATCGGCCCGGAATGGGCGGCGCAGCACAGAAAGAACGTGCCGGCCAGCACGATGAATTGCGGCGTGCGCATGATGGCGCCGATGCGGCGGGGCGGAGTGGCCGCGGCCCCTTCTAAGGCGCCGCCGGTCATCGCATCGGCAGGCCCGGCTTGCGCGATCGGCGCCGGACGCAGCAGCAGCGCGACCGGCACGATGATGGCCACCGCCGCGACCGCGATCATCAGCATGGCGCTGCGCCAGCCCTGCATGTCGATGAGCACGGTCGCCAAAGGCGTCACCACCATGGGGGCCACCCCGCCGCCGATCGAGACCAGCGAGACGGCCAGGCTGCGATTGGTGTCGAACCAGCCGATCACATTGGCCATCAAGGGCGCAAAGAACGCGCCCGCCGCGGCCCCGATCAGCACGCCATAGCTGAGCTGGAACATGACGAGGCTGCTCGCCTGGCTGGCCAGCAGCAGGCCCAGCCCCAGCAACCCGCTGGCCAGCAGCACCACTTTGCGCGCCCCGATACGGTCGCTGAGGCTGCCCCAGAAAAAGCCGGCCACGCCCATGACCAGAAAGCCCAGCGTCATGGCCGCCGAAATGCCGGCCCGGCTCCAGCCGGTCTCCTCGGCGATCGGCGCCAGATAGACCGGCAGAGCGAACATCGACCCCGCCGCCACGCAGGAGATCACCGCTCCCGCCCCTACAATTACCCAACCATAATGCCTGCTCATGATGCCTGACCCTCCAGACGCCCCTAATCTAGCATCGACGGATGAGGCTCCGACAGATCGACAGCCGCGAACAGAAAAATTGCGCCGCCGGGACCCTGGGACCGGCAGTCAACATGGGCGGCCCGGCTGCCTGAACAGAGCTTTGTGAGTTCGCACCCGGGGCGCGCCAAATCGCTCATCTGCAGATCGCTTCCGCAATCGCAGATGCGGCAGAGGGCAGCACTGGCCCACCTGGCACAAAGCGGCGACAGGCGTCAGCGACGCCTCAGGGCCACAAGTTCATTCACCAGCGCCATCTTGTGCCTGTTTTCGGCTTTGTGCTGATGGTTCTTGGAAGCCAGCTGCATCTTCTGACGCGCCAGCTCCGCTCGCGCATACACTTCGCCGAATGCGGACATATCGTATTCGGCGAGCTTGCGGGCTTTGGTGGCAGCATCCTCAAGCGCGTTTTTCAGGGCGGTGATTTCGGCGGCACGGTCGTCGTCGATCAACAAAAGCCGTCTCCCCAACTCGATCCAGAATACCCGATCCGCTCAGCCATAGGTAGCCAGATCGAAAAGGGAACTTCGGCCGTCAATGACGACCCGTTTCCGTTCGGGAAGAGGCGGATAACGCAGGGCACTGGATTCTTCTGCTTCCTGTATCAATTCGCCATCGACCTCGATCGCACTCACCCAGGACAGACCATATTG
>CAXBHD010000203.1:0-6363 GCA_963975335.1 uncultured Devosia sp. | reverse complement strand
CAATCCGATCCGCTGCAATACCCGCTCCTGCGCCGCCTGCAGCCGGTTTAGCGCCTCGCTGGGCTCGATACCGGCATAGAGGGCCCGCGGCTTGTCGCCACCAAAGCTGTTGAGATGGGTCAGCTTGACGTCAAAGCGCAGCGAGTTCGACAGCCGGTCGAGACTGTCGGCTACGTCATCGGCGGTCTGGTGATCGACATCCCCGATAAATCTCAAGGTAATGTGATAATTGCTGGCATCAATCCAGCGCGCGCCGGAGAGCCCGCCCCGCTTGAGCGACAGGGCAAATCCCACCTGGGCGGGAATTTCGAGACCGGTGAAGAGCCGGGGCATGGGGGCCCTCCTCTTTTACGCAGATCAACGCGATTCGTCCCCCGACCCTAGCACAGCCGGTCCGTCGGACCAGTCTATTCGTCGCATCCCCCCTGCAAGCCTTGTAAACGCTTGAACCCGCCTCCATATTGATCGCCAAGTGGCATCAAAGCCCACCGGCGGTGCAAGAGACCGCTTTTTCTGGGAAAGGAACCGACTATGGCTGAATATGACCGTCAGACCCTCGGCGCGCGGGCCCACTCGGCCGCGGCCATTGACGAGGGCCTTCGCAGCTACATGCTGCGCGTCTACAATTATATGGGCATTGGCCTGGTGGTAACCGGGCTTGCTGCCTGGTTCGCCGCCGCTGCTGCCGTCACGACCAATCCGGACGCTGCCGTGGCCACCCTGGCCAATGGCACGCTGCTGACGCAGTGGGGCTATCTGCTGTTCGCCAGCCCGCTACAGTGGGTTGTCATGCTGTCCCCGCTGGCTTTCGTGCTGGTGCTGAGCTTTGGCATCAACAAGCTCTCCGTGCCGGCGGCCCAGGCCACCTTCTGGGGCTTTGCCGCCATTATGGGCCTGTCGCTGAGCTCGATCTTCCTGGTCTATACCGATGCCTCGATCGCCAAGGTGTTCTTCATCACCGCCGCGACCTTTGGTGCCATGAGCCTTTACGGCTACACCACCAAGCGTGACCTGACGGCCATGGGCAGCTTCCTGATGATGGGCCTGATCGGCCTGATCATCGCTTCGGTGGTCAACATGTTCATGCAGTCCTCGATGATGGAATTCATCATCTCGGTGGTGGGCGTGCTGATTTTCGTCGGCCTGACCGCCTATGACACGCAGAAGATCAAGGAAGGCTATTCGGAGTCGCACGGCGCCGAAGTGCTGGCCAAGGGCGCCATCATGGGCGCGCTCAGCCTCTACCTCGACTTCATCAACCTGTTCATGATGCTGCTGCGCCTGTTCGGCAATCGCGAATAGCACCGGCATCCTTGATCGCATGATCAAGGAATTTGGTTGGACGACAAATCGGGCCGCAGCCTACAAAGGCTGCGGTCCTTTTGTTTGCTCGAGTAGCTGCCGTGTCAGAATTTCGCCTGCGCCCCTTCCAGTGGGCTGACGTCCCCGCCATTACCGCCATCTACAAGCACTATGTCGAGCACTCGGTGGCGACCTTTGACCTCGTGCCGCCCGGCGAGGCCGTGCTGGCCGAAAAATTCGGCCACATACTGGCCGCCGGCCACCCCGTGGTCATGGCCGAAGGCGCCGATGGCGCTTTGCTCGGCTATGCCTATGCCTCGGTCTACCGTCCCCGCCCCGCCTATCGCTTCACCTGCGAGAACTCGGTCTATTGTGCGCCTGACGCCATGGGACGCGGCCTTGGCACCGCGATGATGACCGAGGTCATCAGCCAGTCGCGCGCCTTGGGCTTCAAGCAGATGATCGCCGTCATTACCGCCGAAGGCACCGGCTCGATCAAGCTGCATGACAAGCTCGGCTTCCGCCATATCGGCCGCCACGAGGCGCTGGGCTTCAAGTTCGACCGCTGGCTCGATATCGTGCATATGCAGCTGACGCTCTAGTCAGAGCAGCTTGACCATCGGATAGCCCGCCAGGTGCGAGCCGGGGCCGGTCTGACGCCAGCCACGTTCGGCATAAAAGCGCAGCGCCGTGGCGGTGCTGTCGAGGTTGGCACTGGCAAAGCCCTGCGCCGCAATGGCGGCTTCCAGGGCCGCCAGCAGCGCCGTGCTGACGCCGGCAAAGCGGCAGCCGGGATCGACATAGTTCAACGTAACTGTGGCCCCACGGGCGCCGCCCAGCCCGACCACGCGCCCAGCCCGCTCGGCCACCAGCAATGTCGCATCGCTCGCCAGCATGCTGCGGAAGGCCGCACCATCCTTGTTGGCAATCCAGGCTGCAATAGTATCGGCGTCATTATCGTGATCGGGCGCGCACAGCGCGGTTATGGAGGCGATCCTGATCGCGCTCATCGCTTCGGCATCCTGCAAATGCGCCGGTCTGATGGTAACCGGGGCCTGGAGCACCGGAACCGGCGCGCGCGGCGTCATGCTAGCCCACCACGGCCAGCTGCGGATCGAGCACGCGCAGCACCTGGGCAATGTCGTGCCCGCGCTTGAGAATGCGCCCCTGCTGATTGGTCACGCTATACTGGCCCTGGCGATTGCGCAGCTTGGGCGTCTTTTCCACGATGAAGAGCGGCCGTTCCGAGACGCGGGCATAGATGGAAAACACGGCGCGGTCGCGCAGGAAGTCCATGGCATAATCGCGCCACTCGCCCTGCCCCACCTTGCGACCATAGACCGCCAGTATGGTGGTAAGTTCCTTGCGATCGAAGGCCACGATGACCGGGACCTTGCCATTGCTGCCGCTGGTCAGGGGCTCGCCGCTATGCACCAGAACGAGTGGTGCCGTCTTGTCGGTTGGTGTGCCGCTCTGCACCAGTCCGTATGCTCCCCATTGTCAAAGCACTGTCATGATCGCGGGATTTGCGCCGCTATGCAAGGCCCTCTTCCGCGCCTGAAATACCCCAAAGCCGTCACATTTTGTCCGTGAAGCCGCCCAAATGGGGGGTCAGGCTTCAATCGTTGCCTAGGGGCTGGCGCCCGGGCCGACTGAGCCCCCAAACCGTGAAGCCCCGGTGCCAGCCCCTCCCATTGAGTTGACCAGTCATAACTGCCCCGCCCCTGTCCCCCAGGGGCGGGGTCTTTCTTTGGGCCAGGGGGCGCGTCAGCGCTCGAAGGCAGCCGCGCCCAGGATAGGCCCGGGCAGGCCGTTATGTTCCTGCTGCACGATCACGGCAAGGCCGGTGCTGTCATCGGCCAGCACTTCAGGGATCGGCAGTTTGATACTGGCCCCGCTCGCATGTTCCCAGACGCCCGCCACCTGGCGGCCGGTCACGATCTGGGTATAGGCCATGGTCTTGCCGGCATTATTGCCATGCCCGATCGCCACATCGGCACGGTCGATATAGGTGACCAGCCAGATCACGGCGTCCTGCAGCGCCTGATCGGCCGGAATGCTGATCTTGAGCATGTCGTCGTCATGCGTGACGTCGATCATCAGGGGCAGGCTTGCCCGCTCGATCGCCCCATGCACTTCACCCCGGCGCGAGCCCACCACACCCTTGGTGCCGTTGACCACCATTTGCGGCGTGAAGATGCGCGAGGAGCCCCAGCTCTGCGCATAGGCCCGCTGGCGATCGGAATAATCCTCGGCGCCAAAAGTGTCCTTCCAGCCCACATAGTCCCAATAGTCGACATGATAGGCCAGCGCGACCACATCATCCTCGCCCGCCAGACTGGTCAGCAGGGCATCGGCAGGGGGGCAGGACGAACAGCCCTGGCTGGTAAAGAGCTCCACCACCGCCTTGGGCCGCATACGCGTTTCCGCGCTGGCCGGCGCGGCCAGGCTCATCAAAACGGCAGCGCTCAACAGCGCGGAACACCAGGTCAGCAGTTTCATGGCCATGGTTGTAAGCCGGCAGCGCCGGCCCCCGCCAGTCAAAAGAGGGTGAGACGGTTAAAACCGCCCAGCCAGACAAAAAAATGGCGGCCACAAGGGCCGCCATTGGTCGTCATTGCAGTGCAAGTTTAGGCGGCGACGAGGCTGCGCAGCACATATTGCAGGATGCCGCCATTCTTGTAGTAGTCGAGCTCATTGGCCGTATCGATGCGGCAGCGGGTTTCAATGGTGATCACCGAGCCATCGGCGCGGGTGATCTTGACCGGCACCATGGCGCGCGGCGCGATGGACGTCACGCCTTCAATGGAGACCGTTTCGCTGCCATCGAGCCCCAGGCTCTGCCAGCTCTCGCCATCCTTGAACTGCAGCGGGATCACGCCCATGCCGACCAGGTTGGAGCGGTGAATGCGCTCAAAGCTCTGGGCGATGACGGCGCGCACGCCCAGCAGGTTGGTGCCCTTGGCCGCCCAGTCTCGGCTCGACCCCGTGCCATATTCCTTGCCGGCAAATACCACCAGCGGCACACCGGCGGCCTGATAGGCCATGGCGGCATCATAGATGGCCATCTGCGACCCGTCCGGCCCCTTGGTATAGCCGCCTTCGACGCCGGGCAGCATCTGGTTCTTGATGCGGATATTGGCGAAGGTGCCGCGCATCATCACTTCGTGGTTGCCGCGACGGGCGCCATAGGAGTTGAAAT
Organism: uncultured Devosia sp.; assembly: GCA_963975335.1. Taxonomy (GTDB): domain Bacteria; phylum Pseudomonadota; class Alphaproteobacteria; order Rhizobiales; family Devosiaceae; genus Devosia. Next base: position 1,859 of record CAXBHD010000203.1, on the reverse strand, counting down.
CCTTGGGCGCCACCTGATGCGATTCCAGATAGCGGCCAGCCGGCGTGGTCGACTTGAACGAACCGGCCGGTGAAATGTGGTCGGTGGTGATGGAGTCAAGGAACAGCGCCAGCACCTTGGCATTTTCGACATTGGTGATGGGCTTGGGCTCCATCGTCATGCCCTCGAAATAGGGCGGGTTCTGCACATAGGTCGAGCTGGCATTCCAGCGATAGGTCTCCCCGCCATCGACGGCGATGCCCTGCCAGTTCTCGTCGCCCTTGAACACGTCCGAATAGCGCCCCTGGAACATTTCCTTGGTGACATGGGCCCGCACGATCTCGGCGACCTCGTGATTGGAGGGCCAGATATCCTTCAGATAGACCGGCTGGCCATCCTTGGAAGTGCCGATCGGCTCCTTGGTAATGTCGATATTCATCGAGCCGGCAATGGCATAGGCCACGACCAGCGGCGGCGAGGCCAGGTAGTTGGCCTTGACGTCCGGATTGACGCGACCCTCGAAATTGCGGTTCCCCGACAGGACCGAGGCGGCGACCAGATCGCCCGCCTGCACGGCCTTGGAAATTTCCGCCGGCAGCGGACCCGAATTGCCGATGCAGGTGGTGCAGCCATAACCGACAAGGTTGAAGCCCAGCGCGTCGAGATCTGCCGACAGACCGGCACTGTCGAGATAGTCGGTGACGACCTGCGAGCCGGGGGCCAGCGAGGTCTTGACCCAGGGCTTGGAGACCAGGCCCAGGGCCCGCGCCTTGCGGGCAACCAGGCCGGCGGCCACCAGTACCGAGGGATTGGAGGTATTGGTGCAGGAGGTAATGGCGGCAATCACCACATCGCCATGGCCGATGGCATAGTCGGTGCCCTCGACGGCGACTTTCGGATTGTCGGTCTTGCCGAATTCGGTCGGCAGGCCGGTAATGAACTTGTCCTTGGCCTGATCGAGCGCGATGCGGTCCTGCGGGCGCTTGGGACCCGAAATGGATGGCACGACGGTGGTCAGGTCGAGTTCGAGCGTCGACGTGAACACCGGATCGGGCGAGCTGGTCTCGCGGAACATGCCCTGGGCCTTGGAATAGGCTTCCACCAGCGCCACCCGGTCGGCCGCGCGGCCCGACGTGGTCAGGTATTTCAGCGTATCGGCATCGACCGGGAAGTAACCGCAGGTGGCACCATATTCGGGGGCCATGTTGGCGATGGTCGCCTGGTCCTCAAGGCTGAGATAATCGAGGCCGGGGCCATAGAATTCCACGAACTTGCCGACCACGCCCTTCTTGCGCAGCATTTCGGTGACGGTCAGCACCAGATCGGTGGCGGTAATGCCTTCATTGATCTTGCCGGTCAGCTTGAAGCCGACGACTTCGGGGATCATCATGGTGATCGGCTGGCCCAGCATGGCTGCCTCGGCCTCGATGCCGCCCACGCCCCAGCCGAGCACGGCCAGGCCATTGACCATGGTGGTGTGCGAATCGGTGCCCACCAGCGTGTCCGGATAGGCAACGGTTTCCCCGTTTTCTTCCTTGGTCCACACGGTCTGGGCCAGATATTCCAGGTTCACCTGGTGGCAGATGCCGGTGCCGGGCGGCACCACGCGGAAATTGTCAAAGGCCGACTGGCCCCAGCGCAGGAACTCGTAGCGTTCGCCATTGCGCTCATATTCGAGCTCGACATTCTGCCCGAAGGACAGGGCCGTGCCGAAGCTGTCCACCATGACCGAATGGTCGATGACCAGGTCGACGGGCACCAGCGGATTGATCTTCTGCGGATCGGCGCCCAGCTTGGCGGTGGCATCGCGCATGGCGGCCAGATCAACCACGGCCGGAACGCCGGTGAAGTCCTGCATCAGCACGCGGGCCGGGCGGTAG
>CAXBHD010000202.1:0-6363 GCA_963975335.1 uncultured Devosia sp. | reverse complement strand
CCGCCAGCGCCAGCCGCTGCTTCCAGCCTCCCGACAGGGTGCCGGCCAACTGCCCCGCCCGGTCCGCCAGGCCAAGGTCGGCCAGCGCCGCCGTCACCCGCTGCCTGCGGTCCCTGACGCCATACATCCGCGCCACGAAATCGAGATTCTCGCGGATCGACAGGTCCTCGTAGAGGCTGAATTTCTGCGTCATATAGCCGACCTGGGTCTTGATCTGGCGCGCCTCGCGGCGGACGTCAAAGCCCAGGCACGTGCCTTGACCCGCATCGGGCAGCAGCAATCCGCACAGCATGCGGATGGTCGTGGTCTTGCCCGAGCCATTGGGGCCCAGAAAGCCGTATATGGCCCCGCGCGGCACCGCGATGTCGAAATGATCCACCACCAGCTTGTCGCCAAAGCTTTTGGTCAGCCCCCGCACATCGATGACCTTGTCCCCGCTCACCGCGTCACCGTCACCGGTTGTCCCGGCTGCAGCATTCCCGGCGCCGCGAGCCTGGCCTCCACCAGATAGACCAGCCGGCCGCGCTCCTCGCGCGAATAGATGACCGGCGGCGTGGTCTGCGGCTCGGCGGCCAGATGGGTGATCGTGGCCGCCATGGCGGCACAGCCGTCGCAGCCGACCGATACCATGGCGCCGATCGCCAGCCCCGCCCGATCCGCTTCGGGCACGAAGAACCGCGCCTTGAGCGCCCCGGCCGGCATGATCGAGAGCACCGGCGCTCCCGCCGTCGCCATCTCGCCGGGAGAATAGAACAGCCGGTCCACAAGGCCACCCACTGGCGCAGATACCTGCCGGTCCTGCAGATCCAGCGCGGCCCGCTGGGCATCGGCCTTTGCTGCCGTCAGATTGGCTTCCGCGGCCGCCTGCTGGGCATTGCGGGCCGGCAGTTCGGCGACGCTGACCTGGGCGGTCAACTGCTCGACCTGCGCCTGGGCCGCCTGGCGGGCCGCCCGGTCCTGTTCGACCCGCACGGCCGGCACGGCGCCCGCCGCCAGCAGTTTCTCGCTGCGCGCCAGATTGGCCGTGGCAAGCGCCAGATCCGACTGCGCCTTGCTCAGCGACGCGCGTATCACGTCGACTTCCTGGCGACGACTGCCCGTCTCCAGATTGTCCAGCGTGGCCCGTGCCGCCGCCGCCCGCGCTTCGGCCGTCACAAGCAGCACCTGTTGCTGCCGGTCATCGAGGGCAAACAGCAATTGCCCTTCCTGCACGGTGTCGCCCTCAGCGACGGCCAGCGCGACGATGCGCCCGCCGCTCGTCGGAGCCACATAGACATAGTCCGCTTCCAGATAGCCGACATAACCCGCATCGGTCGCGCCGCCCGGCAGGACCGACAGCATTGCCGCCAGCAATCCGGCAAGGAATTCGCTCATGGGCGTGCCTCGCTGATGCCATAAAACAGGATGTCGAGATGGCTCTGGATCAGGCGCTCCAGCGCCAGTCCCTCGTCGGGCCGCACCCCGAACAGCTCGCTGAGCGCCACATGGGCCAGCAGCGGGCCGATGACCGAGCGGACCGCCATTTCCGGATCGATCGGCCGCAAATGGCCGCTGGCGACGCCGCGCGCCAGCAGTGCCTGCAAGGCGGGACGGACCTTGTCGAGCACCTCGCGGCGATACATCATCCCGATCTCGGGAAAGCGGGTGACTTCCCCCAGTATCAGCTTGGGTATTGCCAGCCCCGCCGGGGCGGCCAGCTGGTTACCGAGCAATGTCATGACCTTGGTGATGGCAAGGCGCGGATCGCCGTCAAAGGCGGCCAGATCGTTCAATGCATGTTCGGCAATGGGCACGAGGGCCCGTTTGACAATGCCTTCCAGCAGCGCCTCTTTCGACGGAAAATACAGGTAGACCAAGCCCTTGGACACGCCGGCATGCTGGGCGACGTCGTCGACCCTGCTGGCGGCGAAGCCCTTCTGCACGAAAACCGCCAAGGCCGCGTCAAGCACTTCGTCTGGCCGGGCCTCGGCGCGGCGGCGGAATTTCTTGGTGTCTTCAGGCATGAGGGTCTCCAGTCTGGCCCTGCTAATAACTGACTGGTCAGTTATTAGCAAGAGGTATCTGGGATGGGCTCCTGCCTTGTGCCGTGCTCCCTGCGCCTCTTGCATTGCCCAACTGCCGTCAAACTTGTAGATCGGGGGCGGGGTGACCAGATAGGGTCCCTCCAACCAAGGGCCGCCCCTCCATGACCGACCTGAAGCTTCTCGCGCTCGACACCGAAGACCTCGAAGTAATTTCCGCCCATGTCCAGGACGCCGTCGTGCGGGTGGCCGACATGGGCTATGCCCGGGCCGACCGCCGCTTTGCTTTGCTGATGAACCGCTTCGACTGGAGCTCGGCGCAGGGCCGCCGCGACAAGGGCGTGCGCAAGCGCGCCGCGCTGCATTTTGACGCGGTGCAGTCCGTCGTCACCAGTGGCTATGATCCGGCCGCTGCCGAAGGCGTATTGGAATTGCTCGCCATCAGCTTTTCACCCATTGACGGCCCGGCCGGCATTGTTGAGCTCAGCTTTGCCGGCGGTGGCACGGTGCGGCTCGGCGTCGAGTGCCTCGAAGCCCGGCTCAGCGATCTCGGCGCCGCCTGGGCCGCTGCGGCCAAGCCTGCCCATTCTCTCGACTAAGGACCTTTGATGCCCATTCGCCTCGACAGCGCCGACAGTGATTTCGAGCAGCGTTTCATCCAGCTGTTGGAGGGCAAGCGCGAATCCAGCCGGGACGTCAATGACGCCGTCGCCGCCATCATCGCCGATGTGCGCCAGCGCGGCGATGCCGCCGTTGTCGAGCTGACCAACCGCTTCGACCAGGCCGATGTGACGCTCGACAGCCTGGTCATCTCGGCTGAGGAAATCGCCACGGCCGCCGCCGGCGTCGCCGACCATATTCGCGGCGCGCTGCAGACCGCCCATGACCGCATCTGGTCGCACCACGCCCGCCAGAAGCCCGAGGACAGCATCTATACCGATCACCTCGGCGTCACCCTGGGCACCCGCTGGACCCCGGTCGATGCCGTCGGCATCTACGTGCCCGGTGGCCTGGCCTCCTATCCCTCCTCGGTGCTGATGAATGCCGTGCCCGCCAGGGTGGCGGGGGTCACCCGCATCGCCATGGTGGTCCCCACGCCCAATGGCCAGATCAACCCGGCCATTCTGCTCGCCGCCCAGATCGCCGGCGTCACCGAGATCTACCGCATTGGCGGCGCCCAGGCCGTTGCCGCTTTGGCCTATGGCACCGCTGCCATCGCCAAGGTCGACAAGGTCGTCGGCCCCGGCAATGCCTATGTCGCCACCGCCAAGCGCCAGGTCTTCGGCCAGGTCGGCATCGACATGATCGCCGGCCCCTCCGAAGTCCTCGTCATTGCCGATGGTTCGGCCAATCCGGCCTGGGTCGCGGCCGACCTCATCGCCCAGGCCGAGCACGGGGCCGGGGCCCAGTCCATTCTGGTCACCACCGAAAAGGGCCTGGCCGACGCGGTGGATGCCGAGGTCGATCGCCAGCTCTCCCTCCTGCCCAAGCAGGACATTGCCCGCCAGGGCTGGGATGAGTTCGGCGCCATCATCACCGTGGCCTCGCTCGACGAGGCGGCAAGTCTGGCCAACCGCATCGCGTCGGAACATGTCGAACTGGCCATCAACGATCCGCAGGGTCTCCTGCCCGCCATCCGGCATGCCGGCGCCATCTTTCTGGGCCATCACACGCCAGAAGCCATTGGCGACTATGTCGGCGGCTCCAACCATGTGCTGCCCACCGCGCGCTCGGCGCGCTTTGCCTCGGGCCTGGGCGTGCTCGATTTCATGAAGCGCACCTCCATCCTGGGTTGCGATGCCTCCTCCCTGTCGGCGCTGTCGGAAGCCGCGGTGATTCTGGCCGAGGTCGAATCACTTGATGGCCATGGCCGCTCCATTTCCATAAGGTTGAACCGTTGAGCACAGGAACGCCGACCGGCATCAGTCTGGCCAGGACCGACCCGCACAAGGTCGAGCCGGCCAGCGCCGATCGTCTCGTCACCGTCACGCTCGACCCCAATACCATTACCTCGATCAATCCCGACGAGGTCCATGAATGGCGCATCGCCATTTACGACCTGCTCGAGGACAACAGCTTCCGGCCCGCCCGCGTCGCGGCCAAGGGGCCCTTTGCTCTGCACATGTCCATTGTCGGCAATTCCATCGTGCTCGACGTGCGCAATCCCGATACCTTCCAGCCCATTGCCGCCCACTATCTCTCGCTCACCCCGTTCCGTCGGCTGATCCGCGATTATTTCCGCATTCGCGACGCCTATTACGAGGCCATCCGTTCGGCCCAGCCCTTCCAGATCGAGACCGTCGACATGGCGCGGCGCGGCCTGCACAACGACGCCGCCGAACTGCTGCGCACCCGGCTCGACAACAAGCTGATCATCGATCTCAACACCGCCAGGCGCCTGTTCACGCTGATCTGCGCCGTCCAGCCCTATGCCAGCCGGATCGACGAAAGCACCTCAAAGCTGCCCACCGTGCTGTTTGTCTGCTCGATGAATGCGGTGCGCTCGCCCATCGCCGCCGCCCTGGCGCGCCAGGCCTTTCCCGGGCGACTGATTGCCCGCTCGGTTGGCGTCACCGGCGGCAAGGTCGATCAGTTCGTCCACCAGGTCATGGAAGAGGTTGGCATTGATATGAGCGTGCACACGCCCCATATCCTCGATGAGCTGGTCGCCAACCATTTTGACCTCGTGATCTGCCTCTCCGACGATGCGGCCGAAGCGGTCGCGCGCAAGGGGCTCGAGGCCGGCGCCGTCGAACAGTGGCAGGTCGCCGATCCCTCTTTGGTCGAGGGCAATCTTATCTGGAGACAGTATGGCAAAGGAAGAAGTGCTCGAATTTCCGGGCGTGGTCGTAGAATTGCTTCCCAACGCAACCTTTCGGGTCAAGTTGGAAAACGAGCATGAAATCATCGCCCACACGGCCGGCCGCATGCGCAAGAATCGCATTCGCGTCCTCGCCGGCGACAAGGTCTTGTGCGAAATGACGCCCTATGACCTGACCAAGGGCCGCATCACCTACCGCTTCAAGTAGTTTGGCGCGTCTGCTCGCGGGCGGGCAGGGCGGTCTCGTGGATCGCCCTGGGCGACCAAGGCCCGGCCCAGCCGCGCGGCCCCTGAAAGATCAACGGAGCTCGATCCCCCCATGGCCAGTCGTCCCGATCTGATCCTGGCCTCCGCGTCGCCGCGGCGGCTGGCTCTGCTCAATCAGATTGGCATCGAACCCGAGCACCTGGTGCCCGCCGATGTCGACGAGACCCCCGAAAAGGGCGAATTGCCGCGCAAGCTGGCCCAGCGCCTGGCCGATCTGAAGGCGCTGACCGCCCAGCACAAGGCCCGCTCGGCGGGTTTTGGTGCTGAGGCTCTGGTGCTGGGCGCCGATACCGTCGTGGCCGTCGGCCGCCGCATCCTGCCCAAGGCCGAAACCATGGCCGAGGCCAGCCAGTGCCTGTCCTTGCTCTCGGGACGCGCCCATCGCGTCTATACCGGCCTCACCGTGCTCACCCCCTCGGGCGCCCGGCGGCAGCGTGTGGTCGAAACCCGCATCCGCTTCAAGCGCCTCTCCACCCGCGAAATGGAAGCCTATCTGGCCAGCGCTGAATGGCGCGGCAAGGCCGGCGGCTACGCCATCCAGGGCATTGCCGCCGCCTTTGTCGTCAAGCTGTCCGGCTCCTATTCCGGCGTCGTCGGCCTGCCGTTGATGGAAACCGCCCAGCTGCTGGCCGGCGAGGGCTATCCGGTGCATTTCAACTGGCTCAACCAGTCCACCCTGTCGGGCGTCTGATGGCCGAGCCCGTCGCCCCCGCCCGCAAGTGCCCGATCTGCGGCAAGCCCGCCATGGCCGCCTTCAAGCCCTTCTGCTCCAAACGCTGCGCCGATGTCGATCTCAACCGCTGGCTCACCGGCAGCTATGTCATCCCCGCCCGCGATGACGAGCCGCTGCCCGATGCCGATGGCGCCAATTACGCCGACGACGAAGACAACAATATCTGAGCTTGGACGGGCCTTGCTGGCGCCCCGGATGCAGTTGATCGCCCTTGGCGGACGCGGCACAAGGACAGCGGGCCTCCCTCGACACCCCGCATTGCCGGGAGCCTTTCATGGTGATCTGACGCAGGGGCCTGCGCCGACGCTCCCTCCTCGAGCGGACGGGGCGATAAAATCCTGGCCACGCAACCGTCAAACCGTCCAGGCCCTGGATGCGGGGCGCCGCCGCGGCAATCAAACCCCTGCAATCCCGCCGCTCTGCCGCCATCGACCAATCAGATTTTCCACAAGGCCTTTTCCCGCTTGCACGGCAAAAACCCTTCCCCTATAAGGCCCATGGCTTTGAGCCGGGCGGACCTT
>CAXBHD010000201.1:0-6393 GCA_963975335.1 uncultured Devosia sp. | reverse complement strand
GGCAAGGAAGGGGCGGTCGGACGGATAGCTCATGCAGGCGAACATGAAATCGTGCCAGATCAGGATGCCCAGCTCGTCGCACATCTCGTAGAAATAATCGGGCTCGTACTGGCCGCCGCCCCAGATGCGCAGCATGTTCATATTGGCGGCCTTGGCGCTTTGCAGCAGGTCGCGGATGACGGTGGGGGTGATGCGGCTGGGAATGGCGTCGGCCGGGATCCAGTTGGCGCCGAGCATGGAGACATCGCGACCGTTCACGCGGCACTTGAAGGAATGATCGATCTCGTCGGGTTCGACGATCCATTCGAGCTGGCGCAGGCCGATCTGGCGGGTGGTCTTTTCGCCTTCGAGATTGGTCACCAGCTCATAGAGCGGCTGCTCGCCCTGCCCGGCCGGCCACCACAATCTCGGGTTCTGGATGGTGATGTTATGGGTGAAGACGTTCTCGCCCTTGTTGACCACGAGCTTGTCGGTGATCACCTGGCCATCGATGGTGTGTTCAAGCTCCACCTCACCATGAGCAAAGGCAAAAAGCCGAGTCTTCAGAGTCAGTTCGACCGAGTGGCTGCCATGGACCTGATCGACCTGGACGCTGTCCTGGCGGGCCAGGCGCGACTTGCGCAGCGTCATGCTGCCATAGACGCCGATGGGCATGATACAGATGCCCCAGTCCCAGCCGGCATGGCAGGCCGCCTTGCGGATGAAGTTCATCGGAATGCCGGCCAGGCCATTGGTCTGGTAATTCTTGGTGAAGGGAATGGGGAAGGGATGGGCGTCCGAGCGGGCGCGGGCGACTTCGGGGGCAATGGCAAAATCGATGCGCAGGCTATTGTCCCCTGCCCGCACCTTGCCGGTGACGTCGATATCGTGGCGGACAAAGCTGTTGTCGGTCTGGGCAATGACCTCGCCATTGAGCGAAATGGTGGCGATGCAGTCGACCTCGCTGAGGGTCAGGGTCAGATAGCCATCGATATCGGCGGGGTCGGCGGTAAAGCTGCGCTCGACCGACCAGGCGGTTTCGTTGACCCAGAGGACCTGCTTTTCGTTCTCGCCATAATAGGGATCGGGAATGTGCCCTTCGGCCAGCAGCGCCGCATGTACGTCGCCGGGCAGATGGAGCGACAGGGCAATGTCGCTGGTGGGCGACGTCAGGGCAAATGGACCGGCCAGATCGAGGGCCGAAAAGGTGGCGGGAACAGACATGGACAACTCCTCCGGGAGCAGCGCTGCTGGCGCTGCCAGGCTTTGATACGACCGTACCGGACGGCCAGAGGGGCCGGTGCAATCGATTTCCGGCGGTTCTAGCCGGTCTTGCGGCGGGTTCCAATGGGTCGGCGGGCGGAAAAAACTCTGCAAACATGGTCCGATACCGTACACAGAGACCGAAAGCGGCTACTGCGAGGGCCGGACTTACGTATGTATTAGCAATTTGCGGGGTAATTCCTGTCATCTGAGGGCGTTGCCATGTCGGCGGTGGACATAGTCAAGCGGTTCTACGCGATCCCGAATGAGCCAGAGCTCGTTCTGGCGCAGGCGCGTGTGCTGTCCTGGCAGGTGCCGCTAATGTATGTCACCGTGGTGGCCAACACGGTGATCCTGGCATCCACCCATATCGGCACCGCCCCACCCCTGCTGAGCCTCTATCTGCCGGCCCTGCTGTCGGCCGCCAGCCTGTTGCGACTGACAACCTGGCTGGCGTCGCGTCACAAGCTGGTGGAATTCGACTTTGCCCGCCGCCGCGTCACGCAGATGATGCAGGTGCTGCCGGTGCTGGCATTGGGCTTTGCGGTCTGGACGATCAGCCTGCTGCCCTATGGGGACGCCTATCAGCAATCCCAGGTATCGTTCTTTTGCGGCATCACCACCATTGCCTGCATGTTCTGCCTGATGCATGTGCGCGCCGCGGCACTGACCATGGGCGCCCTGGCGCTGCTGCCCTTCACCATCGTCCTGCTGCTGATGGGCAATGTGGTATTTGCCGCCATTGCCATTAACCTGCTGGTCGTGGTGGCGGCGCTGCTGGTTATCCTGCTCGGCAATTACCGCGATTTCGCCGCCCTGGTGGCGTCGCGCTCGGCCCTGTTGACCAAGCAGGCGGAAACCCAGCGCCTGTCGGATGAAAACGAGCGGCTCGCCACGGTGGATTCACTGACGGGCCTGCCCAACCGGCGCGCCTTCGACCGGCACCTGAGCGCCCTGCTGGCAGCAGCGAGCCAGGGCGGCCCGCCGATTGCCGTGGCCCGGATCGATCTGGACGGCTTCAAGGCGATCAACGAGATCTTCGGGCAGATTACCGGTGATTGTGTCCTGGCCGAAGTGGGCCGCCGCATCCTGGAACGGCGCCCGGCCGATGCCTTCGTGGCGCGGCTCGAGGCCGACAATTTCGGCCTGATCCTTCATGCCCCCAGCAAAGCCGGGGAGCTCGAGCGGCTGGGCGCGGCGATCTGCAACGCGCTGCGGGAGTCGATCGAGCTGCCCGATGCAACCATCCATCTGTCGGCGTCGATGGGGCTGGCAGCGGCGCGGATGGGCGACACTGCTGCCATGGCCTATGATCGCGCCGACTATGTCACCTCGGTCGCCAAGCGTGAGCATGGCGGCAATGCCGTGGTGTTCGGCGACAGCCATGAACGCGAGATCAGCAAGGTGCGCCGGCTCGAGCATGAATTGCGCACCGCCGACCTCGACAGCGAAATCTCCATCCTGTTCCAGCCGCAATTCGACATCGCGCTCGGCTTCATCACCGGTTACGAGGTGCTGGCGCGCTGGCACAGTCCGGCGCTGGGCGAGGTTTCGCCGGTCGAGTTCATTCCGCTGGCCGAGCGTACAGGCATGATCTGCAAGGTGACCCAGACCGTGCTGCGCCAGGCGCTGGCGGCCTCGGCGCGGCTGCCACAGGCGCTGCGCCTGTCGGTCAATCTCTCGGCGCATGACATCGGCTCGACGGCGGCGCTTAACGGGATCGTCGCCATGGTGAAAAGCGCCGGCACGCCCTGCCGCATCGATTTCGAGATTACCGAGACGGCGGTCATGCGGGACCTGAGCCAGGCCAATGACTCGCTGCAGGCCCTGATTGCGCTGGGATCGCGCATCGCCCTGGATGATTTCGGCACCGGCCATTCGAGCCTCACCCATGTGCAGAAACTGCCGCTGGACCGGATCAAGGTGGACCGCAGTTTTGTCGCCGAGATCTGCGTGGACCCCACCAGCCAGGCCATTATCAAGACCACCGCGGATCTATGCCGCAATCTGGGGATTTCCTGCGTCTTTGAGGGCGTGGAAACCCATGACCAGCTCGACGCCCTGGCCGCCCTGGGCGGCACGGTGATGCAGGGCTTTCTGTTCGGCCGGCCCATGAGCGAGGCCATGGTGATCGAGCACCTGGCCTATGCCAATTCGGGCTGGCATGAGGGCGGCGACCAGCGCTCGGGCTGAGCCGGCCAGGCCTTGTCCGTCTGCAATGCCGTGGCGCCGCCTTGGCGAACTGCGCCCGGCCGGGGCCGGGCGCAAACGTCATTTGGCGGCGTCAAGATCGAGGAAGCCGCCGGACTGGCGCTGCCAGAGCTGGGCATAGTGGCCACCACTGGACAGCAGCTGGGCATGGCTGCCCTCTTCGACAATCCTGCCCTGTTCGAGCACTACCAGGCGATCCATGGCGGCAATGGTGGAGAGCCGATGGGCGATGGCGATCACCGTCTTGCCGGCCATCAGCGTCGTGAGCTGCTCCTGGATGGCCGCCTCCACCTCCGAATCCAGCGCCGAAGTGGCCTCGTCGAGCACCAGGATGGGGGCATTTTTGAGCAGGACCCGGGCAATGGCGACACGCTGGCGCTGGCCGCCCGAGAGCTTGACGCCGCGCTCGCCGACATGGGCGTCATAGCCCCGATTGCCCTTGGGATCGACGAGGCCCATGACGACGTCATGCACCTTGGCCTGTTCGGCCGCGCGGATCATCTCTTCATCGGTCGCGGTCTGGCGGCCATATTTGAGATTTTCTCGGATCGAGCGATGCAGCAGCGAGGTATCCTGGCTGACAAGGCCAATCGCCGCCCGCACGCTTTCCTGGGTGACGTCGCGCACATCCTGGCCATCGATGCGGATCGCCCCGTCCTGCACGTCGAACATGCGCAAAGCCAGGTTGACCAAAGTCGACTTGCCCGAGCCGGAACGGCCGACCAGGCCGATCTTTTCGCCCGGCGCCACCGTCAGGTTGAAGGCGTCGATGACCGAACCCTGCTGGCCACGCCAGTAGTTGAAGCTGACATTGTCATAGGTCAGCTCGCCCTTGGTGACGGTCAGAGGCTTGGCCTGCGGCTTGTCCAGCATGGTCAAGGGCTGGGCGATGGTGACCATGGAATCGCGGATATTGCCGATCTGGCGGAAGATGTTGGAGCCGATTTCGAGGATCCAGCCGCTCATATTCATGATCTGCAGCGCGAAGGGAATGGCGGTCGCCACGGCGGCGGCCGACAGGCTCCCCTGGTTCCAGCCGATCAGGGCCAGCCAGGTGACCGAGACCACCAGGCCCGCATTGAGCAGGAAGAGCACCGACCACATGGCGGTGAAGACGCGCATGAGCTTGCGGAAGCTGACAGCGTGTTCATCAATGGAATCAGCGACATAAAGGTCTTCGTGCGCACCGGTCGAGAAGGTCTTGAGGGTCTGGATATTGGTATAGCTGTCCACGATCCGCCCGGTCATCACCGATTTGCTCTCCGAGAGCTCCTCGGAATGGCGGGCGATCAGCGGCATGGTGATGGAAAACAGGATGGCATAGAGCAGCAGCCAGATCCCGATGGGCACCAGCAGGACCGGATCGAGCTGGGCCAGCACCACAATGGCCACGACCACGAAGACCAGGGCATACCAGGCCGCGTCAATGGTCAGGTTGACGCCGATCTCGATGGCCTCGCCGGCCTGGATGATCTTGTTGGCGATGCGCCCGGCAAAGTCGTTCTGGAAGAAGGTCCAGCTTTGCCGGATGACATGCCAGTGGCTCTGCCAGCGCACCAGATCGACGAGGTTGGGCACGATGCCATGGTTGCGCACCAGGGTGTCGAGCACGAAGGTCAGCGGGCGGACCAGGACGACGACAAAGATCATCCAGAGGAAGGTCTGGCCGTGCTGGGTGAAGATATCGCCGGGATTGGTGGTGGCCAGCATGCCGACCACGAGGCCGACAAAGACGGGCATCAGGGCATCGGCGACCGAACCAATGGCCACCAGCACGATGCGGATGGCGAAGGCGGCGCGGAACTGGCCGATGAAGTAGCGGACGAAAGGCATGAGGCCCATGGGCGGCTGCCGGTTGTCGGCGAGCGCAGTGGGCGAATAGAGATGGTCGAAATAGGCGATGACGCGGTTGAACATTTTGAGCTCATTGTTTGAGCCGCGCCTGACGGAGTTTTGTTCAGACTCTCAGGTCAGGTTCGGTAACGGTGCTTGGGTTTGCTTTGGGCAAAGCGGGGCGCGCTATGGCCGGCGTGGCGCGCGGGATTATTGGCCGTTTCGATAATGTCACCCATCGGGGTTCTCCTTGGTTGTGGTTTGGCAGGCACGGCTTCCCTCTCCCCCTTGGGGGAGAAGGAGAAAGGTCTGGATGCCCGGCGCTACTGCGCCGCAGCCTCTTCCGGCGCATCCAGCTCGAGGAAACCGCCGGACTGGCGGTTCCACAGGCTCGCATAGATGCCGCCGGTCTGCAGCAGTTCGGCATGGGTGCCGGTTTCGACGACGCGCCCTTTGTCGAGCACCACCAGGCGATCCATCATGGCAATGGTGGAGAGGCGATGGGCAATGGCGATCACCGTCTTGCCCTTCATCAGCAGCTGCAACTGGCTCTGGATGGCCGCTTCCGCCTCGGAATCGAGCGCCGAAGTGGCTTCGTCCAGCACCAGGATCGGGGCGTTCTTGAGCAATACGCGGGCAATGGCGATGCGCTGGCGCTGCCCGCCCGAGAGCTTGACGCCGCGTTCGCCGACATGGGCATCAAAGCCCTTGCGCCCCTTGGGATCGCTCAGGCCCTTGATGAAGTCGGCGGTTTCGGCCAGCTCGGCTGCCTCGCGCATCATCGCCTCGGTGGCGTCGGGGCGACCATAAAGGATGTTCTCGCGCACCGAGCGATGCAGCAGCGAGGTATCCTGGGTGACCACGCCGATATTGGCGCGCAGGCTGTCCTGGGTCACATGGGCAATGTCATGGCCATCGATCAGGATGCGCCCGTCCGCCCGGTCATAGAAGCGCAGCAGCAGGTTGACGATGGTCGACTTGCCGGCGCCGGAGCGACCGACCAGGCCGATCTTCTCGCCGGCAGCGATATGCAGGTTGAGATCTTCGATCACCCCACCGGTCTTGCCATAGTGGAACGAGACATTCTCGAACTTGATATCACCCTTG
>CAXBHD010000200.1:0-6461 GCA_963975335.1 uncultured Devosia sp. | reverse complement strand
GGTCTTTGCCCATCTTGAGGGCCTGGTGCATGTCTACATCGACAAGTCAGCCGACCTCGACAAGGCCGTAGCGATAACCCTCAATGCCAAGATGCGCCGGACCGGCATCTGCGGCGCAGCCGAAACCCTGCTCGTGCATAAGGACGTGCTGGCCACCCACCTCAAGCCCATGCTTGAGGCGCTGATTGCCAAGGGTTGCGAAATCCGCGGCGACCAGACCGTCACCGAAGCGATCCCCACGGCCCGCCTGGCGACAGAAACCGACTGGCGCACCGAATATGAGGACGCCATCATCTCGGTCAGGATCGTCGACAGTCTTGCCGATGCGATCGCCCATATCGAAAAATACTCCAGCCATCACACCGAGGCGATCATTGCCGAGGATGCCGAAGCGGTCGAAACATTCTTCAACCAGATCGACAGCGCCATTCTGATGCACAATGCCTCGACCCAGTTTGCCGATGGCGGCGAATTCGGCTTTGGCGGCGAGATCGGCATTGCCACCGGCAAGATGCATGCCCGTGGCCCGGTCGGGGTCGAGCAGCTCACCAGCTTCAAATACCGCGTCCGCGGCACCGGCCAGACGAGACCCTGACCCCTATTGACCCTGCGTAACCCCCTTCATATTGCCGGCATAACCGAGCTGCCGCCCTCCGGGGCCGGCATGCGCATCGGCCTGTTCGGCGGCAGCTTCAACCCCATCCATGAGGGCCATCGCCTGGTCGTGGAGGAAACCCTGCGCCGGCTCGATCTGGACGCGCTCTGGGTCCTGGTGACGCCGGGCAATCCGCTCAAGGACAATCATGACCTGGCGCCCCTCAAGGACCGCGTCCTGGCGGCGCGCCAATTGCTCGACCATCCCCGGATCCGGGTCACCGGTTTCGAGGCGGCGCATGGCTTCACCTATTCCTGGCAGACCATCCGCTTTCTGACCACCGCCATGCCCGGCCGCCATTTTGTCTGGATCATGGGCGCCGACAACCTGGTCAATTTCAGCCATTGGGAACGCTGGCGCGATATTGCCGCCATGGTGCCCCTGGCGGTCTATGTCCGGCCCGGCTCCGGCCGGCTGGCGCCCGTCTCGATGGCGGCCAGCGCCCTGGCGCAATGGCGGGTCGATGAGGACGACGCCACCACTTTGGCCCGCCTGCCGGCACCCGCCTGGGTCTACCTGCATGGGCGACAATCGCCGCTCTCCTCCTCGGCCATAAGGGCCCATCGCCAAGGCGTTAAGCCAAAGTGAAGACGCAATCTTGCGAAACGGTCCATAAAAGCGCATATTGGGCGCGTGTGATACACGTCACCCGAACAGGAAGTGACTGCTTGCCCTTCGCAAAGCGCCTGCTCATTCCGATCAACTATCAAGGATGCTGATCCCCCGCATGACCCATGCACGCGCATGGGCGGAAGGCCATTGATGATGGCCGCCCTGCCCGAAAACACCGCCACTCCCGTCGCGCCGACGCTTGCGACCCCGGAACGCCCCATGATCGATGTCATCCTCAACTGCCTTGACGATGCCAAGGCCGAGGGCATTGTTGCCGTCGATATCATTGGCAAGTCCTCGCTGGCCGACCATATGGTCGTCGCCTCCGGTCGCTCGCAGCGCCATGTGGGTGCGGTTGCCGACCAGCTGGTCAACGCCCTGCGCGATGCCGGCCACGGCAAGCCGCGCATTGAGGGCCTGCCCCATTGCGACTGGGTCCTGGTCGATGCCGGCGATGTCATCGTCCACATCTTCCGCCCCGAAGTGCGCGAATTCTACAATATCGAAAAGATGTGGCAGGCCGATTTCGCGGCTGACGCGCATTAGGCCAGACCATGCGCGTCACCATTGCGGCAGTCGGCCGGATGAAGGCCGGGCCGGAGCGCGATCTTGTCGCCCGCTATCTTGACCGGGCGGTCGGCGGCGGCAAGCCGCTGGCTTTGACCGGCTTCGAGGTGATCGAGCAGACCGAATCGCGCGCCGCCTCGGCCCCCAGCCGCAAGGCCGACGAGGCCAGGGCGCTGCGCGCCGCCTTGCCCGAGGGCATCGTGGTGGCGCTCGATGAACGCGGCAAGGCCATTGCCTCGGAGGCCCTGGCCCGCCAGATCGGCCGCTGGCGCGATGACGGTCGCCCGGCGGCCAGCTTCGTCATCGGCGGCGCCGATGGCCTCGACCCCGATTTCACGGCCAATGCCGATCTGGTACTGAGCTTTTCGCCCCTGACCTGGCCGCATCAGCTGGTGCGCATCATGCTGGCCGAACAGCTCTATCGCACCACGACCATCCTGGCCGGGCACCCCTATCATCGCGGCGATTGACCCCGCCATTCACGGCATGGTTAAGCAGCGTTAACCTGCGGTTTGCTGCAGCATTGCTATGGTGCGGCATTGATTCGGGCGCATGGCGCCCTGCTGGAGACATTATGGCGCTGGGGCCAGGCAAGACACTGGGACTGCTGCTCGCCGGCACGCTGCTGGCGATGCTGTCGGGCCTGCCGCTGCTGGCCCAGCCCGAAACCCTGGCCCCGGCGGCGCCGGTCGTCGATGGCAGCGCGCCGGCGCCGGCCGTGGCCGATCCGCCAGCCCCCGACGCCGCCCCGGTTGCGGAGCCGGCACCCCCAACCCAGTCGGATCTTGAAGCCGTCGAGGCCTCCATCTCCCTCAGCCAGCAGCGCATTGACGAGCTCAAGGCCGAAATCGCCGCCATGGAAGGCGACCGCACCCAGCAGAATGCCGCCCTGATCGCCGCGGCCCAGCGCGTCAAGCTCGCCGAGATCGAGGTGGCCGATGTCGAGACGCGGCTATCCGATCTCATCGTGGCCGAACTCGAGGTTCGCGGCCGGCTCGACGGCTCCAATGCCGAAATCGCCAATGTACTGGCCGCGCTGGAGCGAATTTCGCTCAACCCGCCACCCGCCCTGATCGTTGATCCCGATGATGCGCTGGGCTCGGCCCGCAGCGCCATCCTGATTGCCGCCATCGTGCCCCAGCTGCGCGCCAAGGCCGATTCGGTAACGGCCGATCTGACCGAGCTGACCCGCATCAAGACCGCGGCTCTGGCCGAGGAAGCCACCCTGCGCGCCAATCATGCCGTGCTCGAGGAAGAGCAATTGCGCATCGCCACCCTGATCGCTGCGCGCAAGCAGGGCATTGGCGTCCGCACGGCGCAGTTGCAGGCCGAGGAGGAGCAGGCCGAAACGCTGGCCGCCCGGGCCTCCTCGCTCAAGGAACTGGTCGATTCGCTGTCGGCCCAGGTGACCTCGGTGTCGACGGCGGCGGCCGCCGCCGATGCCGCGCTCGATCCCGACCAGCCGGTGCTGAGCGCGGCGGCCATCGAGCTGGCGCTGGCCAACAGCGCCCGCACCGAGCCGGCCATTCCCTTTGGCGCTGCCCGCGGTTATCTGACCATGCCGGCCAATGGCGTCAACGTGCTCAATTACGGCGCCAGCGACGGCTTTGGCGGCATCAATCAGGGCATTTCGCTGGTGACCCGGGCCGAGGCCCAGGTCGTGGCGCCCGCCGATGGCTGGGTGCTCTATAAGGGCCCCTACCTCAATTATGGCCAAATCATCATTCTCAATACCGGCCAGGGCTATACCGCATTGCTGGCCGGGCTGGAGACCGGGACCGTCGATATCGGCCAGTTCGTGCAGATGGGCATGCCCCACCGGCTGGTGGGCGACCCCGACACAGAGTGGATAGAACCCTCATGCGCCTGCTTTCCTCCCGCGCCGCCGCCTTGGCCCTGGCGCTGCTTTTGCCCCTTGGCACCCTGCACGCCCAGGATGTGCCGGCGCCGGTCGAGCCGGTTCCGGGTGCCGAGCAGCCCGAACCGGCAGGCGATGCGCCCACGCCGCGCGATCCGCTGGAAATCTATGCCGACCTCAACCTGTTCGGCGAGATCTTTGACCGCATCCGCGCCGAATATGTCGATCCGCCCGATGAGCAGGAGCTGATCCGCGCCGCCATCCAGGGCATGCTGACCTCGCTTGACCCCCATTCGGGCTATCTGCCCCCCGCCGATGCCGATGATTTCCGCCAGGACACGTCCGGCGAATTCGGCGGCCTGGGCATTGAGGTCACCATGGAAGAGGGTGTCATCAAGGTGGTGTCCCCCATCGATGATACGCCTGCCGCCAAGGCCGGCATCATGGCCAATGACCTGATCGTCGAGCTCGATGGCGTGGCAGTCCAGGGCCTGACCCTGGACGAGGCCGTTGGCAAGATGCGCGGGCCCATCGGCACCGAGATCAAGGTGACCGTGGTTCGCGAGGGCGTCGAAGCCCCCCTGGAATTCGACCTGACGCGCGCCATCATTGCCATGCGGGCAGTGCGCTATTCGCTTGAAGGCACCGATGGCGACGTCGCCGTGGTGCGCCTGTCCCGCTTCTCCGAGCAGGCCTTTGTCGGCATCGAAAAGGCCATCAAGGACGTCTATGCCGAACGCGACGGCGTGGCGCCAAAGGGCATCATCCTGGATCTGCGCAACAATCCGGGTGGCCTGGTCGACCAGTCTGTCTATGTGGCCGATGCCTTCCTCAAGCAGGGCGCCGTCGTGCTCACCCGTGGCCGCCTGCCCGAGGAAAGCGCCCGCTATGACGCCCAGCCCGATGCCCTGGACGCCCAGATTGCCGATGTGCCTGTCATCGTGCTGATCAATGGCGGCTCGGCCTCGGCTTCCGAGATCGTCGCCGGCGCGCTGCAGGACCACAAGCGGGCCACGGTCGTGGGCACCCGCTCCTTCGGCAAGGGCTCGGTCCAGTCGATCATTTCGTTGGGCCCCGATGGGGCGATGCGCCTGACCACCGCGCGCTACTACACGCCCAATAACCGCTCGATCCAGGCCGTTGGCATCACCCCCGATATCGAGGTGTTCCAGAATGTGCCCGAAGAGCTGCAGGGCCGCGACGAAATCATCGGCGAGGCCGGCCTGGCCGGACACATCACCATCGAGGGCCAGGAAGAGACCACGGTCGGCTCCTCGGTCTATGTGCCCGCCGACAAGGCCGAGGATACCCAGCTGCAATATGCCATCGGCCTGATCGATGGCGTGGAGACGGACAACGCCTTCCCGCCAAAGGCGGATTAGCCAGCTGCTGTGCTAAATTGCTGGGGCGGGGCGGCTGATTCGCTGCCTCGCCCCAGCTGTCTTGGGATCCCGCGCGATGACCGATGATCTGACCACCCCACTCACCGGTCGCCGGCGCCGCTCCGGCGTCGCCCGGCTGCCCATCGCCCGCATTCTGTTCGGCCTGCTGGCGCTCATCGCCATGGGCTTTGTGGCGCGTGTCCTGCTGGTGGACGATCCCGACGGGGGCCGGCCCAGCCAGGAAGTGGCTGTCACCAGCACGCGCAATGCCAATGAAGTGGCCAATAACGTGGCCGACGGTCCGGTGACCATCACCGCCGATCCCCAGCAATTCCCCGCCGACGGCTCGATCACCGCCATTACCACGGGCACCGGCGGCGCCAGCTCGGTCATCGGCCTGCCCGACATTTTTGGCGCCCTGCCCGATCTCAGCGAGGAGACCGCCAACGGCCCCATCCCGCGCATGTCGAGCACCGGCCTCACCCCCTTTGCCGCCTATGCCCATCCGGCCGGCAATGCCCTGGCCAGCGGCAGCCCGATGATCGCCATTGTGGTGACCGGCCTGGGCATTAACGAGCAGGGCTCGCTTGACGCCATCGACACCCTGCCCAGTGTCGTGACGCTGGCCTTTGCCCCCTATGGCAAGGCGCTGTCCACCACGGTGGCGGCCGCCCGCACCGCCGGCCATGAAGTATTGCTCGAAGTGCCGCTCGAGCCCTTTGACTATCCCCAGAACGATCCGGGGCCGCAGACCCTGCTGACCGGCGAGCCGGCCCGCGCCAATCTCGACAAGCTGTTCTGGCTGATGTCCCGCTTTGGGGGCTATGTCGGCCTGATCAACAATATGGGCGCCCGCTTTACCGCCTCTGCCGCCGATTTTTCGCCGCTGATGGAAGAGCTTGGCGCGCGCGGCCTGGGCTATCTTGACGATGGCTCGTCCAACCGCTCGCTGGCGCCGCAGCTGGCGGAGGGCAACAAGGTGCCGTTCTCGCGGGCGGACCTGCAGATCGACGCCAATCCGGCCCGCGCATCCATTCTCGCAGCGCTTGCCAGCCTTGAGGCCAAGGCGCTGGAGAATGGGCACGCAATCGGTATTGTCAGCGCGCTGCCCATTTCGATGACCACTCTTGCCGACTGGGCCCGCGACCTTGAATCCAAGGGCATTCTGCTGGTGCCAGCCAGCGCTTTGATGAAATAGAGCTTTTGATGACTGCACCCCGTCCTGACCGCCAATCCCTGCCCTATCGCGACTGCGTGGGGGTGGCCATTTTCAACCAGCAGGGCAATGTGTTCATCGGTCGCCGCCTGATCGACCAGGGCACCGAGGATGCCTCCGAGACCGCGGCACCCTGGCAAATGCCCCAGGGCGGTATCGACAAGGGCGAGG
>CAXBHD010000199.1:0-6504 GCA_963975335.1 uncultured Devosia sp. | reverse complement strand
CGCCAGCATCTGGCAATAATGCTCGGTGAGCCGCACGCCATGGCTGTCCACCCCCACCAGCGAGGCATGCAGCATGGCCTTTGTGGCCGCTTCCAGCGAGGCTTCGCTCGCCCCGCCGGCCCGCAAGGCCGCCGCAACCCTTTGCTCCAGCAGTTCTGCCGGATAGTTCTGCGCACCCGTCTCGATCGCCATGCCTGCACTCCTGTCCCGCCGCTCTTCCATACCAAAATCCAGGCGCCCTGGCTGCGTCAGATCGGTCCCGGCCAAACTTTGTGCTGGCACTTGCCCTTGACCGCATTATGCTATTGCCAACCCTGAGGCTTTTCATGACCGCCATCGACGCCACCACCCATGACCTCTGGCAGGTGATCGCCGCCACTGACGAAATCATCGTCGGCCAGGTGGAGACCACCATGCTGCTCGATACCAAGCTCGCCATTACCCGCGATGCCGATGGCCTGCCCGTGGTCTGGCGCCGGAGCAACGAGCAGCGCGGCGACGAGATCGATCCTGAAAGCATCCTTGATCGCCTGCCCGTCATCACCGGCTATGGCTATATATGGACCAGTTTCGGCAAGCCGCCGGCCGCGCTCTTCCCCATTCCCGAATATGCCGAGGCCGACCGCAAGAATATGAGCTGCGGCTCCATCGGCATTCACGTCTCGGCCCCGCGCGCCGTCGAGAACTTCCTCGACATGGGCCACTTCCCCTATGTCCATACCGACATTCTCGGCGCCGAGCCGCATACCGAGGTCAAGGAATACGACGTCGAGGTCTCCGAGGAACGCGATGAAGTGCTGGCCACCAAATGCAAGTTCTTCCAGCCCCGCGCCGCCCTCTCGGCCACCGAGGGCATGGATGTCGAATATGTCTATCGCGTGCCCCATCCCTTCTGCTCGGTGCTCTACAAATCCTCCCCCGAGGCCCCCGAGCGCCGCGACGTCATCGCCATCTTCCTCCAGCCCATGACCGAGGAAAGCTGCCGCGCCCATCTGCTGCAGTCGATGATCGACAGCACCTCCACCATTACCGATCTGCGCCGCTTCCAGCAGACCATTTTCGGCCAGGACAAGCCGATCCTCGAAAACCAGTATCCCAAGCGCCTGCCGCTGGATCCGCGGGCGGAAACCCCGATCCGTGCCGACAAATCCGCCATTGCCTACCGCCGCTGGCTCAGCCAGAAGGGCATCACCTATGGCACCATTCCCATGGCGAGCTAGAATTGATGGCCGCGATGTTGCAGTCGTCTCCCTCCCCCTTGTGGGGAGGGATCAAGGGTGGGGGTAGATCTCCGGCATCGCGCTCTGGGCCTCCCCCCACCCCGGCCCTCCTCATCAAGGGAAGGGAGTTAGATCGAGTTGCCCCGTACGCCAGGGTGACGGTCCCAATCCGCAAACCGATCGTGGCGCGATCCCAGTCCATCCTGGATCACCGCCCATGACGCTTTCCCTGTCCGACCCCGCCTGGTACCCCATCGCCTCCAGCGCCGATCTGCCCTTCCGCCACGTCTATCAGGGCCAGCTGCTCGGCCGCGAACTGGCCGTCTGGCGCGCCGATGATGGCAATGTCAATGTCTGGGAAAACCGCTGCCTGCATCGCGGCGTGCGCCTCTCCATCGGCGTCAACGAGGGCGCCGAGCTCAAATGCCAGTATCACGGCTGGCGCTATGCCAACCGCTCCGCCGGCTGCACCTATATTCCGGCCCATCCCGCCGACGCCCCGGCCCGCCGCATCGAAAACCGCACCTATCCGGTGCATGAGGCCTATGGCCTGGTCTGGTCCTCGGCCACCAGTGACCGGCCCTTTGCCCCCTTCCCCGGCGCCGAGAGCAGTGCCGACTGGTTCGCCTTGCGCCCCATGCCGGTCAATGCCGCGCCCGAAGCCGTGCTGGCCGCCCTGGCGCGCCTCGCCCCCGATGACCAGCCGGCCCAGATCCTGCCGGGCCTCGCCATCCGCCTCGGCACCACGCTCTATTTCGTCCAGCCCGTCGATGCCGGCCGTTCGGTCATCCGCGGCCTGCTGCAAGACCAGCCCGCGGATGCGCAGGCGAGCCTCCGCCATCACAATGAAACCCTCACCAAGCTGCGCGACCGCCTCGAGCGCGCCGCCGCCAGGGCTCCCGCGCCCGCCCCGCTGCAGCCGGCCTTCGACAAGGTCTCGGCCGATCTGGCCACCATGCCCGATATTGCCATTCCACGCGGCACCACCATGCCGGTCGTGGTCAAGCGCAAATGGATCAGCGCCGATGGCGTGGTGGGCTTCGAGCTGGCCGATCGCGACACCCGCCACCTGCCCACCTTCCAGCCCGGCGCCCATATCGATGTCCATCTGCCCAATGGCCTGATAAGGCAATATTCCATCACCAATGGCCCGGGGGACCTCCTGAGCTATGTCATTGCCGTCAAGCAGGAGAGCGCCTCCAAGGGCGGCAGCAAGGTTCTCGTCGATACCGTGCGCGAGGGTGACGTCCTGGCCATTTCCGAGCCGCGCAACAATTTCCCGCTGCGCCGCGACGCCACCCGCACCGTGCTGATCGCCGGCGGCATCGGCATCACGCCTTTGCTCTCCATGGCGCGTTTTCTCGACAAGTCCGACCTGCCCTATGAGCTGCACTACTTCACCCGGGCCGGCGAGCAGGTCGCCTTCCGCTCAGAGCTGGAAGCCCTGCATGGCAAGGTCCTGCTGCATACCGGCCTGCCGCGCAGCGAGATCGGCAGCACCATCGCCACAACGCTGGGCCAATGGTCCTTTGCCCAGCATGTCTATGTCTGTGGCCCCCCTGCCATGCTTGAAACCGTTCGCGCCACCGCCGCCGCGCAAGGCTGGCCGGACGAAGCCATCCATTTCGAATATTTCAGGAACGACAAGCCGATTGACGATTCCTCGTCCTTCGATGTCGAACTCGCCCGCTCGGCCATGACCCTGCATGTCCCGTCCGGCAAGACCATTCTCGAGGTCATGCGCGAGGCCGGCCTCACCACCCCCTCCTCCTGCGAACAGGGCGCCTGTGGCACCTGCCTCACCGGCGTGCTCGAAGGCGAGGTCGACCACCAGGACGTCTATCTCAACGACAGCGAAAAGCGCGCCAATACCGCCATGATGACCTGCGTCTCCCGCGCCAAGAGCGCGCGCCTCGTGCTGGATATCTGATCATGACCATTACCCTGCACGACTTCGAACTCTCCGGTAACTGCTACAAGCTGCGCCTGCTGATGAGCATCCTCAAGCTGCGCTATGACATCGTGCCGGTCGATTTCTATCCCGGTCGCCAGCACAAGTCCGACGCCTTCCTGCGCCTCAATCCCTTCGGCCAGCTGCCGGTGCTGCAGGATGGTGACCTGATCCTGTCCGATTCCGGCGCCATCCTGGCCTATCTGGCCACCCGATATGACACGACTGGTCTCTGGTTTCCCACCGACCCGGCCATTCTCGCCCAGGTGCTGCGTTGGCACGCCGTGGCCGATGACATCACCGCCACCAGCTCCGCCGCCCGCCTGGCGCTCGGCTTCTTCTACGATGTCGACCTGCCCAAGGCCCAGGCCGGCGCCCATGCCATCTTCCGACTGATGGATGAGCATCTCTGGTTCGGCGAGCGCGAGGGCCGCGACTGGCTCTGCAGCCCCGCCCATCCCACCACGGCCGACATTGCCTGCTTCCCCTATGTCATGCTGAGCGAGGAAGGCGGCATTTCGCGCCAGGATTATCCCGCTCTCCGCCGCTGGACCGACCGCGTCCGCCGCATTCCCGGCTTCGTCGTCATGTCGGGCATCTTCCCCGCCGGCAAGGCGCTGCAACAGGCGTGATCCCGGCCCGGCAGGCCGATGCGATCCAGATAAAATCGGGGTGCGGCGGCTAGCCCTGCGCGCGCATTCCCGCTATTGCCTTGGGCAAAATCGAGGAGTCTGACCCATGATCATCGAGCCCAAGATCCGCGGCTTCATCTGCACCACCGCCCATCCCACGGGTTGCGCCACCAATGTGCAGCGCCAGATCGACCATGTCGTGGTCAAGGGCCCCATCGCCTCGCCCCGCCAGCGCGTCCTCGTGCTGGGCTGCTCGACCGGCTATGGCCTGGCCTCGCGCATCGTCACCACCTTTGGCAGCCAGGCCGATACGGTCGGTGTCTCCTTCGAGCGCCCCCCCGCCGAAGGCAAGACCGCCAGCGCCGGCTGGTACAATAACCGTGCCTTCGAAAACCGCGCCCGCGCCGCCGGCCGCACGACCATCACCATCGAGGGCGATGCCTTTTCCGATGCGGTCAAGGCCGAAGCCATCGCGGCCATCAAGGCCAATCTCGGCCAGGTCGATCTCGTGGTCTATTCGGTCGCCTCCCCAGTCCGCACCGACCCGACCGACGGCGTCACCTATCGCTCGGCCATCAAGCCCTATGGCGCCCAGGTCACCTCCAAGACGCTCAATACCGCCACGGGCGAAGTCTCCGAGATCACCGTCGAGCCCGCCACCGAGGAAGAGGCTGCCGCTACCGTCAAGGTCATGGGCGGCGAGGATTGGGAACGCTGGATCGCCGCCCTGTCCGAGGCCGGCGTGCTTGCCGATGGCTTCCAGTCGCTCAACTATACCTATCTGGGCAGCGAGCT
This sequence comes from uncultured Devosia sp., assembly GCA_963975335.1. Lineage (GTDB taxonomy): Bacteria > Pseudomonadota > Alphaproteobacteria > Rhizobiales > Devosiaceae > Devosia. The sequence goes on along the minus strand of CAXBHD010000199.1, from coordinate 1,906 downwards.
GACCTGGCCCATCTATCACAACGGCACCTTGGGCCGCGCCAAGGCCGATCTCGACCGTGCTGCCGCCGCCATCCGCGCTGCCCATGGCGCGCATGCCGCCCATGTCGTGGCGCTCAAAGCCGTCGTCACCCAGGCCAGCTCCGCCATCCCCGTCGTGCCGCTCTATGGCACGCTGCTGATCAAGGTCATGGACGAAATGGGCATTGGCGAGGGCACGATCGAGCAGATCGACCGCCTGTTCCGCGTCAAGCTGCAGGGCGATGTGGCGCTCGATAGCGACCACCGCGTCCGCGTCGATGATTGGGAACTCTCCGACACGGTGCAGGCCGAGCTCAAAAAGCGCTGGGCCGCGCTCACCACCGAAACCCTGCCGACCCTGGCCGACCTGCCCAAGCACCGCGCCGAATTCCTCAAGCTCTTCGGCTTTGGCCTGGGCGGCGTCGACTACAGCGCCGATGTCGATCCGCAGACCGTCGACTGACACCGCTTCCTCTTGGCAGCAGCCCGGGCACCATGCCAGTTTTGCGCGACACGGGGGAACTGACGCATGCCGTCTCTGCTGATCTGGGTACAGCTTTTCATGGTGACCATGCCCACGCTGTGGCTGGTGCTGGGGGCGCTCGAAAACATTCGTGCCCCCGCCGCCAATGGCACCATGGTGGCCGACGTGCTGGCCATGCGCGGCATGCGCGACGAGTTTCCCGATCTCTACGCCGCTTTGGGCCGCAACCGCATCGAATCGCCGCGCCTGCATCGCGGGCTCTTTGCCGCCATCGTCATCTGCGAAAGCCTCGTCGCCCTGGTCATGCTGGCGGGCACGGCGGCGCTGCTGCTGGCCGCTCTGGGCGTCCTCGACCTCGATCTGGCCCGCATCCTTGCCAGCATCGGCATGCTCGGCTTCACCCTGATCTGGTCGGCCTTTCTGGTCGGTGGCCAGTGGGTACATTACTGGGCCGGCTTTGAAGGCGCCCAGCATACGCACTTCCTGCTCACCCTCTGGGGCAGCGTCGTGCTCTGCCTGTTGCTGCTCTGAACGCGACAGACCAAAGAGTTAGAGCGATTGGGCCGTTTCAGAGAAACGGTGAAATGCCCTAATAGCGCACGCCGCGTCTGGCGATGATCTCGGCGATCCGCTCGACATCCTCGGCCTGCAGGAACCGGCCACGCTCCAGCAGTTCCAGCGTATACTCTTCATAGGTGAGGCCGATCTTCTCGGCCCGCCGCGCCCGCATCATGACAATCTCATAGGGCACTTCGGCAAAGGCCTCGCGCTTGGCTCTCTTCCATTCGAAGAAATTGCCGACCGGGCCGGCTCCCCACGGGCGCTCTGCGTCCTCCAGCGGTGGTCCGCCATTGTCACCCGGCCTGCGCATCTTCATTCCAAGCCCTCCGCCACCGGCGGATAGATATGCTCCCCGCCCTGCCAGTCACGCACGCTATACCGCCCGTCGCTGCCCGCAATACTGGCCGCGCCGATATCGGCCTTGCCATGCCCGCCCGGAATATCGAGCACATAGACCGGCTGCGCCAGCCCCGAAATCCGGCCGCGCAGCGCACCCACCAGCGCCTGGCCTTCTTCAATGCCCACCCGGAAATGGCTGGTCCCCGGCGCCAGGTCCGGATGGTGCAGATAATAGGGCTGCACCCGGTTTTCCACAAAGGCCCGCATCAGCGCCGCCAGCGTCTCGACATTGTCATTGATACCCCGCAGCAGCACCGACTGGCTGACCAGCGCAATGCCGGCATCGGCCATCCGCGCCATCGCCGCCCGTGCCGCGGCAGTAAATTCGCGCGGATGATTGGCATGCACCGCCAGATAGGTGGTCTTGCCGCTGCTCTTGAGCGCCGCGATCATCGCCGCGTCCACCCGCTCGGGCTCCACCACCGGCACCCGTGTGTGAAACCG
>CAXBHD010000198.1:0-6512 GCA_963975335.1 uncultured Devosia sp. | reverse complement strand
GACTCGACGGTGCCGATGTCGAGATGGAAGGTGGCGCCGTCGCCCACGACATCGAGATGTTCGGGACGCACGCCGGCAATCACCTCCCGGCCGGGCGCGAGGTTGCGATCAAGCGGCAGCGTGCCGGCGCCATCGGCCAGGACGACCGCATTGCCCGCTTCGGCGATATGGCCGGGCAGGAAATTCATCGCCGGCGAGCCGATAAAGCCGGCGACAAAGCGGTTGACTGGCCTGTCATAGAGATCGAGCGGGCGCCCCTGCTGCTCGATAATGCCGTCGCGCATGACCACGACCCAGTCGGCCATGGTCATGGCCTCGATCTGGTCATGCGTCACATAGACCGAAGTGGCGCCGAGCCGGTCATGCAGCGCGCGGATTTCCTTGCGCATCTGCACGCGCAGCGAGGCGTCGAGGTTGCTCAACGGTTCGTCGAACAGAAAGGCCTTGGGATTGCGGATGATGGCGCGGCCCATGGCCACGCGCTGTCGCTGTCCGCCCGATAGCTGCCGGGGATAGCGGCCCAGAAGGCTGGTCAGCCCGGTCGTTGCCGCAACCTCGGCCGCCTTTTGCCTGGCCTCGGCCTTGCCCACGCCATGCAGGCGCAGCGAATAGGTGAGGTTCTCCTCCACCGTCATATGCGGGTAGAGCGCATAGCTCTGAAACACCATGGCAATGTCGCGGTGCCGCGGCGGCACGCCGGTCATGGCCTTGCCGGCAATGTGCAGGCTTCCCGAGGTAATGGTTTCGAGCCCGGCAATGGAGCGCAGCAGCGTGGACTTGCCGCAGCCGGACGGGCCGACCAGGGCGACAAAGCTGCCCTTGTCGATGGTCAGCGAAATGCCCTTGAGCGCATGAAAGCCGCCATAGTGCTTCTGGATATCGCGCAGTTCGATCTGGGCGGTCATTTGAGGGCTCCCGAGGTAAGGCCGGCAACGATGCGACGCTGCAGGATGACAAAGGCAACAAGGATTGGCGTCACATAGATCGCCGAATAGGCCATGATGGAGCTCCAGTCGGTCGAGTTGGGGCCGAGGAAGCCCGACAGGCCGACGCTGGCCGGCTGCAGCGACGGGCTCTGGATGATCGACTTGGAATAGATATATTCGCCAAAGGCGCTCATGAAGGTGAGGATGGCGCAGACGAGAATGCCGTTGCGCGCCAGCGGCAGGACGATGAAGAAGAAGGCGCCGACGCGCGAATTGCCGTCCACCAGGGCGGCCTCTTCGAGTTCGCGTGGCACGCTCATGAAAGTGGCGCGCACCAGCACGACAAAGAAGGGCATGGCCTTGGCGGCTGCGGCCAGCACCACCGCGGTACGCGGATAGTTGAGCAGGCCGACCTGGTTGAAGCCGACAAACAGCGGCGTGATCATCACCGAGGCCGGCAGCACCTGCAGCATCAGCACGAAGAACAGGCCGACATCGATCCAGGCATTGCGGTAGCGGGCCAGCACATAGGCGCAGCCGGTGCCCAGCACCACGGTGATGGCCGTGACGCCGCCGGCGATCAGCACCGAATTCCACAGATAGGTCGGCATGGCCCGCCGGGCCCAGACCTCGGGATAGACGGCGAAATTGGCATTATTGGGCCAGAAGGTGGGCGGGTTGGCGAACATCTCCGAGCCGGTCTTGAGGCTCGTGACATACATCCAGTAGAGCGGGAACAGGTAGACCGCGGCCAGCGCCAGGGCGACGGACAGCAGGATCCAGGGCGTATAGGTCCGGGTCATCCGCGCACCTCATGGCGGGTCGAGCGCACATAGACCACCGAAGCAAACAGCACGAGCAGGAACATCATCACCGATACCGTTGCGCCCTTGGCGAAATCATAGAGCTGGAAACTGAGCTGCCAGGACCAGTAGCCGGCAACATTGGACGTATTGGCCGGCCCGCCCTCGGTCAGCGCCGGGAACAGGTCGAACTGCTGCAGCGTGCCGATCAGGCCCAGCGACAGCACGGCGCCGATGGTGGGCCGCATCATGGGCAGGGTAATGGTCCAGAAGCGCTGCAGGGCATTGGCGCCATCGAGTTCGGCCGCCTCGTAGAGATCGCGCGAAATGGCGGCGAGCCCGACCGACAGCAGCAGCATGTTGAAGGCCAGACCCAGCCAGATATTGGCGATGATCACGGCCCAGATGGAAAAGTTGGGGTCCGATTTCCAGAACACATTGGCATCGATAATGCCGAGCGCCTTGAGGATGACGTTGAGCACGCCGTAATCGCCGGCCAGGATGAAGCTCCAGATGCCGCCGACCACGAGGCCCGGCATCACCCAGGAGACGAGGAACAGGCCGCGAATGGTGGAGGCGCCGGGAAAGTTCTGCGCGAAGAACAGCGCCAGCGCGAAGCCGAGAACGAACTGCCCGGTCATCGAGCCGAAGACGAAGACCAGCGTATTGCGGGTCACCAGCCAGAATTCGGGCTGCTGCACCACGGCCACGTAATTGTCGAAGCCGACAAAGGGCCGGAACAGGGCGCCCAGGGTGAACATGTCCACCTGCTGGAAGCTCATCAGCACATTATAGACCAGCGGCGCGCCGGCCAGGGCGAGCAGAAAGAGCAGGGCGGCGCCGACCAGCAGGATATCAAACCCCACGCCGTCTCGCAGCCAGCTGAAAAAACGCGACACCGAATCCTCCATGATCACGGGTACAGAAAGTGCCGGCCAGAGCAGGGCTCCGGCCGGCCTAGTCGGGAGGACTAGTTGAAGATGCCGTCAATGGTGGCCTGGGCCTGGTTCAGCGCGTCCATGGACGACATCTGACCGGTCAGGGCCTGCTGTTCGGCGTCGTAAATGGCCTTGGAAATCTTCTGCCATTCCGGATGCGGACCACGCGGCTGAGCATATTGCAGCTGCTCCTGGAAGACCGTGAGGGCGGCGTCCTTCTTTTCAATGCCGGTGACGGGCAGGGCGATATCGCCGCGCGCGGGCAGGTTGCCGAATTCGGGGAAGATGCGATCTTCCTGGCTCACATAATATTCGAGCAGGCGGAAGGCCTCGTCCGGATGGGCAGTATTGGCCATGATGCCCCAGTTAAAGCCGCCAAGCGCCGAAGAGCGTTCATCGCCCTCCTCGATCGTGGGCAGCAGGGCGACGCCCCAGTCGAACTTTGCATCCTCGACCATGCGGTCGATTTCCCACGGGCCGGAAATGGCCATGGCCGCATTGCCCGAATTGAAGGCGCCGGTGGAATCCCACTGGCCCAGGCTCAGCACGTCGCGCGAGGCATAGCCATTGTCGATCAGGCTCTTCCAGATATCGAGCACCTGCGCGGCACCCTCGGTATTGACCTTGTTGGCGCCGCCGCCCGACATCTGGATGATGGGCAGGAACTGGAACGTGCCCTCTTCGCCGGCCCGCGCCGAGAAGGTGATGCCATAGACATTATTGGCCGGGTCAGTGAGCTTTTCGGCATAGTCGGCCACCTGCGCCCAGGTCTTTGGCGGCTCGGTCAGGCCGGCCGCGGCAAACATGTCCTTGTTGTAGAAAATGCCGATCGTGTCGGTATATTTGGGCAGGCCATAGAGCTTGCCCTCCCAGGTGACCGAATTGAGCGGACCCTCGAAATATTCGGCCTTGCTGACGATCTCCGAATTGGCGACGCGGTCGGTAATGTCGAGCATGGCGCCGCGCGACGAGAACAGCGCGAAATCGGGATTGTCGAAGGAGACGATGTCGGGCGCATTGCCGGTGGCAAAGGCGCGCAGGGTCTCGTTGACGATTTCGTCGAACGGCACGGCGCGATATTCGATGACGATATCCTCATTGGCGTCGTCGAATTCCTTGGCATAGACATCGGCAATGCCGGGACGGTCGACGCCGTCAATGGACCACACCTTGAGCGTGACCTGGGCGAAAGCCGGCGTGGCTGCGACCAATGCGCCAATGGCCAGACTGGCCAATAGACCTCGTTTAAACAATTGCATTATATCCTCCCTTGCGGCCTTGGCCGCGCTCTATGCCGCTCGGGTTTCCTCTTCCCTTGCGGCCTTTCCTCGCTGCCATGGGCGGTTGCAACGCCCGTGGCAGCACTCCTCAAACCTCCTGAAGCACCTCTTGCCTGTTGGGGCCGGCGAGCATGTCGCCGCCGCAGGATTGGCGCACCACGAGCTTGCATGGCAGCGTGCGGATGCCCGGCTCGACTGGCTTGCCCTCGGCAAGGTCCAGGATCAGGCGGCCGGCCACGCGGCCGAGTTCCTTGAGATTCATGTCCACCGTGGTCAGCGGCGGACGGGTCGCGGCGGCGACGATTTCCCAATTGTCGAAGCCGATGACCGAGACATCGGCCGGGACAGCGACGCCGCGCTCGCGCAGCGCGTCCACGACGCCGCGGGCGATCTGGTCATTGCCGCAGAAAATGCCATCGGGGGGCGTAGCCTGCTGCCACAGCTGGGACACGGCCGCGTGGCCCCAGGCCTCCGACCAGCTGCCATGCAGTACCGGAGCTTGGGCTCCCGCCACATCGCGGAAGGCGCCGGCCCGGGCCGCGGCCGAGGCAAAGCTGTCCGGCCCGGTGACATGCACCAGCCGCTGCCGGCCCAGCCCCAGCAGCCATTCGGTGGCCTCGCGCGCGCCCTGCGCATCATCGGACACCAGCGTCACCGCATCGTCCGGGCCCTGGGTAAAGGCATAGACCACCGGCACCGGCAGATCGGAGAGATCGACCGGCAGGCGGCGATCGATGCGCTTGCCGGTGGCAATGATGCCATCGACCTGTTTGTCCAGCATGGCATCGACATGGATCTTGGCCAGGCCGGCGTCATCCTCGATGCCGCACAGAAATACCGATACGCCCTGATCGACCAGCGCTTCATTGATGCCGGCCATGACCGGCAGGGTGAAGCGGCCATAGCTGTCATTGGTCAATAGGCCGATGGTGAAGCTGCGCTGCTGGGTCAGCGCCCGTGCCATGGCATTGGGCCGAAAGCCGAGCGCGGCGGCGGTCTGCTTGACGCGGGTGCGGGTGGCATCGGTCATGCGGCCGGTATCGTTGAGCGCCTTGGAGGCCGTGGCAACGCTGACGCCAGCGACGCGGGCGACATCGTAGATACGAATCCGTTCTGCCTTGGCCACGTCCACACACCTCAAAGGAAAACCCTTTTCTCAATAGTGATAAAACGGTTTCTCAAACATCGTCAAGCCGGTTTGCATCAGGGGCCGACAGGCACATAGCTGCCGCCGCGTGCCGCCTGCAGATGGTGCAGCGCGTGGATCTGCCCGGTCATTTCGAGCGCGTCGCGATAGACCGGATCGTGCCAGCCTTCGATATCGATGCTGCCCGACCAGCCGGCCAGGCGCAGTTCGGAAATGATGTCGGTCCAGTTGCTGTCGCCAAAGCCGGGCGTGCGCATGAAGACGAACTTCTCCTTGCCGAAAATGCCGTGTTCCTTGATCACCTCCCAGCGAATGGTGGCGTCCTTGCCATGCACGTGGAAGAATTTGTGTGCCCATTTGCGGATCTGCGGCAGCGGGTCGATGAGATAGACCATCTGGTGGCAGGGCTCCCATTCGAGCCCGATATTGTCCTGCGGCGTCTCGTTGAACATCAGCTCCCAGGCATCGGGATTATGCGCGATGTTCCAGTCGCCGGCGGCCCAGTTGCCATCCATGGCGCAGTTCTCAAAGGCGATCTTTACGCCCTTGTCGGCCGCGCGCGCCGCCAGTTCGGTCCACACTTCCCTGTAGCGTGGCAGACTGTCGGTCAGCGGCTGGTTGCGCACGCGGCCGGTAAAGCCGGCGACGCAGGTGGCGCCGAAATGATGGGCATTGTCGATGCAGTCCTTCCAGCCCTGCAGGGTCTGGCGGTCCATGTCCTGATCCTCGAGCGGATTGCCGAACATGCCGATGGTCGAAATGGTGATGTCGCGGTCGCCAATGGCGTCAAGGCTGCGCTTGCCCAGTTCGGCAAGATCCTGGCCATTGGTGGTCTGCCAGAAAAACGGCTCGAAGCTCTCAAAGCCCAGATCGGCGATGGCGGCGATATTCTCGGCGGCCCGGCCTTCAGTGGCCTGGATCATGGTGCCGATGCGAATGGATTTGGCTGGATTGCTCAAGATGTATTCCTAGCTTGCAATAAGGACGCGCTGGCCGGTCCGGGCGCTTTCGATCGCGGCAAAGACCATGGCGAGGCTGTTGATATTGTCGGTGCTCACCGTTTCGGGCGGGCGTCCGGCGGCAATGGCGTTCAAGAACTCGTTGATGACGCTGGCATGGCCATGGGTCTGTTCGATATCGGCCGGCTCGGGCACGGTGATGGGGGTGAGCTCGCGCAAGAACCCGCTGTCATTGGCGACCACCTTGGCCTCGAAGCTGTCGGCCCCGTCCCAGAGCAGCGTGCCCCTGGTGCCGATGATCCGCCAGGCGGCCTCCCAGCTGGTATTGGCGCCCTCGGCACACCAGGAACCGCGATAGTTGAACACCACGCCCTGCTCGAACTCGAAGATCGCATTGGCGGCAGCGCCCTGCGCATACCAGGAGCCGCGGGGATTGGTCTCGAGGCAATAAACTGCCTT
>CAXBHD010000197.1:0-6525 GCA_963975335.1 uncultured Devosia sp. | reverse complement strand
CACGTCCTTCATGATCGAGACCAGGTAATTGCCCATGGCCGGCACGATGCGCGGCACAGCCTGGGGCACCACGATATGGGTGAAGGTGCGGATGGCCGACAGGTTCAGCGCCCGCGCGGCCTCGTGCTGGTCCTTGGGCACGGCCTCGAGCCCGGCGCGATAGACCTCGGATGTATAGGCGCTGTACTGGATGCCTAAAGCCAGCGCCCCGGTCATGAAGGCCGGCAGCACGATGCCGTATTCGGGCAGCACGTAATAGAGGAAGAACAGCTGTACCAATAGCGGCGTATCCCGGATGAACTCGGTGATGACGCTGGCCGGCCAGGCGATCAGGCGCGACGGCGCCGCCTTGAGCACCGCCCAGACCAGACCGAGCACCAGAGCGACGGCAAAGCCGAGCACGGCCGCCTGGATGGTGACCCACATGCCAACCAGAAGGATGGGCAGCACGGAAATGGCATAGGCCAGGGGACTGGAAAGGTCCCATTCAAATCCGAATAACATAATCTAGCCTCCTACCGTGCGCCAGCGCGTCACGGCGCGTTCCAGCCAGCGCATCAGCGCGGTCAGCACCAGCGCCATGCCGAAATAGGTGAACAGCAGCATGGTGTAGATGGTCGTGCTGTCCTGGGTGAAATTGCGGATCTGCTCGGCGCGGAAGGTCAGGTCGCCCAGGCTGATCAGCGAGACAAGGGCGGTGTCCTTCAGGTTCTGCACCGCCAGATTGCCGAAGGAGGGCATCATTTCAGGGATGGCCTGGGGCAGCACCACGCGCCACAAGGTCTGGCGCGGGGTAAAGTTGAGCGCCCTGGCGGCCTCATGCTGGTCGGTATGGACGGCCTGGATGGCGCCACGCACCACTTCGGCGCCATAGGCCCCGATATTGAGGCTCAGCGCCAGCACGCCGGCGAGCACCGGCGGCAAGCGCAGGTCGATGCCCATCGCCGTGCCGGCTATCGGCAGCGCGAAATAGAGCCAGAACAGCTGGACCAGCAGCGAGGTGCCGCGAAACACCTCGATATAGGCCACCGAAACGGCCTTGATGGCCAAGTTATGCGACAGCTTGCCAATGCCGGCCGCAAAGGCCAGCAAGGCGCCGAGCACGGTTGAATAGAAGGTCAGCTGGATGGTGACCCAGGCGCCCTCCATCAATGGCGAGATATAATCGGTCCAGTGCATGAGTTTTTCCTGCCCGCAGGGGTTGTAACGCGCATTGGGCGGGCGCTTCAGCACCCGCCCAAAACGTCAGCGTTTTGGTAGCGATCAGTCGGCGCAGAGCTCTTCGGTGGTGCGGTTGCCCGAACCATCGATATCGGACTGGGTAAAGCCATAGCCCGACAGGATCTCGCTCCACTCATCGGTCTGCTTGAAGTCGGCCAGCGCGCCATTGACGGCATCGCGCAGCTCTTCATTGCCGCTGGCAAAGGTGAAGCCACCCCAGCTGCGCACTTCCTCGCCATCGATCACCGGATCGGTGAATTCGGCGGCAACCTCGACACCCTGGCCCTGTTCGGCCAGACCGCTGGCGGTCAGGCTCGTGGCGGCATAGGCATCGGCGCGGCCGGTCGACACGGTGGAAATGGCATCGGCATTGGACGCAATGGTCACCAGATTGCCTTCCGACACGCCCAGCTTCTGCATCATTTCAAGCTGGTCGGCGCCGGCCATGATGGCCACTTTGTAGTCGGGATTGTCGGCGAAATCGCTATAGGCATGGATGTCCTTGGGATTGCCCTCGGCTACCAGGAGCCCCTCGCCATAGGAGGAGTTGGGCTCCGAGAACAGCACCTGGCTGCAGCGATCGGGCAGGATGGCCATCTCGGCGGCGACCATGTCGAAGCGGTCGGCGCGCAGGCCGGGAATGAGCGAGGAGAAATTGGTGGTCACCCACTCGATATTGTCGACGCCGAGTTCTTCCATCAGCGCCTTGGCGACGTCGGGGCCGGCGCCAAGGGCGGCGCCGGTCGGGTCGACATAGCCATAGGGAATTTCATTGGCCACCGCGATGCGGATGGTGCCCGATTCCTGGATCTCGGCGAGCGTGGCAGCGCTGACGGCCGTGCTGGCCATTGCGGAGACGGCAAGGGCCGATAGGCCGATCATTGCAGTAGTTCCGAATTTCGTCATGGTGTTGCTCCTCTTTGATGGTGGGCGGGTCACCGGCTGTAGCCCGTCGAATGCAGCCGGTCTCTGTTTAGGCAACGGCGTGCAGCGTCTTGCGTTGCGCCGGCGCCCAATTTTCGATCAGGCCCTTGTGCAGGGCCTTGATGGTGGCTTCGAAATCGGCCTGCTCGACCACGACCTGCAGATCCACCTTGCGGATCAGGTCATGCACGCCGAGCGGCTCGATGCCGGCTTCGGCCAGAGCCTCGATGGCCTGCAGCAGCACGGCGGTGCCGCTGAGGTCGCGGCCGATGGCCGAGACCAGCGACACCTTGCGCAGGCTGATCTCGGCGCTGGGAAAGGCGGCGCTGAGATCGGCCTCGACGCGGCGGATGGCCTTCATCGAACCCTTGAGAAAATGGGTAATGGTATTGGCATTGGAGGTCTTGGAGATGATCCAGACACTGTGGCGCTTGAGCGCCTCGAGAATGCCGGCGTCATAGCCCTTCACCCCCACCATGTCCTGGTCGTAGAATTCGAAGGCAAAGACGTTTTTGAGCCCGGTGACGATCTCGACCTGCGGCGCCCGCGCCATCAGGTCAGAGCGGATCAGCGTCCCGTCATGCTCGGGCTCGAAGGCATTCTTGACGCGCAGCGGGATGCCGGCCTGGCGCAGGCTCTTGGCGGCGCGCGGATGAATGGCTTCCATGCCCATATTGGAGAGCTGGTCGGCCACGTCGTAATTGGTTTCGCCGATCACCCGCACCACGTCCTCGCCGACCACGCGCGGGTCGGAGGAGGAGAGGTGAAACTCCTTGTGGATGATGGCCTCGCAGGCGCCGGTGACCACGGCGACGCGGGACAGGGTCACCTCGCTATAGCCGCGGTCATAGGTGCCCATCAGCACTTCGCTGCACTGGGCATAGCCGGTCACGATGGGCAGCTCGCGGCTGAGATCGATATCGGCAAAGGCGCGGGCAATGGCCTCGTCCAGGCTGCGCTGGCCGTCTTCGCGCCAGCCGGTGAGGTCGACGAAGCGCGCATTGACGCCCGCCATGTTGAGCAGCATGGCCGTGTTGAAGGCCGACTGCGCCTCGCCCAGCGAGGCCAGCATTTCCCGCACGGTCAGCAGGTGCTGCTGCAGCTGGAAATGGCCGAACGAGCACAGCCGCGACAGGTCGATCAGGCAGGAGCGCACGCCTTCGACGCGCTCCTGGGCAAAGCGGTTGGCCGTCTGGCGGGCGCCCTCATCGGCAAAGATGGTGGCATTCTGGCCATACATGCGGTCGGCCACGGCATTGAGCGCATCGCCCCAGGTCCAGCCGCCTTCGGCGCTGGCAAACAGGCCATAGACGCCTGACTCGCCTGATTTCTTGTGCTCGAGCAGGCTGTCCGTCATGCCGGCATAGGCCGACACGACGAAGATGCGGTTGTAGAGGTCCGCGCCGCTGCGCGGGCCGATCAGCACCGTGTCGAGCAGCTCTGCCGTGCGCGACATCGAGGTGCCGCCGATTTTTTCGACCGTATGGCCGCTAGTCTGTTCAGTCATGTCGTCTCCAGCGCTTTGCAGGCGGGGCCGGCAAGGCGGTGCCTTGAGGTCAGGATGCCGGGCGAGCGGCTAGACCAGCTTGCCGCCCTCGATCTCGATCGGGGCCTGGGGATCGCGCGAGCTCAGGAAGGCCGGGCGGGGCGCCTTGGCGGCAAAGGGCGACACCACGCGGTTGGACCAGGCATTGTAGACGAAGAAGGCGTTCGAGCGCGGGAAGGGGGTGATATTGCCATTCGAGCCGTGAATGGTGTTGCAGTCGAACAGGATCACCGTGCCGGCGCGCCCGGCGGCATAGTCGACGCCGAACTTCTCGGCCATCTTGGAAAGGCTCTCCTGCGAGGGCACACCGATTTCCTGCTTCTTCAGCGAGGATTTGTGATTGTCCTCGGGGGTTTCACCGGCACAGGAGACAAAGGTCTGGTGCGAGCCGGGCATCAGCATCAGCGGGCCGTTGAGCGCGTCATTGTCGGTCAGCAGCACCGAGGCGGAAATGGCCCGCATGCGCGGCATGCCGTCTTCGGCGTGCCAGGTCTCGAAATCGGAATGCCAGTAGAATTCCTTGCCGGTAAAGCCCGGCTTGTAGTTGAGCCGCGACTGATGGAGATAGACATCATCGCCCAGCAGATAGCTGACGCGGCCGGCGACGCGCTTGTCACGCGCCAGGCGGTCGAACAGGGCATTCTGCTCGTCGAGGCGGAAGACGGTGCGCACCTCGTCGGAATTGGGTTCGGTGATGATGTTTTCCGGCGACAGCTCGGCCTCGCCCGAGCGCATGCGGCTCGATTCCGCCTGCAGGGCCTCGACCTCGGCGGCGGAGAACACCCCCTTGAGCACGAGATAGCCGTTCTTTTCGAAGGACTGGGTCTCGGCGCGGGTCAGCGGCGCCTCGGGCGTCCACTTGCCCCAGACCGTGGGGTCCTTGCGTTCGAGCCATTGCTCGGAGGGCAGGCGGGTGGGGTAATCGTCTTGGAGGGCAGTGTTGGAAGCGGACATGGTCATGTCATTTCCCTTCAAATTGGCAGAATGGGGGGACGCGATTACGCGTCTTCGGTCACGGGAGCGTAGGAGCCATCTTCGCGATGGACCTCGGTGCCGGTGACGGGCGGATTGAAGCAGCAGGCCATCACCAGCTCGCTCTTGGCGGTCAGGCGGTGCCGGTCATGCTGGTCGAGTGCATACATCACGCCGGGGCGGATCTGGTGCACCGTGCCGGAATCGAGTTCCTCGATGCTGCCTTCGCCCGAGATGCAGTAGACGCTCTCGAAATGGTGCTTGTAGTGGAAGACGTGGCTGGTATTTTCGTGGATGCGGGTGATGTGGAAGCTGAAGCCCATATCGTCGCCGGCCAGCAGCAGCCTTGTGCTGTCCCAGCCATCGGCCTTGACCAGGCGATCACCGCTGCGGGCGGTCTGGATATCTCTGACAATCATGGTTCTGTCCTTTATTCGGCAGCTGCGCGGCGCCGGCCCATGACCGATTCGAAGGCGGCTTCGAGCGTGTCGAGGCCGGCAGCCAGCTGCTCTTGGGAAATGGTGAGGGGGGCCAGGATCTTGACGATCTCGTCAAAGCTGCCCGAGGTCTCGATGATCAGCCCATCGGCAAAGCAGGCCTTGCAGATCGCGGCGGCGTGCTCGCCGCTCCCGGCATTGACGCCCAGCATCATGCCGCGCCCCTTGACCGACAGGTCATGGCTTTCGGCAATCGCGCCGAGGCGGTCGGCCAGATAGGCGGCCTTGCCGGCCACCGTCTTGGCAAAGCTGTCATCGGCCCAGAATTTCTCGATGGCGGCGGCGGCGGTGATGAAGGCGTGATTATTGCCGCGGAACGTGCCGTTATGCTCGGCCGGCTTCCAGATATCGTGCTGCGGCTTGATCAGCGTCACGGCCAACGGCAGGCCCATGCCCGAGAGCGACTTGGCCATGGTGACGAGGTCGGGCGACAGGCCCATGCCGTCAAACGAGAAGAAACCGCCGGTGCGGCCGCAGCCGGCCTGGATGTCGTCGATGATGAACAGTGCGCCATGCTTGCGGGCAATCTTTTCGATCTGCTGCAGCCAGGGCTTGGACGCGGCATTGAGGCCGCCTTCGCCCTGCACCGTCTCGACGATGATCGCCGCGGGGGCATCCACGCCGCTGGACGGGTCGGACAGCTGGCGCTCCAGCAGGTCGGCCGTGTTGATGTCGGGGCCGTAATAGCCGTCAAAGGCGGCGCGGGTAACGCCCGATAGCGGCGTGGCGGCGCCATTGCGGTGCTTGCCATTGCCTGTTGCCGCCAGGGCGCCCAGCGTCACGCCGTGAAAGCCATTGGTGAAGGAGATGACATTGTCGCGGCCGGTGACCTTGCGCGCCAGCTTGAGCGCGGCTTCCACCGCATTGGCGCCGGTCGGGCCGGTGAACTGCACGCGATAGTCCATCTGGCGCGGCTTGAGGATATGCGCCTCGAAGGCGGCCAGGAAATGCTGCTTGGCGGCGGTGAACATGTCGAGGCCATGGGCGATGCCGTCGGCCAAGACATAGTCGATCAGCGCGGCCTTGAGGTCGGGATCGTTATGGCCATAGTTCAGCGTCGAGCAGCCGGCGAGGAAATCGGTATAGGCCCGGCCATTGCTGTCATAGATCGTGGCCCCCAGGGCCCGGTCGAACAGCTTGGGAAAGCTGCGCGAATAGGAGCGCACGCGGCTTTCGACCCGATCGAATGTGGCCAGCGGTGAAACGGTTGAAGTCAGGGTCATGCGATAGGTCTCCCAAGACAGCTTTGGTCAGTGGTGGATGGCGGGGTCAGGCAGCAGCCAGTTGGGCGGCGCGCCCCCGGTGAAAAGGGCCGATGGTCACGGCCAGTTCCGGCACGCCAAGATTGCCGGCATTGCGGGCAAT
>CAXBHD010000196.1:0-6599 GCA_963975335.1 uncultured Devosia sp. | reverse complement strand
GACAATGATCACGGGATTGAACCGAATGCAGGTTACCGAAACCCTCAATGAAGGCCTGAAGCGCAAGCTGAGCGTCACCATTCCGGCCGCCGACTTGAACGAGCGTCTGGGCGTCAAGCTTGAAGAGCTCAAGGGCCAGGCCAACATCAAGGGCTTCCGTCCCGGCAAGGTGCCGATGGCACATATCAAGAAGATGTTCGGCCGCTCGGCCATGAGCGAAGTGATGACCGACGCGATCAACAGCTCGGTCAGCGACACGCTGGACAAGCGCGAAGAGCGCGCTGCCGCCCAGCCCAAGGTCGATCTGCCCGACGATCAGGCCGTGATCAATGACGTGCTCGACGGCAAGGCCGATCTGGCCTTTGAAGTGGAATATGAAATCCTGCCGCCCGTCACGCTGATGGAGCTCAAGGGCGTGCCGCTGACCAAGCCGGTCATCGACATTTCCGACGCGGAAGTCACCGCCGAGGTCAACCGCGTCTTTGCCCAGAACCGCGGCTATACCGACAAGGGCGATGCCGGCGTGGTGGAGCAGGGCGATCGGCTGGGCCTCAGCTTTGTCGGCAAGATCGACGGCAAGGAATTTGATGGCGGCCGCTCCGACCATGCGCATCTGACCGTGGGCGCCGGCGAGTTCATTCCCGGCTTTGAAGAGCAGCTGATCGGCTTCAAGAAGGGCGAGACGCGCGAGATCGAGGTCACTTTCCCGGCCGATTACCAGAGCGACGAACTGGCCGGCAAGGCAGCGACTTTCGAGGTCACCGTGCTGCATGTCGATGGTCCCAATAGCGGCGAGCTCGACGACGAGTTCGCCAAGCGCCTGGGCGTGGAAGACGTGGCGGCGCTGCGCGACGCGGTCAAGACGCAGATGGAAGCCGCGCTGGGCACGATGAGCCGGCAGCATATGAAGCGCCAGGTGCTCGATGCCCTCGACGATGGCCACAAGTTCGACGTGCCGGCCCAGCTGGTCGATGCCGAATTTGCCAGCATCTGGCAGCGCGTCGAGCATGAAGTGCAGAGCCACGGCAAGTCCTTCGAAGACGAAGGCACCACCGAGGAAGCCGCGCGCGAGCAGTATCGCCGCATTGCCGAGCGTCGCGTGCGCCTGGGTCTGGTGGTCGCCGAGATCGGCAACAAGAACGACGTCAACGTCACCGAGGAAGAGCACCAGCAGGCGCTGATCGCCGAAGTGCGCCGCTTCCAGGGCCAGGAACAGCAGGTTTATGACTATTACCGTCAGAACCCGCAGGCACTGGCCGGTCTGCGCGCGCCGGTGTTCGAGAACAAGGTCGTCGACTTTGTCATCGAGCAGGGCAAGATCACCGACAAGAAGATGACCCGCGAAGAGCTGGCCAAGCTGATCCAGGCCGACGAGGACGAGGTCCCCGAAGAGCACCACCACTAAGGTGCTTCGAAACAATAACGAGCCGCCCAGAAATGGGCGGCTTTTTTGTTTGTGGTATCTCCCCCGACATGCCAGTTTTCCCTGGCCCCTTACCGCCGCGAGATCGCATGACCGTTTCCAGCGCCGATACCCTTTTGACGCCGCAGCAGATGGGCGAGGCCGATCGGCTGGCGGTTGCGGCCGGCACGGCCTCGCTGCAGCTGATGGAGGCGGCGGGCGAGGCGGTCGCCGCGGCGGTCTTCGAGCATTATTACCAGCGCTCGGTGCTGGTGCTGTGCGGCCCGGGCAATAATGGCGGCGACGGCTTTGTGGTGGCGCGGCTGCTCAAGCAGAAGGGCTGGCCGGTGCAGTTGCGGCTGGTGGGCGATCCGGCGGCGCTCAAGGGCGACGCGGCTGCCATGGCCAGGCTCTGGACCGGACGGCTGGTGGCGCCGACGCCCAAGGATATCGAGGATGCCGATCTCGTCATCGATGCCCTGCTGGGCGCTGGGCTTGACCGCGATGTGGCGGGCCCCTTTGCCGAGATCATCGAGGCGGTCAATGCCAGCAACCGGCCGGTGGTGAGCATTGACGTGCCCTCGGGCCTCGACGGCGCCAGCGGGGCCCCGCGCGGCCCCACCATGATTGCCGAGCTCACCGTCACCTTCTTCCGGCTCAAGCCGGGCCATCTGCTGCAGCCCGGGCGGGAATATTGCGGCGAGGTCGTGCTGGCCGATATCGGCATTCCCGCCAGCGTGCTGGAGACGATCGGGGTTGCAACCTGGCAGAACACGCCGGCCTTGTGGTCGGTGCCGGTGGCCAGCATGGTGGGTCACAAGTTTGACCGGGGCCATTGTGTCGTCGTGTCGGGCGGGGTGCTGCAGACCGGCGCGGCGCGGCTGGCGGCGATGGCGGCCTTCCGCGTCGGGGCAGGGGTCGTATCCCTGACCGGACCGGAAGCGGCGCTGCAGGTGCATGCCAATCACGTCACGGCCGTCATGCTCAAGCCCGCCGCGGACAGTGCCGCCCTGGCCGCCTTGCTGGATGACAAGCGCATGAATGCGGTTGTGATCGGGCCGGCCGCCGGCGTCAGCGCCCAGACGCGTGAAAATGTCCTGGCCGTGCTGGCCTCGGGCGCGGCCAGCGTGCTCGATGCCGATGGCTTGAGCGTGTTTGCCGGTGCCCTTGACGCCCTGGCCGCGGCCATCAAGGCGCAGGCCCGCCCGGTGGTGCTGACACCGCATGAGGGCGAGTTCGAGCGCCTGTTCGGCGCGGTGCCGGGCGGCAAGCTGGAGCGGGCGCGGGCCGCTGCCGTGCATTCGGGGGCGATTATCCTGCTCAAGGGCAGCGATACGGTGATTGCCAGCCCCGATGGCCGCGCCGCGATCAATGCCAATGCCCCGGCCTGGCTGGGCACTGCCGGCTCGGGCGATGTGCTGGCCGGCATGGTGGCAGGCCTGATGGCGCAGGGCATGGATGGCTGGGAGGCCGCCTGTGCCGGCGTCTGGCTGCATGCCGAGGCCGCCAACCGCTTTGGCGGGCCGGGCCTGATCAGCGAGGATCTGCCGCTGCTGGTGCCCGGGGTGCTGGCCAGCCTCTAGGAATGGCTTGACCAGAACGTCCTGAGGGCGCTGCGCCAGCTGGCCGTCGCGTCGAGATTGGCGCAGTGGCCGCCATCGGGCAGCGCGATGATGGTCCAGTTCGGCCTTGGGCCGATGCGGGCAAGGCTGGGGCGGAGCGCCATATTGACGGCGGCGTCGTGGCCGCCGGTCAGGATCAGCAGGGGCCCCGGATAGCGCAAGGCGGTGTCGGTCAGGTCGTAGCGCCGCACATGGGCGGCAATGGCAGCGCCCACGCGCGGATCAAAGTCGCGTGCCATCGCGGCGATCAGCGGGCGAGCCGGTTTGTGGCGTGTGGTGGTCAAGGCGGTGATGGAAGCCAGCAGCCGCGGGCCCAGGATCTTGTGGAGCAGCGGGAAGACGGGCGCGACGGCGGCTGGCAGGTTGAGGGCAAAGCAGGTGCCGAACAGCGCCAGCGAGGCAAATCGGGCTGTGTCCAGCGCCAGAAGCTGCAGCGCAACAATGCCGCCCAGCGAATTGCCGACCCAGTGCACCACCGGCGCTTCGGCATGGTCGAGCATTGCCCGCATGTCGCCGGCCAGAGTGGCTATCGAAAAATCGGCTGTCGCAATGTCGCTGGCGCTATGCGAGCGGCCATGGCCGCGCAGGTCCGGCAGCAGAACGCGAAAGCCGGCGGCGGCAAAGTGCGCCGCATCGGCGGCGAACTGATGGCCATTGGCCGCCAGGCCATGGCAAAGCACGATTGTGGGGGCGCCGGTGGCGCCGATCGTGGCATAACTGAGTTCGGTGCCATCAGGGGCGTGATAGTGCCGATAGTGCAGGCGTGGCGCCGCGCCGGCCGGTATGGTCAAGACCAGCGCACCATCAGCTTTTCCAGGCCATGAAAGTGGTAGACGTCATTATAGCGCGGTTTCTCCGCCAGCCTCAGCCTGGGCAGGCGACGGAACAGGGTGTTGAAGGCGACCTGCAATTCGATGCGGGCCAGCGGGGCGCCGATGCAGAAATGAATGCCGGCGCCGAAGCTGACATTGGCGCCATCGGTGCGGAACGGGTCGAAGCGATTGGCCTGGGCGAAGCGGAAGGGGTCGCGGTTGGCGGCGCCCAGCATCAGGCCGACCACATCGCCCTTGCGCAGGCTGATGCCGGCATAGTCGAGGTCGCTCAGCGCATAGCGGGTGAACAGGTGCAGCGGCGCGCCAAAGCGCAGGCACTCTTCCACCGTGGCCTCGGTCTGCTCGGGCGTGGCAAAAAGCGTAACCGGATCGATACCGGATTCGAGGATGGATTTGACGCCATTGCCGGTGGTGTGCACCGTGGCCTCATGGCCGGCATTGAGCAGCAGGATGGCGGTCGACATCACCTCCGCGTCGCTCAGCCGGTCGCCGCCGCGGTCGGCGGTCAGCATGTGGCTGAGCAGGTCCTCGCGCGGCTGCCGGCGCCGCTCGGCAATGGCCTTGGCGACGAAGTCCATGAAGTCCTGCGAGGCCCGGTTGGCGTCGAGCTCGGTCTCGTGGCTGACGCCGAACATATACATCTGCACCATCCGGTTGGACCAGTTGAGCAGTTGCGGCGCGCTGTCGGCCGGCAGGCCGATCATTTCGGCAATGATGATGGCCGGGATGGGCGCGGCAAAGGCCCTGATCAGGTCGACGCTGTCCTCGCCCTCGAAGCGGTCGATCATCTCATTGGCCAGGGCAATGATTCGGGGCCGCAATTGCTCGACATGGCGCGAGACAAAGGCCCGGTTGACCAGCGTGCGCAGCCGCGTATGGCCGGGCGGTTCGAGATTGAGCAGAGAATGCATTTCGGTAAGATCGAAGGCGGCCGTATGGGCCTTGGGCGCCGGCATGCCGAGTTCCTCGCGGCTGGCGACGTGCAGGATTTCACGGCCGAAGCGTTTGTCGCGGAGCAGGGCGCTCACATCCTTGAAGCCGGCAAAGCACCAGTGGCCATACTCCTCCCAGAAAAAGGCGGAGTGCTCGGCATGCAGACGGTCATAGAAGGCATAGGGATTCTGGAAGAAGGCGGGATTGCGCGGATCGGCACTGGCGCGGCGGTCGGCCGGGACGTCGGTGATCGGCTTGAGCTGGATGATGGCGGCCATGTGTGCCTTCGGGATGGTGTCGATTGACCTTAGGGCTTGGGGGCAGGAAGGCAATCGCGGGATGATTTATTCCCCCTGCGCAATGCCCTATATTGGACGTGTGACGAAGGAGGTCGACCCATGACCCGGCATACAATTGAACTGGAAATAGGCAGCAAAACATACGCGGAGCTTGTCACTCTCGCTAAGTCGAGCGGATTGGCGCTCGATGTGATGCTCTTGAATGCTGCCCGTCGTGTCGTTGAGGACGCCGACGACATGGCAGCTATAGCAGATTACGAAAAACGTCGAGCTGAAGGCACATTGAAGACCGTCAGCCTCGACGAATTGAGCGAAGAACTTGGGCTGGACGATTGAGTTTTCAGATCAGGCTGCTCGGCAGATGCGGCGCCTAGACAAGGTTGTCGCCCGCCGTATCCGGCAATATCTGATTGATCGCGTTGCGGTGGCGGACGACCCTCGTGCGCTCGGGATGGCCTTGCAGGGCTCCGAACGCAGTGGCCACTGGCGCTATCGAGTTGGGGACTACCGGCTGGTATGCGAGATTCAGCACAATCGGCTTGTCGTTCTAGTGGTCGAAGTTGGACATCGGCGCGAGATATACCGCTGAAGGTTCGAGTTGCTCCTGTCTCCGCCCGCCCGACGGGCCGAAAGGAGGCTCGACGGGCCGAAAGGAGGCTCTATGAGCAAGCCAAAAGGATTTGAAGAGGGTCAGGGATACACCCAGAAGGATTGGGACGCCGTTTCGGACAATCCGGAATGGACCGCGGAGGGTTTTGCTCAGGCCCGTCCCTTTGCCGAAGTTTTCCTCGACCTTGCCGAGAGCATCCGACGGTCGCGCGGGCGGCCGAAACTCGAGGCGCCCAAGCAGCAGATCTCGCCGCGGCTCGATTCCGAAGTGATTGAAAAGTTCAAAGCCACAGGAAAAGGTTGGCAATCGCGCATCAATGATGTCTTGAAGGCAGCCAAACTCTAGACCCGATCCTTTGGAGCCCGAATTGAGCGACCTGACCCTGACCGAAGCCACCGACGCCATCTATGCGTCGATCAAGAACAATAACGAAGACATCGACCTGCATATTGCCGCGCTCAAGGCGGCGATGGCGCGCGAGGGTGTCAAGGAAGCCGTGTTCGAACCCGCCAAGCTGGCCCAGTCCAACCGGCAGGGCCGCAAGATCATGCAGTCCTATTTCAAGAAAAAGGGCGTGGCTGTCAGCTTTTCGGCCTGAGGCGGCGATATTGCCGTGGTGACGCCCAGCGGCAACCGGTAATTAACCCCGCGCCGGAAGAATGGACGCCGCGGCACTCGGCCTATTGAAGAGCGCCGCAATGCCGCCTATCTGTGCCTTTACCGCGCAGTGATGCGGCATCGGCTGCCAGGGTGGCCGGGCTGACTTGAATTGACACGATCGCCAGAGCGGGCCTTACTGTTCCAGGCGGCCATCGTGTCCCAACCAAAGACAATGCGAACCGGTGCGCGAACCGGCACAGCAAAGGGGCAATACATGCGGGATCCGCACGATATCTACAT
>CAXBHD010000195.1:0-6604 GCA_963975335.1 uncultured Devosia sp. | reverse complement strand
TCGGGCAGCATCCAATCAAGCAGGATCAGATCGGGCAGCTTGTCCTGAATGGCATGCTGGGCCTCGTCACCGGTTTCGGCGGTGACGACGCGAAAACCCTCGGCTTCGAGATTGTAGCGCAGGAGGATGGCGATATCGCCTTCATCCTCGACGACAAGAATGGTAGCCGGCATGGTCTAGGCCTTGATCTGGGTCCGCTGCAGTTCCTCGACATCGCTGGAGAGCTGCTTGCCGGTCTGCAGGTAATAGGCGCGTTCAGCAATATTGGTGGCGTGATCGCCAATGCGTTCCAAGCTCTTGGCGCAGAACAGCAGATGGGTGCAAGGGGTGATGTTGCGCGGATCTTCCATCATATAGGTGAGCAGTTCGCGGAACAAAGAGGTGTACATGGCGTCCACCTCGTCATCGCGGTTGCAGACCTCGATGGCGCCGTCGGCGTCGCGGTTGGAATAGGCGTCGAGCGCTTCCTTGATCTGGCGCAGCACCAAAGCGGTCATGTTGCGCACGCCATTGTAGAAAGTGGGCTGCAGGCTGAGGCCATCGAGCTTGAGCGAGCGGCGGGCCAGCTGCTTGGCCATGTCGCCGACGCGTTCGAGATCGGAGGCGACGTGGATGGCGGTGATGATGGAGCGCAGGTCCGAGGCCATGGGCTGGCGGCGGGCGATCATGGACACGGCCATATCGTCGATGCGGCGCTGCATGTCGTCGATGCGCTGATCGGCGATGATGGTCAGGTCGGCCAGTTCGCGATCGAGCAGGGCCTTGGTGCCGTTTTCAATGGCGACTTCGACCTGGCCACCCATTTCGGCGATCGTCTGGGCGAGGGCGACGAGTTCGTCATTGTAGGAAGAGACGATGTGTTCGGGAGCCATGGTGTTCCTCTGGACCTTGGAGCGGGCAACCGGTCCGCAAAACCGGGTGCCGACATGTTTGCGGGCGTCGGGATTAGCCGATGCGGCCCATGATGTAATCCTGGGTCTGCTTGTGGGTCGGATTGGTGAAGATGTCCTCGGTGACACCTTCCTCGACCAGATTGCCCAGATGGAAGAAGGCCGTGCGCTGGCTGACACGGGCGGCCTGCTGCATGGAGTGGGTGACGATGACGATGGTATAGTTCTCGCGCAGCTCGTCGATCAGCTCCTCGATGATGGCGGTGGCGATCGGGTCGAGGGCCGAGCAGGGCTCGTCCATCAGGATCACTTCGGGGCCGACGGCGATGGCGCGGGCAATGCAGAGGCGCTGCTGCTGGCCGCCCGACAGGCTGGTGCCGGGCTCGTTGAGGCGATCCTTGACCTCTTCGAAGAGGCCGGCCTTGCGCAGGGACGACACGACGATCTCGTCGAGATCGGTCTTGGAGCGGGCAATGCCGTGGATCTTGGGACCATAGGCCACATTGTCGTAGATCGACTTGGGGAAGGGATTGGGCTTCTGGAAGACCATGCCGACCCGGGCGCGCAGCTCGACCACGTCCAGCTCGGGCGCATAGACGTCGTCGCCATCGAGCTTGATGGTGCCGCCGACCACGGCGCCTTCAATAGTGTCGTTCATGCGGTTGATGCAGCGCAGGAAGGTCGACTTGCCGCAGCCCGATGGGCCGATGAAGGAGGTCACGGCGCGATCGGGGATGTCGATGGAGATGCCGAACAGGGCCTGCTTGGCGCCGTAATGAACGGTGACATCGCGGGCGGTGAGGCGGATCGGCCGTTCAAGGGCGTCAGTAGGGTTCATGGTGCTGTTCACTGATTGCTGAGTCATTTTGGGCTTGCCGGTGACCATATCCATTTGCGTCATTCCTTTTAAGCTCGGTTTGTGGCGGGCTGGCGCTTACCAGCGTCGCTCGAGGCGCTGCCGCAGGAAAATGGCAATGGCGTTCATCAGCAGCAGGAAGCCAAGGAGAACCAGAATGCCGGCCGAGGTGCGCGAGACGAAGCCGCGTTCGGGGCTGTCGGCCCAGATATAGATCTGGGTTGGCAGCGCCGTGGACGCTTCCATCACGCCGCCCGGCGGGCTGGTGATGAAAGCATTCATGCCGATCAGCAGCAGGGGCGCGGTTTCGCCGAGAGCCTGGGCGAGGCCGATAATGGTGCCGGTCAGGATGCCGGGCAGCGACAGGGGCAGGACATGGTGCCAGATCACCTGCTGGGGCGAGGCGCCCATGCCGTAACCGGCTTCGCGAATCGAGGGCGGCACGGCCTTGAGGGCATTGCGGGTGACAATGATGATGGTGGGCAGGGTCATCAAAGCCAGCACCAGGCCACCCACCAGCGGCGCCGAGCGGGGCAGGCCGAAGACCTGCAGGAATACCGCCAGGCCGAGCAGGCCGAAGACGATGGAGGGCACGGCGGCCAGATTGTTGATGTTGACTTCGATCAGGTCGGTCCAGCGATTCTTGGGCGCGAATTCCTCAAGATAGATCGCCGCGGCGATGCCGACGGGGAAGCTGATCAGGAAGCAGACCAGCAGGGCATAGAAGGAGCCGACAATGGCGCCCGACAGGCCGGCAATTTCGGGGAAGCGGCTGTCGGCATTGAAGAACAGGCCCCAGTTGAACGGGGTGCTGACGCGGCCCTGCTCGACCAGCGTATCGAACCAGCCAATCTGCTGATCGTTGACGCGGCGGTTCTGTTCGGGCGTGTCGCGGCTGATATTGCCCTTGTTGAGCTGGTCGAAAATATCGGCGGCCGGCACTTCGAGCGTCAGCGTGCCGCCGATGACCGAAGGATTGGCGATGACGGCATTGCGCACGAAGAACTGGGTATTGCTGGTCAGGATCTGGGCAATGGCGCGGGTTTCGGCCGGGCTATTGGCGCCGGGCACCAGGGTCTGCATGGCGTCGCTGACCACGGCGCGCCAATTGCCTTCCGCCGGATTGGCCGGATCGACATTTTCGGCCGAGATCGGGAAATCCACGCGAATATGGGTCTGCACGAAGGCGGAATAGCCGCCGATGACCAGGGTGAACAGCGGGATGGACAGCAGGCCGATGGCGGTGCCGATGGCGATCAGGCCATAGGCGCGCAGGCGGAAATCGGCCGCATTGCGCCGATTGCGCAGGCGGATGCGATCCTGACTGATGGCGGGGGTCGAGACGAGTGCTTCGGACATGATGGCCTCAGTCGTACTGTTCGCGGTAGCGGCGGACGATGGTCAGGGCGATGACGTTCAGCCCCAGGGTTACCAGAAAGAGCACCAGACCCAGGGCAAAGGCGGCGAGGGTCTTGGGGTTATCGAAGGCGGTGTCGCCGATCAGCAGGGTGACGATCTGCACGGTCACGGTGGTGACCGAGTCGAGCGGGTTGATGTTGAGCGTGGCGATCAGGCCGGCGGCCATCACCACGATCATGGTTTCACCAATGGCGCGCGACAGGGCCAGCAGCACGCCGCCCATAATGCCCGGCAGGGCCGCGGGCAGCAGGACCTTGGTCATGGTTTCGGCGCGGGTGGCGCCCATGGCCATGGAGCCGTCGCGCAGCGACCGGGGCACGGCGCGGATGGCGTCGTCGGCCAGCGAGGAGATGAAGGGGATGATCATGATGCCCATGACGCCGCCTGCGGCCAGGGCGCTATTGGGCGAGGTGGCCAGGCCGAGCAGGCTGCCGGCCTCGCGGATGGCCGGCGCCACGGTCAGCACGGCAAAGAAGCCGTAAACCACGGTAGGCACGCCAGCCAGGATTTCCATGATCGGCTTGACAATGTTGCGGGCGCGATCATTGGCATATTCGGTGAGATAGATGGCGGTGTAGAGGCCGATCGGGACGGCCACCAGCATGGCGATGGCCGAGATCACGATCGTGCCCAGAAAGACCGGGACCGCGCCGAAGGCACCATTGCCGGCGACCTGATCGGCGCGAATGGCGATCTGGGGCTCCCAGCGCAGGCCGAAGAGGAATTCGTGCACCGGCACCATGGAGAAGAATTCAAAGGATTCGTAGACCAGCGAGGCAATGATGCCGACGGTCACCAGAATGGCGGCCACCGAGCAGGCGACCATGACGATAGTGGTCACCCGTTCGACGCCGTGGCGGGCACGAAAGCGCGGTGCCAGGCGGGAATAGGACACGAACAGCGCCAGCAGCATGGCGGCGACGATCACCACGACCATCAGCCAGTCGGCGACCTGCTTCCAGCGCAGCAGGGCTTCGGCAGCGGCGGTGATTTCGGGCGCCGGGGTGCTGAAGATGCGACCGGCAGCGACATTCTTGATTTCGGAGAGCAGCAGGCTGCGATCAGCGGCGCTGGCGCCATCGAGCATGGAGGCAGGCAGGGTGCCCAGCAGCATGTTGTCGAGGACGGTGCCCTGCGCCATGACCCAGAGCAGCAGCATGATCAGGGCGGGAATGCCGACCCAGACGGCGACGAAGGCGCCGTGATAGCCGGGCAGCGAATGCACGGAGGCGCCATTGGCGCTGACGAAACGATTGCCAGCCGAGCGGCCGACCCAGAAGGCCACGAGGGCAAATACCACAATGGCAAGAAGCAGGTAGCCGACCACAGAAGCCTCCAGCAGAGACGGAAAAGGGCGGGAGCCGGGCGAACCCGGCTCCCAGAGACTTACTTACCGGCGGTCATTGCCGTCGAGTCGGCAACGGCAGCGCGGGTGGCGTCGCGCTCTTCGGCGCTCAGCGGGATCAGGCCGCGCTCGGAGAGGTAGCCGCCTTCGCCGAAGGATTCTTCCGACACATATTCGGTGACGAATTCTTCGAGGCCGGGGATCACACCCTTATGGGCGTTCTTGACGTAGATGTAGAGGGGACGCGACACCGAGTAGGAGCCATCAGCGATGGTTTCGGTGGTGGGGACGACGCCTTCAACGGCAACGGCCTTGAGGGTGTCGCTGTTTTCATAGAGGAACGAGTAGCCGAAGATGCCCAGGGCATTGCTGTCGGCATTGAGGCGCTGCACGATCAGGTTGTCGTTTTCACCGGCTTCGATGAAGGGACCGTCCTGGCGCATGCGCTCGCAGACTTCGTCCTTGGCATCGCCTTCGAGAGCTTCGATGGCGGGGAAGGTTTCGCAGCCTTCGATCATGACCAGCTCGACAAAGGCGTCGCGGGTGCCCGAAGTCGGCGGTGGGCCGAACACGGTGATGGCGGTGTCTGGCAGCGAAGCGTCGATCTCGGACCAGTTCTTGTAGGGATTGTCGACGATCTCGCCGTCAACTTCAACCTGAGCGGCCAGGGCCTGGAAGATCTGGGCCTTGGTCAGGGCAAGGTCTGGACCCTGCTGGGAATGGGCAATCGACAGGCCATCATAGCCGATCAGCACTTCGGTGACCGAGTCAACGCCATTGGTCTGGCAGAGTTCGAATTCCGACTGCTTCATGGCGCGCGATGCACCAGTGATATCGGGATGGTCAGGGCCAACGCCGCCGCAGAAAATCTGCATGCCGCCGCCGGTGCCGGTCGATTCAACGACTGGGGCCGTGCCGCCGGTTGCAGCAGCGAACTGCTCGGAAACAGCCTGGGTGTAGGGGAACACGGTGGACGAGCCGACGATGCGGATCTGATCGCGCGACTGGGCGAAAGCGGCTGGGGTGCCGAACGCGACGAGCGCGACTACGGCAGCACTGGCGAAAATTGCAGACTTCATGGGAATTTCCTTTTCGGAATTCAGTTCAAACCCGGCGGGCCGATCCGAGAACTCATCCCCGGCGCCGCCCTTTGACGAGGCCGACCATATGGGGGGTGTGCGACTGTTTTATTGCAGTTCCATGACGCGTTTGTGACAGGTTAATGCCCTGAATTCGTTAATGTAATGGGAATGCACACGTGGTCAGTCAGCAAATATGACGTTTGCTTAAGGCGGTGTCGGCCGGGCTGCGGGCGGGCCCATAAGGCCGGACTCACAGCCGTGCATGCCGGTTTTCTAGCGCGTGTTTGTGACAGTGATGCATCGGCCCGGCGGGGCGGCGCCAGCGGGGTGCTAGCGCAGCAGCGGGCGCAATTCGGCCTGTACCTTGCGCATCAGCGGGAGGAAATGGGCGATCATGTGCGAGGTCGAGACCCGGGCCGACTGGGCGCCGATATTGAGGGCGGCAACGGTCTGGCCCTGCGGATTGAGCAGGGGCACGGCGATGGAGCAGAGGCCAAGCTCAAGCTCCTCGTCGATGACGGCAAAGCCCTGGGCGGCCACCACGGCCAGTTCGGTGGTGATCGTGGCCAGGTCGGCCTTGGTCTTTCTGGTATAGGCGATGAGATTGGAGCGACCGAGGATATCGGCCGCCTGGGCGGCGGGCAGGGCGGCGAGCATGATGCGGCCCATGGAGGTGCAATAGGCCGGCATATGCGCGCCGGCGCCCAGATTGATCGACATGACGCGGCGATGGGCGGCGCGGGCGATATAGAGGATGTCGGTATTGTCTAGCACGGCGGCGGAGGAGGATTCGTGGATCTGGGCGGAGAGGGCGTCGAGAAAGGGCTGGATCAGCCGCGGCAGCGGGGTGGCAGCCAGATAGGAATGGCCCAGATTGAGGATGCGCGGGGTCAGCCGGAAGAACTTGCCGTCATAGGTGGCATAGCCGAGATGGGTGAGGGTGAGCAGGCAGCGCCGGGCAGTGGCGCGCTCCAGCCCGGTGCGATTGGCGACATCGGTGATCGAGAGGCTG
>CAXBHD010000194.1:0-6604 GCA_963975335.1 uncultured Devosia sp. | reverse complement strand
TCCGCAATGCCCATATTTTACCATCTGGTCCATTTTTGTGCATCTTGATTGCCGCCCGCAAGGCCATACTATCATCCGGCACCCGATCAAAGAGTACTCACCCATGCGTTACCCCCGCGACATGCACGGCCACGGCCCCATCCCACCCCAGGCCAGCTGGCCCGGCGGCGCCCATGTCGCGGTGCAGTTCGTGCTCAATTATGAAGAGGGCGGGGAAAACAATATCCTGCATGGCGACGCCGCCTCGGAGGCCTTTCTCGCCGATGTCATCGGCGCGGCGCCCTGGCCCGGCCAGCGCCATGCCAATGTGGAGAGCATGTATGAATATGGCGCCCGGGCCGGCTTCTGGCGCCTGCACCGCCTGTTTACCCAGGCCAACCTGCCCGTCACCATCTATGGCGTCGCCACCGCGCTGATGCGCGCCCCCACCCAGCTGGCGGCCATGCAGGAGGCCGGCTGGGAGATTGCCAGCCATGGCCTCAAATGGGTGCAGCACAAGGACATGCCGCCCGACGAGGAGCGCGCCCAGATCGCCGAGGCCATACGCCTGCATACCATTGCCACCGGCGAACGGCCGCGCGGCTGGTATACCGGGCGCTCGAGCCTCAACACCATTGACCTGGTCTCCGAAGAGGGCGGCTTTGCCTATATCTCGGACACCTATGACGATGACCTGCCCTATTGGCGGGTGCATCAGGGCAGGCCGCAGCTCATCATCCCCTATACGCTGAGCGCCAATGACATGCGCTTTGTCACCGGGCCGGGCTTTGACAATGGCGAGGAATATTTCCAGTTCCTCAAGGACAGCTTTGACTGCCTCTATGCCGAGGGCGAGGCCGGCAGCCCCAAAATGATGTCGCTGGGCCTGCATTGCCGCCTGGTCGGCCAGCCCGGCCGCTTCCAGGGGCTCAAGAAGTTCGTCGACTATATCCGCACCTTCGACAGGGTCTGGATCCCCACAAGGCTGGCCATTGCCGAACACTGGGCCGCCACCCATCCCTATGTCGCGCCCGCGGTCATCCCCTCCCAGCTCGACAAGGCCGATTTCGTCGCCCGCTATGGCTCGGTTTTCGAGCACTCCCCCTGGATTGCCGAGCGCGCCTGGGAAGGCGAGCTCGCCCCGGCCAATGACACCGCCATCGGCCTGCATTTCGCGCTGCGCTGCCAGTTCCGCATGGCCTCCGATGCGCAGCGGCTGGGCGTGCTGCAGGCGCATCCCGACCTGGCCGGCAAACTGGCCGCCGCCAAGCGGCTGACCGAAGAATCCAGCGCCGAACAGGCCTCGGTGGGGCTCGACGCGCTGACCGATGGCGAGCGGCAGCGCTTCACCATGCTCAACACCGCCTATGTCGACAAGTTCGGCTTTCCCTTCATCATCGCCGTCCGCGACAATACCAAGGAAACCATTCTCGAAGCCTTCGAAACCCGGCTGCACAATGACGCCCAAGCCGAATTCGCCACCGCCTGCGCCCAGGTCGAGCGCATCGCTTTGCTCCGTCTCAAGGCCATGCTGCCCTGAACAGGGCATGCGCGACCGGGCGGCCGCGCATGCTGATCATTGGCTCCGCCTTCAGGCGATTTCGGTGACGAAATCGGCCGTCGAGCGGCGAACCTTCTTGAGGCCCAGCAACCAGTCCCCCTGGTCGGCCCGGTAGCCGAGCGCCAGCACGCAGACCGCGCGCAGGCCCTGTGCCCTCAGGCCGAGGATCTCGTCAAACCTGGCCGGCTCAAAGCCTTCCATCGGCGTCGCATCCACGCCTTCAAAGGCCGCCTGGGCGATCGACATGCCAAAGCCGATATAGGCCTGGCGGGCAGCGTGTTCGAAATTGGCTGCGGCCTCGCGCGGCAGATACATGCCCTTGAGCCGGGCATAATAGGCATCCAGCGCGTCGCTGCTGCCACCGCGTTCGGCCACAGTCAGGGCCAGCACATTGTCGATGCGCGCTTCGGTATAATTGTCCCAGGCGGCGAAGACCAGAACATGGGAGCCTTCGGTCAGCTGCGCCTGGTCATAGGCGGCAGCGCGCAACTGGGCGCGCACGTCCGGGCTGGTCACCGCAATGACCTGGAAGGGCTGCAGGCCGCTGGACGTCGGCGCCAGGCGCGCCGCTTCAACAATGCGCTCTACCTTGTCGGCAGAGACAGGCTTGGCGGGGTCCATCTTCTTGGTGGCATAGCGCCAGTTCAGCTTTTCGAGCAGCATCGTCATTTCCTGGGGTATGGGCGGCCTGCATGGCGGGCTCGGGAGGTGAGCCGGCCACAGGCCGCCGCCCCTATCTGGCGACGCGCGGCGGCGCCACAAGAAGGCACAAAAACCATACCGCCTTGAATTCCAAACTCTTTTGCCCAGCTTGCGCCCCGCCCATGCGGGGCCGGCGCATCGCAAATGGCGGTCTGGCCGGCTCGCTCAAGCCCGCTGGCCAAGGCTGGCCGCTTGCATGCCGCAGGGCTGCAGGCTAACTCCACCTGTCTGGAGGCCCGCCATGTTCACGCTCATTATCGGCAACAAGAATTATTCGTCCTGGTCGCTGCGCCCCTGGCTGCTGCTCAAGGCGCTCGATATCGCCTTTACCGAGCGGCTCGAGCCCTTCATTGCCCATGGCAGCCACGACGCCTTCCGCGCCTTTTCGCCCACCGGGCGGGTGCCGCTGCTGGTCGATGGTGACATCAAGGTCTGGGATTCCCTGGCCATTGCGGAATATGTCGCCGAGACCCATCCCCAGGTCTGGCCCGCCGACAGAGCGGCGCGCGCCTTCGCCCGCGCCATCAGTGCGGAAATGCATGCCGGCTTTGCCAGCCTGCGCAATATCTGCACCATGAATTGCGGCCTGCGCATCGCCCTCCACGCCGTCACGCCGGACCTGCAGGCCGATCTCACCCGCATTGACGAAATCTGGTGCGAGGGCCTGTCGCGCTTTGGCGGGCCCTTCCTCGCCGGCGCTGCCTTCACCGCCGCCGACGCCTTTTACGCCCCGGTGGCCTTGCGCCTGCAGACCTATGGCCTGACCCTGAGCCCGCCCGCCGACGCCTATGCCGCCCGCCTGCTGGCCCTGCCGGCCATGCAGGACTGGTACAGCGCGGGCCTGGCCGAAACCTGGCGCGAGCCCGATCACGAGGCCGATGCGCTCGCGGCGGGCACCCTCATCAGCGATCTGCGCCGCCCGGCCTAGCCACCGACCGCGATACCTGCCAACTTTATCCGACCCACACCAACGCGCCCGGACCCCATGCCAGACCCGATCTACGCTTCGCCCAGCGCCGGCCTGCCCCCGCAAACCGCACTGCATACCGGCCGCGCGGTCTTTACCGAGGCCTATGCCCTCATTCCCCATGGCGTGATGCGCGACATCGTCACCAGCTATCTGCCGCACTGGGCCGATACCCGGGCCTGGATCATTGCCCGCCCGCTTTCGGGTTTTGCCGAGACCTTCTCGCAATATATCATGGAAGTCTTTCCCGGCGGCGGCAGCAGCCAGCCCGAGCCCAATCCGGAGGCCGAGGGCGTGCTCTTTGTCGTGGCCGGCCAGGCGACCCTGACGCTTGACGGCAAGAACCATCTGCTCAAGCCCGGCGGCTATGCCTTCCTGCCCCCCGGCAGCGCCTGGACGCTGTTCAACAAGGGCACCGAACCGGTCCGCTTTCACTGGCTGCGCAAGCGCTATGAAGCCGTTGACAGCATTGCCAGGCCCACGGCCTTTGTCGCCAACGAAAATGACGAGCCGATCATCTGGATGCCCGATACCGCCAATCGCTGGGGCACGACCCGCTTTGTCGATCCCACCGACCTGCGCCATGACATGCATGTCAATATCGTCACCCTCGAGCCGGGCGCCGTCATCCCCTTCGAGGAAACCCATGTCATGGAGCACGGCCTTTATGTGCTTGAGGGCAAGGCGGTCTATCGGCTCAACCGCGACTGGGTCGAGGTCGAGGCCGGCGATTTCATGTGGCTGCGCGCCTTCTGCCCCCAGGCCTGCTATGCCGGCCCCGGCCGCTTCCGCTACCTGCTCTACAAGGACGTCAACCGCCACATGAAGCTGGGGCTGTGAAGCGGTGAGCAGCATCCTGATCGAGCCGCTGACGGCAGAGGCCTTTGCGCCCTTCGGCCAGGTCATCGAACTGGCCGGCGCCAGCCATTACCCCATCAACAATGGCATGACCGAGCGCTATCACGATCTGGCGCGCATCGAACTGGGCGGCGTGCATGCCAGGCCGCTGCTGTCGCTGTTCCGCGGCCAGCCCTACCAGCTGCCGCTGCGCCTGACCCTGGTGGAACGCCATCCCCTGGGCAGCCAGGCCTTCTATCCCCTGTCCAGCAATCCCTGGCTGGCCATCGTTGCCGAGGATGAGGGCGGCATGCCCGTGGGCATCCGCGCCTTCCGCCCGGCAGCGGGCCAGGGCGTCAACATTGCCATGAATACCTGGCACGGCGTGCTGACCCCGCTCGAGGCCGAGAGCGATTTCCTCGTGGTCGATCGCGGCGGCGACGGCAATAATCTGCAAGAGCATCATTTCGACACGCCCCCCATCATTCAAGCCCAGCAATAGATCGGCAGAACATGAGCAACGCCGCCCTAGTCGACCGGATGTTTGACGTCATCCAGAACGATATCGCCGCCCGCACCCGACAGGGCGTGCGCAGCGGCAACAAGCTGTTCGGCGCGGCCATCCTGCGCAAGTCGGACCTGTCGCTGGTGGTCGCCGAGACCAATAACGAGACCGAAAATCCGCTCTGGCATGGCGAAATGCACGCCATCAAGCGCTTTTACGAACTGCCCGCCGACCAGCGCCCGGCCGCCAAGGACTGCCTGTTTCTGGCCACCCACGAGCCCTGCTCGCTCTGCCTTTCAGGCATTACCTGGGGCGGCTTTGACAATTTCTACTATCTGTTCAGCTATGAGGACACGCGCGACAGCTTCGGCATTCCGCACGACATCGCCATTCTCAAGCAAGTCTATGCCGTGCCCGAGCCGGGCAGCGATACCGTCTCGCCCGATCGCCCGCTCTATAACCGGACCAACCAGTTCTGGACCAGCCATAGCCTGATCCAGATGATCGCCGGGCTCGACCGCGACCATCGCGAAGCGCTGATGGCCCGGCTCGACGACATCAGCGCCTTCTACGCCGAGGCATCCTCGTTCTATCAGCAGGACAAGGGCGGAAGGGGCATTCCCCTGGCCTGAGGCTTACGGCGCCGCCGTGACGCTGGGCCGGAATTCGCTATAGGGCGCCTCGGCAAACGAGGCGGCAAAGGTCAGCAGGCTCAAGGCCAGCGCGAACAGCACCACGGCCAGCCATTGCGGCATGCGGGTCGGTTTGGCGAGGGGCAAAAAAGTCATGGCTGTGTCATCTCGCTGCGCCTGATGCGGCTGGCCCGACCATTGGGTGCATTCGCCAGCCGACAGAATAGCCGATGTCGCATGCCAGCCATGTGACGGTGCCGCGCAAGCGAACCATTTGCCCGCCTGCGCGTTACTGTACCGAACCAATCCATATGAGGCTCCCATGCCACAGACAGACAGCAGCGTTCCCGGCGCTCCCTTGCTGGCCATTTTCACCGATTTCGATGGCACGCTGGTCGAGCTGGCCGATACTCCCGACAGCATCGCTGTCCCCGCATCGCTGGCCCATAGCCTTGAACAGACTGCACTCGAATTCAATTCCGCCTTCGCCGTGCTGACCGGCCGCGAAATCGCCGAGATCGACCGCTTCCTGTCGCCCCTGCTGCTGCCGGTGGCGGGCGCCCATGGCACCCAGCGCCGCCGGGCCGATGGCGTATTGGAAGATATCGACCCCGCCGCGCTGGCCGGTGCCGAGGCCATTGCCGCGGCCCTGGCGCCACTGGTCGAGGCCGAGCCGGCCCTGATCCTTGAAACCAAGCAGGGCGCGGTGGCGCTGCATTTCCGCCAGGCGCCCGAGCTCGAGGAAACCGTGCGCGCGGCCATGCAGGATATCGTGCAACGGCATGATCACTTCATGCTCGTGCCGGGCAAGATGGTATTGGAGGCCCGCCCGCGCGGCGCCAGCAAGGGCGATGCCCTGCGCGCCTTCATGCAGGAAGAGCCCTTTATCGGCCGCACGCCGATCTTTATCGGCGATGATGTCACCGACGAGGACGGCTTCATTGCCGCACAGGAAATGGGCGGGGTCGGCATCAAGCTGGGCGATGGCGAGACCGCCGCGCGCATGCGCATTGCCGATGTCGGCTCGGTCCGCGCCCTGTTGCAGGGCCTGGGCGAGATTGCCGCGCGCGAGCGGGAGCCGATGCCCGAACATTGATGGATTGCTGTAACGACGCCGTGGGGGCACTGCATGACTAGACTGATCGTTGTTTCAAACCGCACGCCGGGCAAGGGTCCGGCTGCGGGGGGCCTGGCCGTGGCCTTGCGCAAGACGCTGGCCGAACGCGAGGGCTTCTGGTTCGGCTGGTCCGGCAAGCTCGTCGATACGCCTTCTCCCGAGGCGCGCTTTGAGGATATCGACGGGCTGACGGTTGCCCAGATCGACCTGACCCGCACCGATCACCACGCCTATTATGCCGGCTTTTCCAATTCCATCCTCTGGCCCAGCTTTCACCTGCGGCTCGATCTGGCGACCATTGAGG